>DAOUHR010000033.1:0-32078 GCA_034428635.1 Dehalococcoidia bacterium
GCTGGACCATCACCCCCAAGCTACCCCGACAGCCCTACGGCCGCTATCCCTGGCGGTTTGACTATCGGGAAGAAGACCACGACTTCGGAGAAAAGACTTTCCTGGGCCAGACCGGCAGCTTCAACGGCGAGGACATCATCGACATCGTGGTAAAGGAGCCGGCCACCGCCCGCTTCATTTGCCGCCACCTGTACAACTTCTTCGTAGCCGACGAGCCCCAGGTCCCGGCCTGGACCATCGAGCCGGCCCGCGACGAGGAAGCCCTGGACGCGATGTGCAACGTCTTCGAAGAATCCAACTACGAAATTCGCGAAGTCCTGCGCTTCATGCTGAAGTCTGAATGGTTCAAGGATGCACGCTTCCAGAAGATCAAGAGCCCGGCGGAAGTGGTTGCCGGCACCATGCGGATGGTCGGTTCCTTCCAGTTCCCCGATCCCGGCCTGGCCAAGATCTGCCGCGAGCCCGGCTACATGGGTCAGGAAATCCTGGACCCCCCCAGCGTTGAAGGCTGGCACACCGGCTCCGAGTGGATTAACAGCGGCTCTCTGCTGGCCCGTATCAACTTTGTCGCCGACAGCGTCACCAAGACGTCCCTGCCCGGCATGCAGAGCATCATCGGCCAGATGAAGTCCGAGAACGTTTCGAGTCCGGAAGAACTGCTGAACAGCTGCCTCGAAAGCATGGGCTACCTGGAACTCAGCGAAGAGACCAGGAACGAGCTCAGCAGCCACGCCCAATCCGGTGGAAACATGGACTGGAGCGATGAGGTCGCCGCCGCCACTCGTATCGCCGAGATGATGGCCTTGATCAGCGCCACCACCGAGTTCCAATTCGCCTAATCAGCCCTGAATTCGGTTAAACCGTAAAAGACTGCATAAGGAGGAAACAATGACCTCAACGAAGAAGGATCCGGTCATCGTCGTATTGCAGCTCACCGGCGGCAACGACTACATGAACACGGTTATTCCCTACAGCGACCCCCTCTATTATGAGAACCGACCCAACGTCGGCTACAAGATGGAAGACATCATCAAGGTGGACGACAACCTCGGCTTCATGCCCGCCATGGGTCCCATCAAGGAAATGTATGACCAGGGCAAGGTCGCGGTCATCCACGGCATCGGTTATCCCGATTCCCCGCGCTCCCACTTCCGCTCCATGGACATCTGGCACACCTGTGAGCCGGACAAGGTCGGGACGGAAGGCTGGGCCGGCCGCCTGGCGCGCGAGCTGGACCCGAACAAGGAAAACGTACTGACCGCCATTAACTTCGGTCACGGCCTGCCCCGGGCCCTGGCAGTACCGGGCGTTCCCGTTGCCGCCATCTCCGACCTGGGCACCTATGGTCTTCTGACCGGCATCAGCGACCAGGACCAGCGGGCCAAGGCCCTGGACCTGTTCAGCCGCATGTATTCCCCCACCGTGGGCGGCAGCTTCGTCACCGACTACCTGCGCTCCACCGGCACGGAAGCGATGATCGGCGCCGACATCGTCAAGGTCGCTCCCGAGCGCTACAGCTCCAACGTGGAGTATCCCAGCTCTGCCATCGCCCAGCACCTGCGCGACATCGCCCAGGTCTACATGGCCGACCTCGGCACCCGCGTCTTCTACACCCAGCACGCCAGCTTCGACACCCACGCTGGGGAGTATGCCGCGCACCCGGCGCTGTGGAAGGACATCTCCGAAGGCGTGTCCGCGTTCTTCGAGGACCTGAAGGAGCACAACACCGGCGAGAACGTGGTAATGTACCTGTTCTCCGAGTTCGGCCGCCGCGTGCGTGACAACGGCTCCGGCACCGACCACGGCGCAGCCGGCGTTGCCTTCGCCATCGGCGACGGCGTCAAGGGCGGAATGTACGGCGAGTACCCGTCCCGGGAAGCCAAGGACCTGGAACAGGGCGACCTGGTACCCAACTACGACTTCCGCGGCGCGTATACCACCATCGTGGAAGACTGGTTCGGCATGGACGCCACCCCGCTGGTAAACGGCAACTTCGAGAAGCTGGGCTACCTGAAGTAAGCAAAGACCAGCGCTCGAAACCTGGCGCTCAATCGAGTTGCCCGATTCTTTAGTCGAAGCGAACGGTGATTGAGTGAGGGCCGGGTGAACTTTCCCAACCGGGGCGGTTCCCCGGCCCAATTTACTGAAAACTAGCGCCAAGAGGAGGCGAATATGGCAGAGATTACTGTAGCTGCCGGACGAGCGTGGAATTATAGCCACAACATCGGCCGCAACGGCGCCGCCGGCATGGGCTTCAGTCAGCCCGTCAGCATTGCCGCAGCCAAAGACGGCGTATTGTACGTGACCAACCGGGCCACGGAGCAGAACCCCGGTGGTATCCGCGTTACCAAGTTCACTGTTGACCAGGAATACCTGGGCGAGTTCGGCCGCCAGGGCCTGGCTTACGGCAGCGACGAACCCACCACCTTCACCTGGATTTCCGGCGTGGCCCTGGACCAGGCCGGAAACGTTTACGTGGCCGACGAATGGCAGTGCCGCGTAGCCATCTTTGACGCCGACGGCGGTCCCATCGGTGGCTGGGGTGTCAAGGGCGAGGGCGAAGGCGAGCTCAGCGGTCCCGCCGGCATGGCCTTTGATGCCGACGACAACGTTTGGGTAGTCAATTCCTTCAACAGCCGGATCCAGAAGTTCAGCAAGGACGGCCAGTACCTGGGCGGCTTCGGTTCCAAGGGCAGCGCCGAGGGTCAACTGGAAATGCCCGACGGCATCGAAATCGACAATAAAGGCGACATCTACGTGGCCGACTGGGGCAACAACCGCATCCAGAAGTTCACCACCGGCGGTACCCACCTCCGCACCTTCGCTCACCAGGTCAACGGCAGGGATGCTCTGGACCATCCTACCGACGTCTGCGTGGACGGCGACGGCGATGTGTACATCACCGACTGGATGAACGACCGCGTTGTCATCTATGATCCCGAAGGCCTGCCCATTGCTTACCTGGAAGGGGACGCAGTGGAGGTTTCCAAGTGGGGCGAGATGGGTCTGGCCGCCAACCCCGACATGGTGAAGGCCCGCCGCCGGGTGCCCGACATGGTCGAGCAGCAGCGGAAGTTCACCAAGCCCGTCGCTTGCACCTACGACCGGGAAAACGAACTGCTACTTGTCGTTGACACCGCCCGCAATCGCGTGCAGGTTTACGAAAAGGACAAGGAGTACATGGACCCGCAGATCAACCTGTAGGTACTGTATCGCACCGGCAAAAGTTCAGGGGCGGGAAGTTTCCCGCCCCTGTTTTTATTTTACTCACCAGAGCACAGTAGAAGTGGGGCTATGGCTCGGTAAAGCGAATCATACCTGTGCTGGCGTTCATGGTGAATTTGACCTTTCCCCGCTATTTCAACTCCAATAGTAAAGCCATAGGGCAGAATGGCGGAAACAGGGCCTATTCGATATTCATACTCTCTGGGCTGCCCCTTAGCCACCATTTGAAAGTATAATGGCAGGCGTCAGCCCAACCTGGGTGATAAAGTACTCAAAGAAATTTAACCCAGCTGCGCCCGCAGCCTCATCTGCTTCATCATATGTCTGGTAAACCCCAAAGAGTTTCGAGTCATCAATCACCACCCACTTCCCCCAATGTTCGCGCTCCAAAGCTTCCTTCAATTCGGCGTAAGCCAGGGCGTTGACAAAGCGCGGGTCGTCATAAAGATTTAAAACTTTCATGGTTCTCCTGTGACCTACCTCGTAGCCTGTTCCCAGGCTAACACATGCCTTATCTGCTCCGGTCGATGATGGCCCGGCGGTGGGTGCCTTCGCCTATTTTGCGGTCGCCGTCGTAGGCTTCTACGTTGAAGTTGAGGCGGTTGCGGTTGACTTCGACCAGTTCGGCGTGGGCAATGACCGTGGCGCCGATGTCGGAGGGGGCGAGGTGGCGCACGTTGACCTCAAAGCCCACGGAGGTCTGACCTTCCTCCATGTAGGGATCTACGGCAGCGATGGCCGCTCGTTCCATCAGGCTGATCATGGATGGGGTGCTAAATTTGTCCACATGGCCGGCCACGTTGTGCTCGCAAACCAGGGTCTGACGTTCGCCCTTCAGACCCGGGGTTATTTTCTCGCTCACCATTTGAGGGTTGCCTCCTTTATGCCGTCGAATAAAACGTGGAATGGAACATGGATACACAGGATAGACAGGATGATGGCAAATTACAAACTAAGGAAACTCTGAACAAATGAGGTGTCTGCCCGTGATAGGGGATAATCTCACCGGATGCCAGATAGGCATAGAGGTTCTTCACCCCCATCCTAACCTTCCCCCGTCAAGGGGGAAGGGACTTATTCAGAGGTTCCTTAGATTCAGACTATAGGTGGCAGACATCCGCCAGGCATAAGACAAGCCGCTCTGAGCTTGACGAAGGGCCTGAAATCCTGCATGTCAGCCAGGTTACGGATCTCCCAGTCGGCCTGTGGGATGGAGTTTAGATTCTTCACTCCGTTCAGAATGACAATTTAGACATAATGCGTTTGCCGGGCTTTCAAACCTTTCTTCCTTGAACGGCCACCTTAATTGATATATGATTGCGCCGCCGGAGAGAGGGAATTATGCCAAGCAATCGTCATCTTTTGTCAGTAACCGACCTTAACGCACAGGAAACCGGTACCCTGATAGGGCGCGCCCTGGAAATGAAGGGAGCCGACCAGGGAGGCGCGGCCAGGGCCCTGGAGGGCAAGAGCATTGCCCTGCTGTTCGAAAAGCCGTCGCTGCGCACCAAGGTCAGCTTCATGGTGGGCATCCAGGAAATGGGGGGCTATTCGCTGTACCTGGGGCCCGACGAGGTGGGACTGGGGACGCGGGAACCGGTCTCCGACGTGGCCCGGGTGCTGTCCGGCTACGTGGACTGCATCGTGGCCCGGGTCAACTCACACCGCAGCCTGGAGGAACTGGCCGAGTATGGCAGCGTGCCGGTCATCAATGCACTGTCCGACTGGGAGCATCCCTGCCAGATAATGGCGGACCTGCTGACGGTGACGGAGCACCAGGGAGAACTGGCGGGACGCAAGTTGGCCTTCATCGGCGACGGCAACAACGTGGCCCGCAGCCTGTGCCTGGCCCTGCCAGCGGTGGGCATGGATATTGCCATCGCTTCCCCCGCCGGGTATATGCTGGAGCGGGAGACTCTGCTGAAGGCCAGGGAGATTGGAGGGCGACAAGAAGGAATACAGTCGCTCCGGGACCCGGCGGAGGCGGTGAAGGACGCGGATGTGGTCTATACGGACGTGTGGACCAGCATGGGCGACGAGGCGGAACGGTACGCGCGGCTGGAGGCATTCCAGGGCTACACGGTGGACCCGGGACTGGTGCGCCAGGCCAAGCCCACCGCCAGCTTTATGCACGATATGCCGGCCCACTATGGGGAGGAAGTAACCCCGGGGATGCTGGAACACCCTCAGTCCGTCGCCTACGCCCAGGCGCACAACCGTAAACACGCCCAGAAAGCGGTGCTCGAGTTTCTACTTTCCAGTTAGTTTATCCACGAATAGACACGAATGTTCACTAATTGATTTGTTTCTTGGTTGAGTGGCTTGGGTTTGGCAAAGTAGATTCTTGCAGAATGAGTACGGGTGGGTAGAGCGATTGGAGTTGGTACATATGGGGGTAGGTGGATGACCAGCCTGGTGGCCGGCGACGAAGTTTATGCCATTATTGGGGCCGCCTTTGATGTGCATAATGAGCTGGGCGCGGGCTTCCTGGAAGCAGTGTATCAAGAGGCTATGGAAGCCGAGTTAAGGGCCAGAGGAATTCCATTCACTTCTCAGCATCCCATAGGTATTAAGTACAAAGGCCAAACCTTGGAAAGCCACTATTACGCAGACTTGCTCTGCTACGACAGCATAATTGTGGAGCTAAAGGCTCTTCGAGGTATTGGTGGTGTTGAAGAAGCACAGCTTTTAAACTATTTGAAAGCAACGGGAATAAGGCTAGGGCTGCTTATAAACTTCGGTAAGCACCCAAAGCTGGAATGGAAGCGGCTGGTGCTGTAGCCAGCAAGAACGACACTTTGGCAGGTCAATCTACAGGGAAAATAATCCATTATTAGTGATTATTCGTGCATATTCGTGGATGTAAGTAAGATGGTAAGGGAAGTTGATTTGGAAGGGAAATTGAATGGGGATGGGGAGCAGACGCTGCCCATTGTGGCGGTCGTGGGGAGGCCCAATGTGGGCAAGTCGTCGCTGTTTAACCGGATCCTTGCGCGGCGGCACGCCATTGTTTCGGACGTGGCGGGGACCACCCGCGACCGGCTGATGTCGGAAGTGGAGTGGGACACCTACCGGTTTATCCTGGTGGACACGGGGGGACTGGAGTCGGACCCGGAAGGGCATATCCGGGAGATGGTGCAGGAACAGGCGGATATGGCCATGGCCGGCGCCGACGTGATCGTCTTCGTTACCGACGGCGCCGACGGGATGACCCCAACCGACCAGGAGATAGCCGACCGGCTGCGGCGGGCCCGCAAACCGGTGATACTGGCGGTGAACAAGATAGATAACGACCGGAGGGAAGTGGACGCGTCCGAGTTCTACCAGATGGGCCTGGAAGAAACGGTGATGATCAGCGCCTACCACAACTACGGCATTTACGACCTGATGGACCGAGTGCTGTTCCACCTGCCCCCGCCCGCCTACGTGCCGCCGCAGGATGAAGACGACGAGTGGGACGAGGAATTCGCCGACGATGATGAAGGCATCGCAGTCAATCCGCCCCTGCCGGCGGCAGCCTCGGAAATGCGGTTGACGATAGTGGGTCGCACCAACGTGGGCAAGTCCATGCTGCTGAACGCCATCCTGGGACAGGAGCGGTCCATCGTCAGCGACGTGGCCGGAACCACCCGGGACGCGCTGGACACCCAGATGATTTACCGGGACCGGCCCGTCACGCTGATCGACACGGCCGGCATCCGGCGGCCAGGGCAGGTGCAGCCGGGCATCGAAAAGTACAGCGTAATGCGGTCGGTGAACGCCGTCAGCCGCGCCGACATCACCCTGGTAATTACCGATGCGTCGGAACTGGCAACAGCCCAGGATGCCCACATTTCGGGGCTGGCGTGGGATTTGTGCAAGGGCATCATCGTGGTGGTCAACAAGTGGGACCTGGTGCCTGAGAACAACCGGTGGGCGCGGGAAGAAGCCATTGTCCGCATCCAGGACCGGTTCCATTTCATGCCCTACGTGCCCATCTGCTTCACGTCGGCGCTGAACCGGCAGGGAATCACCACCCTGATGCAAACGGCCATAGATCTTTGGAACGAGCGGATGCGGTGGATACCGGGGCGGGACCTGCAGTACCTGCTGGCGGAAGCCCTGTCGGAACACCATCCGCCGCCGGTAAAGGGCAGGGGCATACGGCGGGGCGAGTTCCTGCGCATCACCCGGGTGAACCAGGTGGGGGTGAACCCGCCGACCTTCCTGTTTTCGTGCAACAACCCCAGGCTGGTGCACTTCACCTACCAGCGTTACCTGGAGAACCGAATTCGCGAGCGGTTCCGGTTCGACCACACCCACCTGAAACTGGTGTTACGACAAAGATGAAGGGCTATTTGACCCCGTCGGCGCTGAGTTCGCTGATAGCTGTGCCGGTGCTGGTGGCGGCATCGGCGGCGGCGCTGCTCACCCTGTCGGAGGCACCCATCCTGTATCGGTACGCCGCCGTGCTGCCCCTGGCCTACGTGATGGGGGCGCTGTCCTGGGGCTACGTGGTGCTGCTGATGCACCGGGGCATAGATATCCGCGACTACGGCAGCGGGCGGACGGGGGTGTCCAACGCGCTGCGGACGGCCGGTTACAAGCCGGCCGGGCTGGTGCTGGTCCTGGACATGGTGAAGGGAATTGCCGCGGTGCTGCTAGCCCGCTCCCTGATCGGAGACCCTACGGCGGAGGTGGCGGCCGGACTGATGGCCCTGGTGGGCCACAACTGGCCGGTGTTCCTGGGATTTCGCGGGGGCCGGGGCATTGCGCCGGGACTGGGCGGGCTGGCGGTGATGTCGCCCCTTTCCGCCGTCTGCGGAGTGGTGGTGTTCCTGCCCATCTGCATTTTCACCCGCTACCTGTCGCTGGGGTCCATGCTGGGCGTGGGGGCGGCATGTGTCGTCCTGCTGGCGCTGATGCTGCTGAGCTTCAATCCGCTGGGGGATATATCCAATCTGTACCTGGTGTACGGGCTGCTAGGCGGGCCGGTGATAATCTGGCAGCACCGGGACAACATACAACGCCTGCTGAATGGCACGGAGCGGCGTATTGGCACGCCGGCGGCGCCGGTTGAGCAGTAGCGGGGTGGCGTAAACACCTCCATCCTAACTTTCCCTACCCGTGTCTTAGAAGTTGACCGCACCTTACTGGATTCCGGCTTTCGCCGGTGTGACGGTTGCGGGGTGGCGTGTTTGATTGGTCTGGCCAGGGGAAACGACAACGGAGCGCTACTCTTCGGCCCAATCCTAAACCAAAGCCGCAGTGGGATGTACATTTCCATAATGGACGGGCAGGCATCGGGTCAGAATTCCCTACTGCCATACTGTCAATCTGAGTGAAGCGACGGATCCAGATTTCTAAAGGTCGGAAACGTATTTGGCGGCCAGGATTTTAGATCCTTCACTCCGTTCAGGATGACAGTCTTCTCCCAGCAGGTCGTTCCTGGGTACATTCCAGCATGGCTTTGGTTTAGCATTCCCTCGATAAGGGGGAAGGGACTTCTTTTCGGCCCGATCCCAGCCTTCCAACCGGCTAGGCGCGGGATTCGCGGACGCATTGTTCCAGCAGGTCCAGGGCCGCCTGGGCGAAGACCCACATGTTGTCCTCGCGGTTGTCGTTGCCCGTTTCGACGGTGATTACCTTTTCCACCGGGCCGGAGACGGCGATGCGGGCGTGTCCGGCGGAGTCGCCGTAGCGGTTGCCGGTGGGGCCGCTGGCGCCGGTTTCGCTGACGGCCCAGGTGGTGCCGAGCCTTTCGCGGATGGTGCGGGCGTTAAGCTGGGCGTAAGGCTCGCTGCTGGACCGGATGCCCTCCATGGCGGAATCGGGAACGTCAAGCAGGCCCAGGTGAGAGGTGCGGGTGTAGACCACCGCGCCGCCCACGTAATAGGCGGAAGCCCCGGGCACGGCCACCAGGGTGGCGGAAATCAGGCCGCCGCAACTGGACTCGGAAACGGACAGGGATCCACCCGTCTCCTTCAACAAGGCTCCTATGGATTCGGATACGGAAGTGAGGTCGGGCATGTTACAACTCCTTTTTAAATAAAGCCAATGTTGGATGTGTATTTCCACATTGGACATGCAGGCCTTCGGTCAGGGAGCCTAACGGCCAAGCTGGTCATTCCTCTGTACTTTCGACCCTGGCCCTGATTCAGTCGCGAAATGTCTTTCTGAATCGCAGTACAAAGATTATCACCAGGGCCGACACCAGAATGACAAGGAATACGGCGCCGGATATGCGGCCCGGCGCAAAGGCCTGGACCAGCGCGAAAACCACAATGAACAGCAGCGGGATTCCCAGCCAAAGGGCGTGGTTCCGGTGCATCTATCGCCTCAGGTTATTAAACATGGATGGACAGGATATACAGGATTGGGCTAGCCCGATGCAAGAGCCTTTGCCTCTTTATCAGTCAGCCTGTCTATCCTGTTAATCCATGTTTGAGTTCGTTAACCCAAAGTGGGGTCCAGGATGACCTTGCCCAGGGGTTCGTTGCTGTCTACCAGCTTGTGGGCTTCGACGGCGTGGGAAAGGGGCAGGGTGCGGTCTATCAGCACCTGGAACTCGCCTTTGGCCGTCTGGGCCAGGGATTCCTCCAGTTCGGCGCGGCCCTCGGCGCCCAGACCGCTCATCACCTGCAGGCGGCGCTGGTAGAGTTTCTTCAGGTCGAGAGTTACCATGCCGCCGCCGTGGGCGCCCACGGTTACCAGGCGGCCACCCCGGGCCATGCTGTTGAATGCGCCGTCCCACTGCGTGGGGTCGCCAATGTTCTCGAAGACGGCGTCCACACCCCGGCCGCCGGTAATGCGCATTACCTCGGCTTCCAGGTCGTCGCGCCGGTAGTTGACGCCGTGCTGGGCGCCCAGGTCCAGGCCGACAGCGACGCGTTCGTCGGCCCCGGCGCCGGCGATGATGTTGGCGCCGATGGTGCGGGCCACCTGGATAATGCAGCTGCCCAGTCCGCCAGACGCACCCATAACCAGGGCCCAGTCGCCGGCCTGCAGGTTGGTCAGACGGGTCTGGGCGATGGCCAGGGGGAAGTGGCGGGCCACCACGGTAGCCTCACCGTAGGACAGGCCTTCGGGGATGGTGACGCAGTTGGACGCCGGAACCTTGACGTACTCGGCGTAACCGCCCCACAGGTGAATGCCCAGCATACGCCGATTGGCGCACTGGAAGTGGCTGCCGGAGTCGCACTGTTCACAGGCGTTGCAGTGGATGCCCTGGGAGATGGCCACCCGCTCGCCGACGGCAGGTGACGCAACGCCATCGCCCGCTTCCACGACCTCGCCGGCCGGGTCGTTGCCCAGCACCAGGGGCAGGATGGCGCCGTATCCGCCACCGTCCTCGCGCACCTGCAGGTCCAGGGTGCGGTTGACCGACACCGAGTGTACCTTGACCAGCACCTCACCAGGGCCGGGGGTGGGAGCCTGCGGGTCTTCCCACCGCATTACTTCGGGTTCCCCGAACCGGTGGATGACCATTGCTTTCATTCCAGTCTCCTGCTTTTGCCGAGTCACGGGTGGCTTGTATGGCGGGAACCCATTACCAAAGACTTCCTCAAGGGCAGAAGGAGCAACGCAATTGAGAGAGACTCAATGTGGGGATTCCCGTCACCCCCATCCTTAGCCGAAATGCCTTCAGTTGCGGGCGGGAGCGATGGCGGCCACTATCACCGGCATGGCCGCAAAGACGGCGATGGCCGCCAGCCGGGCCAGGGGGCCGCCAAAGACGGTGCTGACTACCCAGATGGCGCCGAAGGCCACGATGCCTATCAGCAGCCCGATGAGAATGACGAGGTTGGGCTGGAGGTTCTTGCGGATGGCAAGCTGACGGGCGCCGAAATAGCTGCCGGCGAAAATTATGAACAGGACGATGGCGGCCGGAAATATCAAGGCAGGCTCCCAGCATCCCCGTACTTAGAAATTATCTCAAAATTATTCAAGGCAAGTCATTGGGCAAAATGGGACAGCAAAAGAGATTGCTTTTCACCCCCATCCTAACCTTCCCCTGTCAAGGGGGAAGGGATTTTGAGATAGTCCCTTAGCCATCGTCTTTGAAGCGGACCATGAAGCTGGCCTCGCCCAGGGGCGTGCCGTCCAGCAGGATGGCGGCGACGTGGGTGCCGGCCCGCTGCACCGGAATGCGGAAGGTCTTGATCCATCGCTGGAACAGGATACCCTCCTCCCACTCGATGGCCTGGGGCGGCGGCGTGTCCAGGGGGATGCCCGGGGCCTTGATGGCCACCATCAGGTGGTGGGCGCCCGGATTTGCCCCGGCTACGCAGAAAGCCAGGTTGACGTCAACCTGGGCCAGAATTGGGGTTTCTGGACCGGGGGTTTCCGCCGGCGCGGGCAACTCTACCAGGTCGATTATTCCCTTGAAGGTAAGTTCGTCGTCGTTACCGGTTTCAGTATCGTGACAAAACAGGGCGTATTTCAGATAGGGTTCAGCTGGGCTGGTGGTCAACCGGAGGGCTCCTTTCAACGGACGCGTATGTGCTGTCCGAAATTGGTTGGCTCATTCTAGCACTTTCGTGGCGGCGTACCCAAGGGTTGGGATGGGTTCGAATGCCGCACCAGCGTCTGAAGGCAGGAGTTACCCTGGCGATAAGTAGTGTTCCAATTCAGGTGGTTTTACTTGTGAGACCAGGGCAGACACATAGGTCTGCCCCTACCGTTCCGATTGTCTATACCACCTGAAATGCAACCCTGCCCTGGCAATGGAGGTGGTGGATTAGTTGGGGTGGAAGGGGTAGGATGTCGATCAGACAACGGACGGGGACGTCACTTCGAGGCGGCAACG
The DNA here is from genome assembly GCA_034428635.1 of Dehalococcoidia bacterium. Classification (GTDB taxonomy): domain Bacteria; phylum Chloroflexota; class Dehalococcoidia; order Lucifugimonadales; family UBA3495; genus Bin22. The sequence goes on from DAOUHR010000033.1 coordinate 12,014, forward strand.
GAATGCAGCAGAGACACATCGGGGATGCGATCAACATCGGCTGGCCAGATTTTGGCCGACCGGAACAGGCGTTCACCATCGTTGACCTGGACCAGTTGGGGCAGGTTCTCCGCGCCCGGGTAACGGACGGGGAGCGGCAGGGAGGATTCCTGGTAATTTACGACTGCCCGGACGTGGTGCTGGAGCAACTGGCGGAGCAGGCGACCAACGCCGTGGGGTTCCGGGTCATCGTGTCCAGCCTGCGGTGCAGCGTGGACGGCGAAGTGCTGCGCAGCTTTGACTACGAGTGGTACCCCACTCCGGAATTTGCGGAACGGCCCCGGCAACTGGCCCTGGCTTTGGCCGGCCTGCTGGATGACATGCGGGGCGGGAGCGACTCTCAATCCTCTGAGTGAAGCCGGCAGGTTGCCGGTTCACGCAGGGCAATCGCGTTTTAGATTCAGACTACAGGTGGCAGACATCCGCCAGGCATAAGACATGCCGCTCTGAGGTTGATGGAGGGCCTAAAATCCTGCATGTCAGCCAGGTTACGGGTCCCCCAGTCGGCCTGTGGGATGGAGTTTAGATTCTTCACTCCGTTCAGAATGACAATTTAAACATAATGCGATTGCCCTGATTGGCCTCGTTTCATGTGCAATCCCTCTCCTATTGGGCATATAATTGGCTCATGCCCGAATTCTTCAATGTTCTTCCACCACAACGGGCGCTACAGGCCCTGCTGGACGTGATGCCGCCACCCGGGTTGGACTACGATGAAGTGGCGGTCGACAAAGCGCTGGGGCGCATTACTGCACAAGACCTCTGCGCGGCAGAAGATCTTCCTGCCTTTCCCCGCTCCACCATGGACGGATATTCCCTGCGGGCCGCCGATACCTTCGGGGCGTCGGAGGGGCTTCCGGCCTACTTTACCGTAGCTGGCGAAGTGCCCATGGGCCGCCCTTCCCGGGTTTCCCTGTCCACCGGCGAGGCTGCCGGAGCCTATACCGGAGGGATGCTGGCCCATGACGCCGATGCGGTGGTGATGGTGGAGCACACCCAGCAGGTTGACGTCGATACCATAGAGGTAATGCGGCCTGTTGCCCCGGGCGAGAACGTCGTACAGCCAGGGGAGGACGTGCGGCGGGGCGAGACCATCCTGCCCCGGGGCCATTTGCTGCGCCCCCAGGACCTGGGCGGCCTGACTGCCCTGGGCATCACCCGGGTCAAGGTGACGCGCCGGCCGCGGGTGGCAATCCTGTCAATGGGCGATGAGGTGGTGGCGCCCGACGCCACGCCTGCTCCGGGCCAGATCAGAGACGTCAACAGCTACACCCTGGCCGCACAGGTCAGCCTGGCCGGTGGTGAGCCGCTCTCCCTGGGCATAGTTGGCGATGAATATGAGGAGCAACTGGCGGCGGCCCGAGAGGGACTGGAACATGCCGACGCCCTGGTCCTCTCCGCCGGCAGTTCGGTCAGCGTCCGCGACCTGACGGCCGATATAATCAATGCCCTGGGTGAGCCTGGGGTGCTGGTCCACGGGCTGTCCATCCGCCCCGGCAAGCCGGCCATAGTGGGGATGGTGGAAGGGAAGCCGGCTTTTGGGCTGCCGGGCAACCCGGTGTCCGCAATGATCGTTTTTGACCTGGTGGTGCGGCCTGCCCTTTACCACTTGGCCGGCTGCGTCCGGCGGTCCGAACCGGCGGCAACCCAGGCCGCGCTGACCCACGACATAGCCTCGGCCCCGGGCCGGGAAGACTATGTGCCGGTGCGCCTGACCCGCAATGGAAACGGGGAGTTGAAAGCGGAGCCCATATTCGGCAAGTCCAACCTGATATTCACCCTCATCCGTGCCGACGGACTGGTACAAGTGTCGCTGGACAAGGCGGGGTTGTACGCGGGAGAAACGGTATCGGTGCGGCTGTTCTGAACCGGAATTGAAACATGGATATACAGGATGTACAGGATTAGTTTTATATCCAGCCTGAATGGTGAATATCCTGTACGTCCCTGTTAAGTAGAGGAGCGGCCGAAATATGACTGTGGACCTGCCTCCGGCCATCATCTTCGACATGGACGACACCATACTTGCTAACGACGCAACGGCGGGCAAATGCTGGAGCCAGGTTTGCCAGGACTTTGGTTATCGGTTAAAAGACCGCGACGCCGGGGAGTTTTCTCGTGTCATCCTGGAAATCGACCGCAGGTACTGGGATCCTGCTCTGAGCGTTCCCAACGCCCAAGACCTGTTACAGACCCGCCGGGATGTTCTCAGCATGGCATTCGACCGGTATGGCATTGAGGATGAGGCGCTGCTGGAAGCAATGGCGGTTGCCTTCCAGGAGATGAAATCGTCAACCATAGAGTTGTTCCCCGGGGCGATGGACACTTTGCTTCTGCTGCGGAACCAGGGAGTGAAACTCGGCCTCATCACCAACGGGAATGCCGAAGGGCAGCGAACCAAGGTGGAGGGAGCCAACCTGGAACCCTTATTCAACAATATTCTGATCGAAGGCGAGTTCGGCGTAGGCAAACCTGACCCACAAGTCTTCCAGCATACTCTGGAGCACCTACAAGCCTCTCCCAGCGATACCTGGATGGTTGGCGACAACCTGGTAAACGATGTTGGCGGCGCGCAGGCGGTGGGAATCTTTGGGATTTGGGTGGACTGGCGGGGCACGGGCTTGCCTGGCGATAGCTCGGTGACGCCTGACCGCACTATTCAATCAATAGTGGAACTTGTGCATTAAGTCTATCCGGTATAGTTCCGAGCATTTCAGATTATTGAAGATTCTTTTAACACGCTGGCCAATCGGGAAATATGACAAGCAATCCTGGGAATTTTCCTCCAGCCATAATTTTCGATATGGACGACACGATTCTGGCTGACGATGCCACGTCCGATACCTGCTGGGAACAGGTGCTTCGCACATTTTCGTCCTACATCCCCGGGGTGGTAACGCATGACCTTATCCCCGTACTTCGCGATGTCCGTCGCTGGTACTGGTCCGATCCCGACCGCAACAGGTGGGGGGATCGCAACTTGCGGGAGGCTCGAGTACAGATTCTCTCCCTGGCCCTCGACCGCCACGGCGTTCGGGACGAGGTTCCGACCGGAGAGATAGTAGATGTATACATGGAACTCAGGGCTTCAACTGTCCAGTTCAACCCCGGCGCGGTGGATACCCTGGAGTCCCTCCGTTCCGCCGGAGTGAAGCTTGGCCTGATTACCAACGGCGATGCCCAGGGCCAGCGGTCCAAGGTTGCAAGGGCCGGCCTGGAACCTTATTTTGAATCGGTCTTGCTGGCGGGTGAGTTTGGTGTTGCCAAGCCGGATCCTCGGGTATTCCACCATACGCTGGAACAGCTGCAGGCGACTCCCGACCAGGCCTGGATGGTCGGAGACAACCTTCATGCCGATGTGGGAGGCGCCCAGGCCGTAGGCATTTACGGAGTTTGGGTTGACTGGCAGGGTAATGGCCTGCCAGACAACAGTCCGGTTAAGCCGGACCGCATAGTCCGTTCAATTTCGGAATTGGTAAACTAAGGCTGCGCTGCAACGCGTTGACCCCCACAGTCGATGGAAGACCCGAGGCGGGGCCCGACTATACAAGACATTGGTTAAGATATGATCACCGATCTGCCCCCGGCCATAATTTTTGACCTGGACGACACAATCCTTTCTGACGACAAGGCGGCGGAGCGGTGCTTTCGCCAAGTCTGCCATGAAATGTTCCACAGGTTTCAGCCGGTCTCACCCGAGGAACTCCTTGCCGACATCACGGAGATACGCCGCTGGTATTGGGCGGACCCGGAGAGGATACGCCGGGGCAGCCTCAACCTGGCGCTGGCCCGCCGTGAACTGCTGTCCATGGCCTTTGAGCGGCACGGGATTGAGGATGAAGACCTGCTGGAGGAAATGTCGGACGCCTACCAGAAGCTCAAGGCGGCTACCATTGAAATCATACCCGGCGCCCTGGATACGCTGCGGTCTCTGCGGGCCGGTGGTATCAGGCTGGGCCTGATTACCAACGGCGATGCGGCCGGCCAGCGGGCAAAGGTGCAGAAGGCAGGGCTGGAACCACTGTTTGACTCCACCCTGGTGGCCGGTGAATTCGGCGTGGCCAAGCCGGAGCCGCAGATATTTCTCCACACCCTGGAACGCCTCCAGGCAGAGGCCCATGAGGCCTGGATGGTGGGGGACAACCTGTACGCCGATATCGGCGGAGCGCAGGCCGTGGGCATTAAGGGCGTTTGGGTGGACTGGCGGGGCAACGGCCTGCCGGACAACACCCCTGCCATCCCGTACCGAACCATACAATCCATAGTTGAGTTGAATCCAGCAAACACGGAGTGAACGTCGTGACCCAGTCCCACCATTCCCAGCGACGATACTACCTTTCCGATATCCCGCTGGAAGAGGCCCGGGACAGGTTTTGCTCGGCCCTGCTCGAGGCTGGCGCCCAAGAACCAATGCCGGCGGAGATGGCTCCCCTGGCAAGCGCCCGAGGGCGCATAACGGCATCCCCCATCTGGGCCGTCGCCTCCTCTCCCCACTACGACGCCGCCGCCATGGACGGCATAGCCGTTCGCGCCGCCGACACTACCGGCGCCACGGAGACGTCGCCCATCACCCTGGCGGTGGGAGGGCAGGAACCGCAGGCAGTATGGGTGGATACGGGCGACCCCATGCCGCGGGGCTTCGACGCCGTCATTATGATCGAAAACCTGCACCTGGTGGGCGACGACCACGTCAGCATCATGGCGCCGGTGGCCCCCTGGCAGCACGTCCGGCCGCTGGGCGAGGACATAGTCGCCACCGAACTGGTGCTGCCCGAAAACCACCGCCTGACCCCGGCCGACCTGGGCGCCTGCGCCGCCGCCGGCCTCAGGGAGATTCCGGTGCGCCGCCGCCCCTCGGTCGCCATTATCCCCACGGGCAATGAACTGGTGCCGGTGGGCGCGCAACTGGAGCCCGGCGATATAGTGGAGTTTAACTCCCTGATGCTGTCGGGCTTGATGGAGGAGTGGGGCGCCGCGCCGACGGTTTTGGACCCGGCTCCCGATGTTTTCGTGGCCATCCGCGACGCGGCCCTGACGGCCCTGGCCGAGCACGACCTGGTGATTATCAACGCCGGTTCATCTGCCGGTTCCGAGGACTACACCGCACTGGTAGTTGAGGAACTGGGCCAGTTGCTGGTCCACGGCATTGCCGTCCGGCCCGGCCATCCGGTGGTGCTGGGAATTGCGGAGGGCAAGCCGCTGGTGGGGCTGCCCGGTTATCCCGTTTCCGCCATGCTCACCGCGGAGTTGCTGCTCAAACCGTTGATTGAGGGATGGCTGGGACAGGCGGGTTCCGGCCCGCGCCCCACCGTACGGGCGCACCTAACCCGCAAGGTAATGTCCCCGGCGGGCGAGGACGAGTTCCTGCGGGTGAAGCTGGGCCGGGTGGGAGAGAAGATGGTGGCCACACCGGTGCAACGGGGCGCAGGGGTCATTATGTCGCTGGTGCGGGCCGACGGACTGGTGAAGATACCCCGCTTTTCCGAGGGAGGGGATCTGGGCGCAGAAGTCATTGTGGAATTGCTGCGTCCCCTGGCCGAAGTGGAAAACACCATCGTGGCCATAGGCAGCCACGACCTGACCCTGGACCTGATGTCCAGCTTCCTGCGCCGGGCGCCCGGCGGCGTCAACCTGTCGTCATCCCACATTGGCTCCCTGGGCGGCCTTATCGCCCTGCGCCGGGGCGAGGCGCACGTGGCCGGTTCCCACCTGCTGGATGAGGTTAACGGCGAGTACAACCTCTCCTACATCGAGCGGTTCCTGCCAGGCCTGCCGGTAATGCTGGTTAACCTGGTTGGGCGGGTGCAAGGGCTCATCGTCCGGTCGGGCAACCCCCGGGAAATTGCTTCACTGCCGGACCTGCTGCGCTCCGACGTTACCTTCGTCAACCGCCAGCGGGGATCTGGTACTCGGGTGCTGCTGGACTACAAGCTGAAGGAAATGGGCGCATTACCGGAGCAGGTCCACGGTTACGAGCGGGAGGAGTACAGCCACCTGGCCGTGGCGGCGGCGGTCAACGGCGGGGCCGCCGACGTGGGCCTGGGAATCCTGAGCGCGGCCCGAGCCCTGGACCTGGATTTCATACCACTGCTGAACGAACAGTACGACCTTGTAATTCCCCGTACCCACTACGAGAGCGACCTGCTGCAACCGCTCCTTGCCCTGCTGTCCAACAAGGAGTTCCGGCAGGCGGTGAAGGAGCTGGGCGGCTACGACGTAAGCCGGATGGGAAGGGTGCAGGCGGAGGTTGGGTAAGAAATATGTAAGAATTTGCATGGTAGGCCAGTGTGGTAAGATTGGTGCCGTAGCGAGCAGGGTCTCGGCAGGTGTGTAATGCGGAAAAAGCTGACTATTGCCTTGGACTGGGATGTGTATGAAAGGTTGTGCCGCGTCGTCGGAGACACGGACGAAGAGCGGTGCAGAGAGTTTATCCTGCAGTTAGTGGAGGGCAGGGTCTGTTCTCCTTTTACCAATCTTGAAGCCGAACAACCCTACCGGCAACCGCCAGAAGACTCGGAGGCAGCAGCGCGGGCTTATCTGAAAACACTCTACCAGTCCGGGGACTTGGACTTGGCGCGGAAGAGTAGCGACCCGCCCCAGTGGGTGGAGTCGGCTTATCAGGCCATGTTGGCCGGAGATGCCTGGGATGGCAGCGCGGCAGCTATACTGGAATTGGGTGGCAGAGATAGAGCGGAGCATGAACACCGAGAGGCCAGGGCGTTGGCACTGCTGGAGGCCGTATATTATGCCAAGTCTCGAGATGAGGCCAAATCCGGTGATGCCTTGGCCTGGGTAGAAGGTCTCGCTGCGGATTTGGGAGTCGACGAAAATGATGCGTGGTGAAATCTGGTGGGCCAACTTTGACCCCGCAGTGGGCGGAGAAATCAGGGGACGCCGGCCGGCCATTATCGTCAGCACCAATGTAAACATTGACAGTATGAATCGGGTGCAAGTAGTTCCCACCACCAGCAACTTGAGCCGACTGGAGAGCAGCGAAACATTCGTCACATTCAACGGTCGGACTTCTAAAGCTATGGCCGACCAATTGACCACGCTGAGCAAACATCGGCTTGGCGGGCGCATCGGGGTAATTTCACGGGGAGACATGAGTAAAATCGAAGCCGCCATGCGTCACCAATTAGTCCTTCCTGAGCGCCGTTCTGAAGCGTCTGCTTCAAAATAGACTCCAACCGACCATTTCTGGTCAATCTTGTAACGCCCCAACCCCCAACAGGAGGTATCCATGCAGAGCAGCGAAATCCGCTTGACCGAGTTGTCCCACTGCGCAGGTTGAGCGGCCAAGATCAGCCTGGAGGACCTGGTACAGGTCCTGAGCCAATTCCCCCAGCTTTCCCACCCCGACCTGCTTGTCGGCACCGAGACGGGCGACGACGCGGCGGTCTACCGTATTAATGACGAAACCGCCCTGATTATGACGGTGGACTTCTTCCCGCCCATTACCGATGACGCCTTCGAGTTTGGGACCATTGCCGCCGCCAACGCTCTGAGCGATGTCTATGCCATGGGGGGCAAGCCCCTGGTGGCGCTCAATATCTGCGGCTTCCCTTCCGCCCTGGACAAGGCCATTCTGGGCGAGATCCTGCGGGGGGGCTACGCCAAGACGACCGAGGCCGACTGTCTCATCGTAGGGGGCCACACGGTGGACGACCCGGAACCCAAGTACGGCCTTTCCGTTGTAGGTATAGTCGAACCGGGCAAACAGACTACCAACGCGGGGGCAAGAGTGGGTGACTCGCTGATTCTTAGCAAGCCCCTGGGCACCGGCATTATCACCACGGCGTGCAAGCAGGGACGGGTTGCTCCGGACATTCTCCAGGGGGCGGTGGACACCATGGCAACCCTGAACCGGGGCGCGTCCGAGGCCATGACGAAGGTGGGTGTCCATTCCTGCACCGACATAACCGGCTTTGGGCTGATGGGTCACCTCAAGTCCATGGTCAAGGGCAGCGGCGTACGCGCGGAGATTAATCTGGGCAGCGTTCCAACCCTGCCGGGGACATGGGATCTGCTGGAACAGGGCATTGCCCCCGGCGGCACGAGCCGCAACCGGGACAGCGTGGCCGATACGGTACGCTGGCACCCGGACCTGACCGATAACGACCAGTTATTGTTGTGCGACGCCCAGACCTCCGGCGGCCTGCTGATGGCCGTGTCCGGCGACAAGGAAGACCAACTTCTTGCGGAGTTGACGGCTCACGGGACACCCTGCGCCACTGTGGTGGGCCGGATTACCGACGGGCCGGCGGGTACGATTGTAGCCAACCCGTAAGGGAACCCGATACTGCTCACATACGGCCATGCACCAGGAAGGGTATTTGTGGATTGCCGGGGGCGGGTTGCATCTGAGTGCCGGTTCCCGGTTTGACACCCAAATGGGTGGTGACTAATATGAGCGTCAGTCCTTCCCGTATAACCCGGCAATTTAACAGGTGGTTGAATAAATTGGAACCGCAGTTTGGCTTGAAGCGTCCCGACCAGGTTAAGGAAGCCCCGGACCAGGGGGAGCGCGTCCCTCCGGGCCAGTTTCTCAGCAAGCGTTTTCCCGTGCTGACCTATGGCTCAAGGCCCGAGGTGGATATCGGCCTTTGGACCTTTCGGGTGTTTGGCGTGGTGGACAAGGAAGTTACGCTGAGCTGGAAGCAGTTTACGGAACTGGACTGGGTAACCCTGACCGCTGACTTCCATTGCGTTACCCAGTGGAGCGCGCTGGACCAGACGTGGGAGGGAGTTCGCGCAGCCACGGCGCTGGACCTGGCCGGGGTCCGGCCCCAGGCGAAATTCGTCATGGCCCACTGCCACGGCGGCTACACTACCAACCTGCCCCTGGACATGGTGCTGGAAGAGGGATTTCTGGCCCACCGGCACAACGGCGCGGAACTGGGCAAGGACCACGGCTGGCCCCTGCGCCTGATCGTTCCAAGCCGCTACGCCTGGAAGAGCGCCAAGTGGGTGAACGGGCTGGAACTTATGACCGAGGACTCTCCCGGCTTCTGGGAGCAGCGGGGCTACAACAACAACGCCGACCCCTGGAAGGAGGAACGGTTCTGGCCAGAACTGACCCGTTAGCAGATAACTTCCGCAGGTTACCAAACTTTCTCTTCCGCCCCGGTTTTGCCAGCTGGGGCGGTTGTTTTAGGGCCAATTATCCTCCCGTGCCAAATAGCCCGGCCAGCGCTTTCTCAATACCTGAAGTTTCTGGCACGAATTGGCCATTTGCTATTGGCAAACCCAATAGTGATACATTATCTTGAGGATATCCCTCAACGCCCCCTGATGGCGCAATAGGTCATTGGGAAAGTGGGCGGGGCATCCCCATACTTGACGCGGGAGAAATTAGATATGGCAAGCACGGAAGGGAATCAGGTCCCCCATCTGACCGAACGGGCCAACAACCGCACAGTTTTTCGCCGATTGGAACGTCACGTACAGGGGAAAACCATTGGTGGGTTGATGGAACTGTTCCCTCTGCTGGTAACCATTCTGGTCGTCGGCGTCATAATCGGTTATGCCGACAACTTTGTTCATCCCATGATCAAATTTCTCCCCTGGGAAGCTCCCTTTATAGGAGCACTGACGTTTACCGGTGTGGGCCTGATTGTCCTGGCCTTTCTCTTTTATCTGACAGGAATGATCACCTCTTCCCGCGCCGGACGGGGGTTCTTCAACTTTACCGGCAAGATTCTGAGCAGGACTCCCCTGGTAGGCAGCATATACGGTTTGACCCAGACCGTGGCGGCGGTAATGTCTTCCCAGTATCGCTTCAGCCGGGTGGTCTTCCTTGAGTGGCCCAGGGACGGAATGATCGCCTTGGGGTTTGTAACGGGCCGGGTCGTTTCTCCTTCCACCGGCGAATCCCTGGTGATCATCTATATACCAACGGTCCCCAATCCTACCTCCGGAAATATGGCCATTGTGGTGGAGGACGACGTATTTGAGACTGACCTTTCCGTGGAAGAGGCGATGAAGATGGTCTTTTCGGGGGGCATAGTCCTGCCCGACTCCATTGCCTTTGCCCGCCTGCCCCGGGAACCCGGCATTAATGAGTTCCTGGGCCGGTTCGATTCGGTGGGGAATTAGGGCGTGTCGTCATATTAAATGTCATTGCTACCAAGGCGGGAACCTCGACCTCAGCCCATCGAGGTTCCCGCCTTCGCGGGAACGACGAAAAGGGACGCTCGGAGAGTTCTACCTTCAATCTGACGACAGCCCCTAGGGTGGTTTTGCCCTGCGGCAACCGCCAAATCGGAGACTAATGTACGCTCCGCTCGTCCTGAGCCTGTGGAGGGATACGTCGAGGCGAGGTGTAATTGACAAGCTCACCATGAACGCACTCGCTTACTGTCCATGAAGGCAGCAATACGGCCCATTGACCCGACCACCGCGACCATAACAGGCTGCCCGCCAAGGAAATGGAACAGGGCTGCCATCCAAAAGGATGACAGCCCCGTTTTGACGCTGCTGATTTCCCGATTTTCCGGGCCGTACGCGCCGGGTTCTTCAGGCCGCCTTGCGCCGGATAGTTTCCACTACCGGCGCGGCAGGCGCCGCGGTCCCGGCCTGTGGCAGAGTGTCGGGCAGGTCCCTGATGAACCCGCACTGGAGGCAGTTCACGTAGCGACCATACATATCGGAGGTCAGGTTAAGAGTACCCTGGCACCTGGGGCATCCCTTGAGTTTAAGCATCGCGATTCACCTCCTTCTGGCTGCGACGCAATTGCCATCAACCGGGTCACAGGAAATAATACGGGGCAATAATAAAGGTTGACACAGCTAATGTCAAGGCTTATCATTAATCAAGCACTTAGTTCCTGTTTTCACAAGAGGCCGTCCCGGGAGGGAAAGGGTATGTACCAGCGATTTAGAATATGGGTTGACTCGGATATGGCGGAGCAACTGGGGCAACGGCGCTTCAACGTACCGCCCGCCCCGCCTGAAACGGCTAACCTGGAAAAGGCGGAGGCCCCGCGGGTCCCGGAAGTCCAGCGAAATGGACACGAGAGCGGACGCGGGGAAGAGTTTGACGTCGGAATGGAGGGCGTTTACATCATCAGTGTCGCCGCCCGCATCCTGGATATGCACCCCCAGACCCTGCGCAAGTACGAGCGGCTGGGCCTGATAAACCCGGGGCGCACGGTGGGCATGCTGCGGCTCTACTCACAGGAGGACATCCGAAAGGTGTTTCTGATCCGGCACCTGATGGAAAACCTGGGTTTGAACCTGGCCGGCGTAGAGTTTGCCCTGAACCTGGTGGAAAATCTGCAGGGATTCAAGCAATATCTCAAGACGATCTCGGAAGGAACTGAAATGGAACCCGTCATCGAGCCGGCGATGGCCCAGCTTTTCCGCAACCTGAACCTGCCCGCGGAGGAGAGCCAGGGGTAGAGTTTCACCGGAATATTCCTGTCATCAAAGAGGAAACCCTATGACAAACGGTTACAACACCGGCGAAGTGCCGGACCCGGAACAGGAGGAGGCCCAGTCCGAGCCCATTGTAGATTTTGACTCCCTCCCCATAGAAGAGCAGGTGACTATCCTGCGGCGGGACCTGGACGAGGCCAGGGACGAGCTGGGCCAGACCCGGGAGCAGGTACAGCGAGCCCAGGCGGACCTGGTCAACTACCGCCGGCGTACCGAAGAAGAGCAGGTTGCCGTACGCCAGGACGCCAACCGGCGGTTGATTATGAACCTGCTGCCAGTGGTGGACGAGCTGGAGCTGGCCATCAACCACCTGGGCAACGGCGAAACCGGCGATTCGTGGGTGGAAGGCGTAAAGCTGATACACCGCAAGGCCTACGGCATCCTGGAATCCGAGGGATTGACCCGGATAGAAGCGGTGGGGGTCCGGTTCGACCCCCTGCAGCACGAGGCGGTAGGCGTGGTTGAATCGGCGGAGCAGCCCTCGGGCTTCGTGGTGGAAGCCCTTAGAAACGGCTACAAGCTGCGCGACCGGGTGATCCAGGCGGCCCAGGTGGTGGTTGCCAGGTAAGCCGGCAGAATCACCCTTGTAATATTAAACTGAAATTAGCATCCTTTCTTAATAGCATCGAAAAGAAGCGGAGGAGCAAGAAAAATGGCGAAGGTTCTCGGAATTGACTTGGGAACAACCAACTCGGTAGCGGCGATTATCGACGCGGGAGAGCCCGTGGTAGTGGAAAATGCCGAGGGGGCGCGGCTTACCCCATCGGTAGTGGCGGTTAACCCCCGCAGTGATGAAAGATACATCGGCCAGGTTGCCAAGCGGCAATCGGTCACCAACCCGGAGAATACCATCTTCTCCGTAAAGCGCCTCATGGGCCGCAAATTCTCCGACGGCGAAGTGCAGGGCGCCCTGGGCAAGCTGCCCTACAAGGTAGTGCAGGCAGGCAATGGGGACGCCCACGTGGAAATGGCGGGACAGGCCTACGCGCCCCCGCAGATTTCATCCTTTGTTCTGCAGAAGATCCGCCAGGACGCCGAGGCCAAGCTGGGCGAGAAGATCAGCCAGGCGGTCATCACCGTACCGGCCTACTTCAACGACGCCCAGCGCCAGGCCACCAAGGACGCGGGAACCATCGCGGGCCTGGACGTGCTGCGCATCATCAACGAGCCCACCGCGTCGTCGCTGGCCTACGGTCTGGACAAGACCAACGAGGACGCCACAATTGCCGTCTTCGACCTGGGCGGCGGCACTTTTGACATTACTATCCTCCAGATGGGCGAGGGCGTATTCGAGGTGAAGTCCACCAACGGCGACACCTACCTGGGCGGCGACGACTTCGACCAGCAGATTCTGGACTGGTTGATACAGGAGTTCCGACAGGAAACGGGCATTGACCTGTCCGGCGACCGGATGGCCCTGCAGCGCCTGCGGGATGCGGCGGAACGGGCCAAGATCGAGCTTTCCAGCACCCTGGAGACGGAGATTAACCTGCCCTTCATAACCGCCGATGCCAGCGGCCCGCAGCACCTGGTGAAAGCCCTGAGCCGGGCCCGGCTGGAGCAACTGGTGGGCGGCCTGATCGACAAGACCGCGGCTCCCTGCCGCCAGGCGCTGACCGACGCCGGACTGTCGGCCAGTGGCATAGACGAAGTAATCCTGGTGGGCGGTATGACCCGTATGCCGGCGGTGCAGGAAAAGGTCAAGGGCATTTTCGGCAAGGAACCCAGCCGGTCGGTGAATCCGGACGAGGCGGTCGCAATGGGTGCGGCCATCCAGGCCGGAGTGCTGGGCGGTGAGGTGGGGGACATAGTCCTGCTGGACGTTTCCCCGCTGACCCTGGGGCTGGAGACCCTGGGCAGTGTTTTGACCACGTTGATTCCCAGGAACACGACCATTCCCACCAAGAAGACGGAGACCTTCACCACGGCGGCCGACGGGCAGACCAGCGTGGACATTCACGTACTGCAGGGTGAACGGCCCATGGCGGCCGACAACAAGTCCATCGGGCGTTTCATCCTGGACGGCCTGCTGCCGGCGCCGAGAGGGGTACCCCAGGTGGACGTTACCTTCGATATCGACGCCAACGGTATCCTCAGCGTGTCCGCGCAGGACAAGGGAACCGGCAAGGAGCAGCGCATCGTCATCCAGCCCAGTTCCGGCATCTCCAAGGACGAGATTGAGCAGATGGTGGACGCCGCCAAGGCCCACGAGGAAGAGGACCAGCGGCGCCGCGCCGAGGTGGAGACCAGGAACCAGGCAGACTCCCTGGTGTACAGCACCGAGAAGCTGTTGCAGGATAATGCGGACAAGGTGCCGCAGGACCTGAAGGAAGAGGTGGAAGGGAAGATAGCCACCCTGAAGACGGCCATTGCCGCCAACAACGTAGCCGAGATGCAGACGGCAATGACCGACCTGAACAACTCGATGCAGAAGCTGGGGCAGGCGGTTTACGGCCAGCAGACTGCCGGCGCTCCCCCCGATGACCCCGGAATGGGCGGCGACGACAGCGGGGACACGGTGGAAGGGGAATTCAGAGAAGTATAAAAATTGTTAAAGGAATGCTACGCCGAATCGGTGAATCTGTTATAATGAGATAGTAAAGTAATAGGGTCGCAGGTTCGGCCACATCTTCCGATTACAGGTGGGGGTACAACAAATGACTGGACCAGAGAGCGCAGAGCAGGAAGTAATAAACAGCGAAAGCACTTTCTTCGAAATTGGGGGTGTTCAGCAGAACGTAACGCCGCTCCAGTACCATTACCTGAGCCTGCTGGAGCGTCTGACCGCTCTCAAAAACACCTATCAGACCGACCCGGACTACGAGGCGTGGATGATGCAGGCTATCAAAAAGTCCGTCTACAGCGCCTTCCGCGACTGTATCGAGTCCAACATGGGCGACGCGGCCAGGGAGATTCTGGGGCAGGAACACCAGGTTAACTAACCATAAGGGAATTGTTTGTGCATTGCGGGCCAGCCCAAATGGGCTGGCCCGTTTTCTTTTCTGCACTGCAACAGTTATAACCTATTTTGAATGCTGCAGAGGGATTTTCGTACTATCTCTGACCTTGAAATTGCCCGCTATAGGGGTTGTCGGGCGGGACGCCGGTGCGTTCCAGCACCAACTGTGCGATGGGCATGTTCATTTCCAACTCGATGGAAAAGGGCCCTACATTATAGATTTCCAGATAGAGCTGGCCTTGCCATCCGGCCAGGACTGTAGGCGCAGTTACATGTACTGCCAAACCTAAACGCGCCAATGAACTGCGACCTTCAATTCTTCCCGCAATGTCTGGCGCAAACCTGATAAACTCCAGGGTCTTGCCAATGATCAGACGGCCCGGCTCCAGGGTGTAGGGTCTTCCGGCCTCGATTGTTTCCGGGGTTGACAGTTGTTGAATCAATTGCCGGATGCTTCTACCAGCCTGGGTCGGGTTAACCTTTATGCCCGCGGTGGGCGCCTGAGGATACACCAGTAGTTCCGAGTCAAGAAGGAGATCGACTGAGGAACTGCCTATGCGGTCGCTATCCCTGGGAATTTCCGGTTTAAATTGCAGCCGTCCCTGCTCAATTGCGGCCCTTATCTCCAAGTCGGAAAAAATCATACCCTGTTACCCAGTTGAGGAGATCACGGCGATTTTTTCCAGGTCCTCTTTTGACGCATAGAATCTGGTTTGCCCGAAATTTGTGGGAGGGAAAGATACCAAGATTTGCCCGCCCGATTCTCCCAAAAATGCCGCCTTAGCCGTCTTTCCGTCGGTGTCTACCCAGGATAGGGGAACAAAAGCAGACTGCTGCCTGTCACCTATTTGAAACAATACTTCGGCCTCCTGGGGAGTAGGGAAAGGATCATTCTCTATGGCAACGTAGGTTAGATCCACCAATATCGAGTTGGAGAAGTGCCTCAAGCCAGACTGCGTTATCAGTTCCGTTATGCTTTCGTTGAATGCCATATAGCACCTGGTTTTGTATAAACAATAGCAATATTATGTCTAACTTACATTAGTGGCAACAATGCATTTTGAATACTCACACTATACATTAACCGCAACTGTGGCCGAAACCCCCAACTGTCAGTGCCTATCTTAGAGACTCGAGCAATTTGTGTGCCGAAGGTACACACTTCACTCCAGCCCGTGCCTCACCAGTACTTCCCGCTTCAGTTCCGCCACGCCGTCTTCCAGGTAGCGTTGGGCTTCCTGGCGATAGTTGGCGGGAACGTCCGGGGCTACGGTGTCGCGCAGGTTGGGAGTGGGGTACTGGTCGGAGACGGCTTCGGGGATGCGGTCGGGCCATTCGGTGTCCAGCATGACGCCGTAGGCCAGGGTCCAGCAGCGGGCCACGGCGCCTATGTCGTAACCGCCGCCGCCCAGGGCCAGCCAGGGCAGGCCCAGCGCCGCAAATTCCCGGATAATTTCCACGTAGCCACGGGACGTCAGCTGAAGGTGGGTTATGGGGTCGGAGTGGTAGCTGTCGATGCCCAGCTGGGTTACCAGCACGTCGGGAGCGAAAGCGCGAACCAGGGGCGGCACCACCTCGCGGAAAGCCCACAGGTACAGGTCGTCCTCGGTGTAGGGGAACAGGGGCACGTTGATTGAATAGCCAGCGCCGTCGCCCGCGCCCGAGTCGGAAATGAAACCCGTGCCGGGGAAAAGGTACCGGCCCGACTCGTGGATGGAGATGGTCAGCACCCGGTCGTCGTGGTAGAAAACGTCCTGCACCCCGTCGCCGTGGTGGGCGTCCACGTCTACGTAGGCCACGCGCATTCCCCGCTCCAGGAAGTACTTGATGGCAATGGCGGGGTCGTTGAAAATGCAGAACCCGTAGGCATGGGTTGGCGCGGCATGGTGCAGGCCGCCGGAAATGGAGAAGGCCACGTCCACCCGCTGTGCCGCTACCAGTTCGGCGGCCACCAGGGTAGCGCCGGAACTCAGGGTGGCCGCATCGTACATGCCGGGATAGACGGGGTTGTCACCCAGGGCGCTGAAGCCAAACCGCTCCGGCGGCACGGTGGGCAGGCCGGCGCTCAGGTCCCGAACGGCGGCGATGTACTCCGGGGTGTGGACCCACTCCAGTTCCTCCTCAGTGGCGAAACGGGGATTGATGAGCCGGGAGGTGTCGCCATCGAATGCGCCGTAGGCTGATAGCAGTTCGTGGGTAAGGCGCAGGCGCACGGGGCGCATGGGGTGGTCGGAACGCAGGACGTGCTGGGAAAGGGCGTCATCATAGACGAAAGCGGCGTTGGACATGGGGCACCTCGCAGGAATTCTTGCCCACGAATATACACGAATGGGCACTGATAATGGGCAACCGACCTGCCTTTCCGAGGGGTACATTCGGGGCAATTAGTGTATATTCATGAATAACATTCTTGACCCCACCCTTTATTACCACAGGCTACCATGACACCTCAGATCGCCTCTCGTCTGTTCGGTGAATCCTTCCAGTTTCTGACCGTCGCCAAGCTTGCCGCCGGCATTGCCCTGTTCCTGGCGGTGCTGTGGATGCCGCGGCCGGAAGGTCTGACTCCGGAAGGACAAAAGGCGCTGGCGGTGATGGTCCTGGCGGTGGTTTTCTGGGCCACGGAAGCTCTGCCCATATCGGTAACCGGCCTGCTGGGCGTGGTTCTGCTGATTGTGCTGGGGGCCGTGCCCGGGGCGGTTGAAGGGCTTTACGGCTTCTCCCAGCCCGTCTCCTACTTCCTGGTCGGCATTCTGACCATCGGGCTGGCGGTGCAGCGGTCGGGACTGGCGGAGAGGGTTGCGGTCTTCCTGATCAGGGGCGCGGGCGGCAAGCCTGGCCTGCTCTATGTCCAGATGCTGTTCTCCTTCGCCCTGCTTACCTTCGCCCTGCCTTCGGCCAGCACCCGGGGCGCGATCATGGTGCATATCTATGCCCAGGTGATGGAGCGGTGGGGCGTCCCCCAGGACCACAAATACTACCGGGCGCTAATGCTGTCGCTGGGGAGCATGAACCGGCTGGGTTCCACGGCGCTGCTGGCCGGCGGCATAACGCCGGTGGTGGCTTCGGCCCTGCTGGGCGACTTCTCCTGGTCGGGCTGGTTTATCCTGATGGCCATGCCCTTTTATTCCAACCTGGCAGTGGGCGGCGCGCTCATGTTCC
Source organism: Dehalococcoidia bacterium (assembly GCA_034428635.1). GTDB lineage: Bacteria > Chloroflexota > Dehalococcoidia > Lucifugimonadales > UBA3495 > Bin22. The sequence goes on from DAOUHR010000033.1 coordinate 29,613, forward strand.
TGCTGTACCGCCAAGGGTTCCGGCTGGACGTCTCGCAGGCCGACGTGCAACTGGACACGGGCCCGGTGAGGGAAGTGGAGTACCGGGCCGGTATCATCGTCCTGGCCACGGCGGCGCTGTGGTTCACCGACTTTGCCCACGGGATGCACCCGGTGGTGCCCGCCCTGATCGCCCTGGTGCTGATACTGCTGCCCCGGGTGGGCCTGCTGAGCTGGCAGGACTTTGAACGCAACCTGGGATGGGTCAACTTCTTCGTCATTGCCACGTCGCTGTCGCTGGCCCACACCCTGGTAGTCACCGGGGCCGCCGGGTGGTTTTCCGAGACGCTGGTGGGCGGCGCCACCCAGGTGCAGGACAGCCCCTTGCTGGTGCTGCTGGCCCTTTCCATCTGCGCCGCCGTGATTCGGTTGATGATGCCCAACATCGCGGGGTACCTGGCCTTTGCGATTCCTGTAGCCATGGCCAGCGGGGAATCGCTGGGGCTGAATCCGCTGGTGTGCGGCATGGCCGTGGTAGTGGTGGGCGATTCGCTGGTCTACTACAGCGCTGCCGGAACCGCCTCCGTCTTTATCTTCCAGCAGGCCAACCTGAAGAACCCGGAAATTTTCCGGTGGGCCGTGGTGATGACGGTGGTGGCAATAGCGGTAGTGTTCCTGGTAGCCGTGCCCTACTGGACGATGTTGGGGGAGCCGCTGACGCGGTAGGGGTCCTGCTGTCCCCATCGTTGCAATGATTTGCTTGTGCATCGACTGCTGGATACCGCCGCCACCGATCCGGCGGTTATGGTGCGTCCCATAGCCATGCGGTTGGCAGATCCGCAGCAATAGTTGCCCGACTTTCCATACCCTCGCTGCAGAAGTCATGCCGCGCTGTGCTTTTCATTCTTGGTGCGCCCTTTCTTATAGAGAATTCACAGGAAGTAATCTGGCAAGAGCTTGTGAATACTCTCCATGTTGTCAAGATGTTTGCCCGGAATTTCGGCTTGCCCCCCTGTAGGCAAGGAACATCAGAACAACACATACTGACGTAGCCAAGACTGCAAAGTAATAGGCGATTGCAAAGAGCGACGACGAGTCAATAAATACCACTACCACTACAAATAGTAATGCGATCAGTTGCAGGACGAGTGAAGTTTTCAATGCGACCCTCGCCAGACTTCCGCCGAAGAATAAGATAAAAGACACCAACATCGCAAGGGCACCCGCATTCCCCACATCTTCGGCCGTCGAAGTGGAACTATCCGAGTCGACTATTTCGGTATTGAAAGCCTCTTCCACGGCTCCGGCTGCGGCGCCAAAAAAGTATCCCGAGCATCCACCAATGAAAAGAAATGTGGCGGCGAAAAGGGAAATAATTAATGTTGCTGTTCGAAACCCTGTGATTTCCCGCCTAACCACAGGCGTCCTTGGAACTTCAACTGTAGACATTTGCCGTCCACAAGACGAGCAGAATTGAGCGTTTGCTGCGGTCTGGTTTCCACATACGGAACAAAATGGCATTGCTAACCTCTATTCACTGCAGGGCTGGCTATCGTCACAGTAGGGAATCCCAAGAAACTACTGCCGGAAGCCTTCTACTGGGCACAATGGAAGATTTGTCCCTATTCGTGGATAGAACTTCGGAATAATCTACGTCGAACGCGCAGGCCACACAGGTTCGTGGTAGCCCAGGGGCACCGACGGGCGGGCCCAATAAGGGCCGGTCTCCGACAACTCCACCGTAGGGGCCAGGTGCTTGAGTGAGCCGCCGGGGACTTCGCTTACGGTGGACCAGGACTCAATCTCCTCGGGCGTCAGGTCGGACGGAATACCGGCCAGTTCATCCTCGGGCACCTGCCCCTGTCCCACCAGCCAGCGGCCCGTCTGGGCCAGGGAGAGCCGCACCAGCCAGCTTCCGCCCTCAGTGGCGCGGCGGGCCAGGGCCGTGAGCGCACCGTAGGCCATCAGGTAGCCGGTCAGGTAGTCTATCGCCGACACGGGGTAGAACTGGGGGCCCGGCTCGGCTCCCGGGAACAGTTCACCCTGCCGGTGGGTGATGCCGCTGACGGTCTGGATAACCGTGTCAAAGCCGCGGCGGTCGGACCACGGGCCCACCCGTCCGAAGGCGCACAGGGAAACATAGATGATGCCGGGGCGGATGGCGGCCAGGTCTTCCGGGGAAAGGCCGCGCTGGGCCAGGGTGTTGGGACGGTACCCCTGGGAGAATATGTCGGCTTCCCGTACCAGACCGCGCAGGGTTTCCAGGTCCTGCCCCTGGCGCAAGTCCAGGTGGGCGGAGAGCTTGCCGTGGCCGGTGTCGTGTTCCTGGCCCTCGTTGAAGGGCAGGTGGGGGCCGGCAATCTTCATCACGTCGGCCCCGTGCTCGGCCAGGGTGCGGGCGCAGGTGGGGCCGGCCAGCACCCGGGTCAGGTCCAGCACCCTTATGCCGGACAGGGGACGGTCGCCCTCGGGCAGGGGCTGCGGCGGG
>DAOUHR010000034.1:0-3487 GCA_034428635.1 Dehalococcoidia bacterium
GAAGCAGGACAGCGACATTTCGGCTGCGGTGTAGCTCGCGGAACTTGCATCCGGCGTAAACGCTGCGTTCGCCCCTAACCTGGCCGGTATGGCGGCCGCAGCATCTCAAGCCGAACTGGAGAGCCTGTGGCAGGAGTTCAGTAGCTCGCCGTCGCTGGACACTGCTTCGATAGAGTTGGGCCAGCGGGCCTTCGAGGCTCGCGGCCAGCAACTGGCGCTGGAAGAGAGGATTGGCGAACTCTCCGTTGAACTGGATGCCGCGGACACCAATCTTGATAGCTCACTGGTACATCTTTTGAATCAGGCCCGGGCCAGCTCCAACCAGGCGCTGGACTTGTCGTTGGCCAGATTTGACCAGGGCAGGATATTGCTGGCCTTAATCAGCCTAGTAAGTGTTGGGGCTGCCACGGTTACCGCGTGGCTGCTGGTGGGGAATGGGCTGGTCCGGCCTCTTACCAGGTTGTCCGAACGCATGCATGGAATGGCTGACGGTGATCTGGAGACCCCAGTGCCCGGTGTGGGCAGGGACGAAATAGGCGACTTTGCACACGCCCTGGAGGTTTTCAGGGAGCAGGCCCTGGAAGTTCAACGTTTGAACCTGGTGGAAAAGCCGTACGGTGAATTACAGGAAGCAAACGCCGAACTGCAACGCATGCAGGGCCGCCTGGTGGCCCAGGAAAAACTGGCGGCACTGGGAGAACTGGTCTCCGGGGTTGCTCACGAGATCAGCAACCCCCGAACTTTGTCCAGAACTTTGCCGAAGTATCGGTGGAAATGTACGAGGAACTGGCGGAAGTCCTTAGTGCCTACAGGGATACTATGAGCCATGAAGACCGGCCAGCTATTGACGAACTGGAAAAGGACCTGTCCGACAGCCTTACCCGAATAAGAACCAACGGAGGAAGGGCTCTGGCCATAGTTGAACGCATGCGCGGCCTGGGCGTGGTTGGCGGCGAATTAGTGCAGGTGGAACTTAATTCAGTGGTGCATAGCGGTGTGGAAATGGCTAAGGACGCCTTCCTAGCCCAGTTTCCCGAGCTTGGGCTTACGGTTCAGTACGATCTGGACCCTGATGTGGGCGAAGTCTATATGGTGGAGCACGACTTTGGGGGGGCGGTGGTTAACCTGGTCTCCAACGCCTGCTAAGCTATGTGGCTCCGGCAAACGGAAGGAACGGATCAGGGCCATCAGCCTATGCTTAACATTACCAGTTCGGCCGGTGGCGACTCTCTATAAGTGCGGATCCGGGACAACGGAACCGGAATTGCCGACGACGTGGTCGGGCACATCTTCATTCCCTTCTTTTCCACCCGGGAAGGGGCATCGGGAGCGGGGTTGGGCCTTCCCATTGCTGCCGACGTTATGAGAAGGGCCGGTGGAAATCTGACAGTGGAAACCATATACGGCGAATACGCCGGGTTCGTCATAAACCTGCCCTTAGACGACGCGCCGTCAAGCGCCACCCAAACAGAGTCCGCCCTCACTTGATGCTACCGGCGGCGTACCAGCAGGTAGATGAAGACCCCCAGGGAAATCAGCAAAGCAAGACCCAGGGCCAGGACCAGCGTGATGCGTTCCCGGGGTCGCCGGCAATCGCCTCCAGGGTGCCCCGTATTCGCGGCAGCGCATCTCAGATCAACGGCAATGCGGGTCTTTCGGGCCGCAGCCTTTCCTCAACAGAGAGAAGCGAAGGGATTGTTGCGGCCAGCGGGGTGGGACTCGGTGGCAAGGTTGGGGTAGTTGAGGATGTTGGTCCAACGCCCAAGTCCTGCCCCGTTAGAATTACCCGCTGCTCCGGGCGTTCAATGAATGGATCGGGAAATGGCGTAGGCGTGGGCGTGAGCGTCGGTGTAGGCGTGGATGTTGGCGGAGCCGTCGGTGGGGGAAGGGGCGCCGCCGTAGGCCCCGGCCGTGGCGTCGGCGCGGGAACCGGTGTGACCGTCGGGACGGGAGTATTCGTAGGCGCTGGTGAAGGGGTGGGAAAGTCCCTTTCACCGTCGCCCTCGGTCGAGTCCCCGGTTCCGCCGGATACGTCGGCCTGAGCGGGAACTGCGGTCGGTACCGGCTCGGGAGTAGGAAGGGGAGTCGGGGTTCGGTGGGCACCGGACCAGGTTCGGGCGCCGGCTCTAAGTCGTCGCTGTCGTCGCTGTTGTCGTTGTTGTCGCTGTCCTCCGGATTGGGGTTCGGGCTGGGTGGTGGCTCGACCGGCCGAGGTGGGTTAGCGCCTGGATCGTGATGCATGACTTAGGTCATCTCATCGTCTGTGCCAAAGTCCGCTTTCCCAAAATCACTGTGAACTATGGATGAGCAACCAATTATGGTCTCATTGTCGTTTTCCCAGCCTTTGCCGATCCAGCCGATCTGGTACCAGTATTCCTCGTTCTCTCTTGCCCCAAGGCCGGCTTCGTTCGTGACTATTGGGCCATCGTAGGTAGTGTCCCAATATCCACTCACCCGGCGCTTCAACTCTATGGCAACGTCGTTTGCGTCCAGTAACCCGAGGGAGTCAGTACGATAACGCACTATTCCGCGGGTGTCTGGAGGATTGTCATCCCACTCGATCAGGTTGTATAAGTTGGCAGGATCTCCGGAGTTTTGTGGCGTGACCCAGATATTGGTGTCGTGATATGGCTTGCCCTCACAATCCCCGTTTACGAATTGGGCGTTTGGCCCTGGGCATCCCAGGCGGGGGATACCATGACAACAAGGGATACACAAAGGGCAATTATGAAGGCGCCGAGGGCAGAGGCAACGAACTTGCTCGATACCACTGTTACGTTCTCTCGCTGATTTATGGAGCCCTCTCATTTATCGTAACATAGGGAAACCCCGCCTCACTCCTTCACCAATTGAATTGAGATACCTGTAACCCAGATCCCCCGCTGCCGGGCAAAGGCGAATTCCTGCCAGCCCGTGTACCGGTCGCCCGTTAGCATGGTCTTGGTCGAACGGTGGCACGTCGTCGAGTGCGGTATCCCACTTAACCCTGTTTTCGGGATAGACGTAAACACTATTGATGTATCTCTTGTATGCCTCCTTTTAATCACAGGGAGGTAGCTTCTTAGCGGTTTTGATGGTTCCGCTGTTTCATCGATATGCGAGGGTGCTCACGTTGATATAAGGTGTATCTGATGGTATAGTTGCCCACGCCAACACGCAGGTCTGAAGCTGTAGATGTTCCGGCCGCACGGATGGAGGCCGTACTTGGTTAAGTTTGACGACTATGACCTGAATCCTTCCATCTATGATGAAATGTTCCTGCCTGAAGGTGGACCGCGGCCTCACGCGCGCCTTCTTTATGACGCCCTCAACGAACTCTCTCCCACCGAGTTAACTTCCATTCAAGGACGGGTAAACCGCACTTTCTCCAACGAAAGCATTTCCTTCACCGTTTATGGGGATACGGAAGCGGAAGAGCGGATAATACCGGTAGACCCCATTCCCCGTGTAATTACAGCCGAAGACTGGGAGTCCCTTTCCCGAGGCC
>DAOUHR010000035.1:0-15671 GCA_034428635.1 Dehalococcoidia bacterium
TTTGAAAAGTGTCCCATTTTGTGCCATTTTGTCTCGTTGTTGCCTTTACCCCGGGCCTGGTACCGGAGGGTGGAGGGGGGACATTTATCCCCGACCAGGGCAGACACATAGGTCTGCCCCTACGGTGGTGGGTGATTACCTCCGTTTCCTTTTTTGAGGTTGTATTCTTATGGTGGAGATGGGTTATGCGGGGTGGCAAGGGGGTGGTGTCAGGGGAGGGGGGAGGGGCATGCTGTCGCTGAGCAGGGTTACCACAAAGGGCATACCAAGAAAGCAGGCAGGAGTGGCGCCGTGATGCGAAGCAGGGGCGCACAGCCGTGCGCCCCTACGGTATACCCATCCGACGTGGGTGCTTTGGTCGGATACCTTTAGGTGAAAATGCCCAGGGGGTTGAGGGAACGGGGGGCGTCGGTAACGTCCATCTCCTCCACCCGCTTCATGAAGTTGACCACCAGGTAGGTCAGGGGCGTGGCTGCCGATTCGTAGAGAATCTTAACAATCCACTGGGCCAGGGCGGCGCCCAGAAGGGCGGTGCCGGGCCAGTCGCCGAATACTCCGAAGGCAATGAAGATGAAGATGAAGGAGTCGAGACCCTGCCCCACGATGGTGGAACCGATGGTTCGGACGAAGAGCAGTCTTCCCCGCATCTTGTATTTGAGCAAGGCCAGCACGGTAGAGTTGGAAAATTCGCCAACCAAATACGCAATAAACGATGCTACGACAATGCCCGGAACCTGACCCAATATACGGTCGTATGATGCTTGATCCGATTCTCCCCACAAGAAGGAGCCCGGGATAATGCCCGCGACCCAAAGCGTTATCACTAACAGCAGGTTCATGGCAAAGCCCAGCCAGATGACACCGCGGGCAATTCGGAAACCATATACCTCGGTAAGCACGTCACCTACGATGTAGCTGATGGGGAAAATGATGATGGAGGCGGGTAGTATTACTGCCGGGTCGCCAAACCACTGGATGGAGAAAAGGTCCTCAATGGGCAAAATCGTGATGGTCCTAATCGCAATGATGTTTGAAACAATCAACACGGTAATGAACAAGGCCACGACAACTACGAAAGTTCCGGTGAATCGCATTACTGTCTCCCGCCTGTTGAGCGCTACGCCAGGTTACTCGAACAATTAACAAGAAGGCCGGCGGTTACTCCGCCGGCCCCTGGTACTCCACTGAAACCTCGGTGTGGATCCCCCCTCTTACCTTGAAGTCCAGCGAAACCTTCATCCGTCGGGGCAGGCAGCAGGCCACCAGGTCCCGGAGGATGCGGTTGGCGGCGTGTTCCTGGACAATGCCCACGTCCCGGAAGGAGAGCAGGTAATACTTGAAAGACTTCAACTCGATGCAGCTATCCCCTGGAACGTAGGTAACCGTCAGGGTGCCGTAGTCGGGCATGCCGGTCCACGGGCAGACGGCGGTGAACTCGTCGGTGTCGATCACCACCTCCGTTTCCTGCTCCGGGTACTCGTACTGGAAGGCCATGAGGCACTCGGTGTCTATGGCCGAATCCTGGCGTATTGACACCCGCCGGTCCAGGCTCTCGTACTGGTCCTTGAGTTCAGGGATGGTGGCCATGGGGTATGCCTCCTGTCGCGTATCAGCCGCCAGATTAATTGACATATATTAAGTATGTTTGGGATATATGTCAAAAGAGTAAAGGCTCTTGCCCTGAATAAAAGGGCTTGCTGGCCCGGCCAATTGCTGCAGGAATTTGCCTTTGCCTTTACGAAATCAGCAGGTATAATTACGGCTATCAGATACCGTATGGAGGAATAGAGAGAATGGCAGAATACGCGCATCCCGAGTCCCTGGTCAGCACCGAGTGGGTAGCGGAACACGGAAGCGATGCCAACGTACGCCTGATTGAGGTGGACGTGGACACCGCCGCCTACGAGCAGGGCCACGTTTCCGGCGCCGTGGGCTGGAACTGGCAGAGCCAATTGCAGCAGTCGGTCCGTCGCGACCTGCTGAGCAAGGATGAAATGGAAGGACTGCTGGGCGGGTCCGGCGTCAGCAACGACACTACCGTGGTAGTGTACGGCGACAACAACAACTGGTTCGCCGCCTGGGCCTTCTGGCAGATACGATACTACGGTCACGCCGACGTGAAGCTGATGAACGGGGGCCGGGCAAAGTGGGAGGCCGAAGGGCGCCCCATGACCACCGATGTCCCCAGCTATACCGCCACCAGCTACACTGCCAAGGACCCGGACGAGAGCATCCGCGCCTACCGGGACCAGGTTCTGGCCGCCGTGGGCGCCGGCAGCACCGCCCTGGTGGACGTGCGGTCACCGGCGGAGTTCAGCGGGGAATTGCTGGCGCCGCCCAACCTGCCGCAGGAAGGCTCCCAGCGGGGCGGCCATATACCCGGCGCCGCCAACATCCCCTGGGGCCAGGCGGCCAACGAGGACGGCACCTTCAAGTCGGCCGACGAACTGGCCGCGCTATATGGCGGTCAGGGCGTTGACGGCAGCAGGGACACCATCGCCTACTGCCGCATCGGCGAGCGGTCGTCCCACACCTGGTTCGTGCTTACCCAGTTGCTGGGCTACGAGAACGTCCGCAACTACGACGGTTCGTGGACGGAATGGGGGAGCATAGTGGGGGCGCCGATAGAGAAGCCTTAGCCGCACCCGTTGTTTAACATGGAAGGGCAGGATGGACAGGATTGGGGATGGTTTCCTGTTTGTTCTGCCCTTCTTTGCGCGTTGTTTCGAGCTTCAAACCAAAGCGGTTTGCACTGGCATGTCCCAAGGCGTTTATAATTGTCGTGCATTCAAATGGACCCGCAATCGCATTTAGCAGGGGAAGCGGGAGGCAATGATGAACTTGCAAGACTGCCCGGCAGTGGAACGGCATCCGGACGTTGTCAGTGGAGCCTGGGTTTTCACGGGAACCAGGGTACCGGTCCACGCCTTGTTTGAGAACTTGGAGGACGGAGCAACGGTGAAGCAATTCGTCAAATGGTTTGACGGCGTAGAAGAGTGGCAGGTCAAGGCCGTATTGAAGCATGAAGCTGCCCAGTTGAAGAAGGAAAGGGCTGGGTGAGAGTCCTCTTCGACCAGGGTACGCCCCTGCCCCTGAGAAGATGCTTGACCGGTCACACGGTTGATATTCCCAGCAGGAAAGGATGGTCAGGACTGAGAAACGGCGACCTGCTGGACGCTGCGGAGCAGGAAGGTTACCAAGTCCTTATTACCACTGACCAGAGCCTGAGATACCAACAGAATCTGGCACGTCGTACCATCTCCACCATCATCTTGATGAAGGCCTCCTGGCCACGGATAAGAAATCACAGCCAAGAAATAGCTGACGCATTAAACTCGATAGGCTCCGGCCAGGTTGTGGAAATAGAAATCCGCTGACCCTTAAGCCCTTATCCCCTAAAACTCCACGTTCTTGGGTGTTCTGGGGAAGGGGATGATGTCGCGGATGTTTTGCATGCCGGTGGCGAACTGGACGGTGCGTTCGAAGCCCAGGCCGAAGCCGGCGTGGGGGACGGTGCCGTAGCGGCGCAGGTCCAGGTACCACCAGTAGTTTTCCGCGTCCAGCCCCGATTGTTTCATTCGTTCCAGCAGCACGTCCTCCCGCTCCTCGCGCTGGCTGCCGCCGATGATTTCGCCGATGCGGGGCACCAGCACGTCCATGGCCCGCACCGTCTCCCCGTCGTCGTTCAGGCGCATGTAGAAGGCCTTGATGTCACTGGGGTAGTCGGTGACCACCACGGGCCGGCCCACGCGCTTCTCGGTGATGTAGCGCTCGTGTTCCGATTGCAGGTCCAGGCCCCAGGAGACGGGGAATTCAAAGCTCTCGCCAGAGCTTTCCAGCAGCTTCACGGCCTCGGTGTAGGTCATGCGCTCGAAGCTGGAGTTGATGATGCCTTCCAGGGTCTCGATGGCGGAGTTGTCGTACCAGCGGTTGAAGAAGGCCATGTCCTCGGGGCACTGCTCCAGGGCCTGGCTAAAGATGTACTTGAGAAAGTCTTCGGCCAGTTCGGCCAGGCCGTCCAGGTCGCAGAAGGCCACCTCGGGCTCCACCATCCAGAACTCGGCCAGGTGGCGGGAGGTGTTGGAGTTCTCGGCGCGGAAGGTGGGGCCAAAGGTGTAGACGTCGGAGAGGGCCAGGGCGAAAATCTCCGCCTCCAGCTGCCCGCTGACGGTGAGGTAGGTGGGCTGGCCGAAGAAGTCCTCGGCGCTGTCCACCAGGCCGTCGCGGCGGGGCGGGTCCTGCAGGTCGAGGGTGGTTACGCGGAACATGGAACCGGCGCCCTCGGCGTCGCTGGCGGTGATCATTGGCGTCTGGATGTACTGGAAGCCCCGCTGCTGGAAGAAGCTATGAATGGCGTAGGCTATGGTGTTGCGGACCCGGGCCGTGGCGCCGAAGGTGTTGGTGCGGGGGCGCAGGTGGGCGATTTCCCGCAGGAATTCCAGGGTATGCCGCTTCTTCTGGAGGGGGTACTCCTCCGGGTCGGCCTGGCCCAGGACTTCCAGGCGGCTGGCCTTGATTTCGTACTTCTGGTTCCGGCCCTCGGACTCCACCAACTGGCCCACGGCGCGGACGCTGCAGCCCGTGCTCAAGGACTCCACCAGGGCAAAGTCGGGAGAGGATGGTTCCACCACTATCTGCAGGTCGGTGAGGGTTGAGCCGTCGCTGATCTGGATGAAGGAAACTGCGCCGGAGGAACGGCGGGTCTTGACCCAGCCCTGGACCAGCACCTCGCCGCCGGCGGCTTCCCGTTGGAGGATGTCCTTTACCCTGGTACGCTGCATAGCATCGCCTCCTGCAGGCCCATTTAGTCCGATTCTAGCATTGAGGGACGGAGAGGGAAAGCGTTGGGGCCGTCAACAGCCGGGCGTGGCAGTCGGTTGCCGAAATATTGCCCAAACGCTATTATTGTTTCCGGGGACGGATTGCGCGGTGAACCCATCTGTTTAATTTCCGGCGCTCCTGGCCCTGCCCGCAAATACCGCTGTATGCCTCAATTATCCTGGAGTTGAATTCACGCCGCATGTACCTGGACCTACACAGCCACTCGGTTTCCTCTGACGATTCCCGGGCCACCGTTGAGCAGTACGTGAAATGGGTGCAGGTGCTCCGCAACAAGCGGGGCTGCACCATTGACGGTTTCGTTCTCACCGAACACCGCAAGTTTGATTTTGACAAGGACTACTCCCAGCTAGCCGCCGAGTACGACGTGCTCATTATGAAGGCGTCGGAACTGGACACCCGTTACGGCCATGTGCTGGTCTACGGCGTTACGGAAGGGTTGGCGAAGGATATTGACTTGGGCGACGTAAAGATGGACGCCCGGGAATTGATTAAGGCCGCGCGCCACCACGGAGCCATTGCCGTTCCAGCCCACCCAGGGCGCTTTGGGATTGGGCTGGTGGACTACATGGAGCAGGGGGAGACCTTCCCCGGCCTCAATATGGTTGAGCGGTTGAACGGGGGCAGCCGGGCCGGGGAAAACGAGCGGGCCGATACCCTGTGCCAGGAGCAGAACTACCTGGGCACCGGCGGCAGCGACGCTCATCTGGCCAGCCACCTGGGGGCGTGCATGACTCACTTCCCCCGGGAAGTGCGGGACGAGCGGCAACTGGTGGAGGCCCTGCTGGCGGGGGATTTTACCCCGGTGTGGCTGAAGGAAACGCAGCAGTAGCCAGTGGCACAACCTGACAGAGACGACGGGGAAGACGGCACGGGCGGGTTACAAACCCGCCCCTACGTGCTACAGGCCCATTATGGACAGAGCCACTAATTGACCACAGCGGGACGCTCCGCTGAGGAGATACCCATGACAATGGAACTGGAATACAACCGGGACCTGTACGGCGTGGAGCACGAGGCGGGTCCCTTTGAGATTACCGCCGACCTGATCCAGATTTTCAACCGCAGCATCGGCGAGACCAATCCCATGTTCACCGATGCGGCCACGGCCCAGGCCGCGGGCTACACCGGGGTGCTGGCGCCGCCCACCCTGGTTACCATGCTGGTGCGGAACGTGGAACTGCCGGATATAGAGTTGAAGTTCGGCGTTATGCGATTCCACGCCGGGCAGCGGGTCCAGTCCCGCGCGCCCATCGTGGCCGGTGACAGGCTGCTGGCCTCCTCCCATTTGAAGGAGGTTTACCCCAAGACAGGGCGCAGCGGCACCATGGTCTTTACCGTATGGGAGACCACTTTCACCAACCAGGACGGCGTGGTGGTGGCCGACGTCCAGGAATCCTACGCATCCCGGGAGTAACGCAAGCAATGGCTGACCATAACGGCCCCTTCTTTGAAGATATCGATATGGGCGACGAGATTGGCCCGGTGGAACTGGTGGCTACCGACGAGAATGTGGCCACTTTCTGCCAACTTTGGGGCAACCCCATGCCCAACCGATTCACAAGCCAGGAAATGGCCGAGGCCTCCGGCCTGCCCGGCCCCATCGTCCCCGGGGTAATGAGCATGTCCATCATGAGCCAGGCCCTTACCGATTGGGCCGGGCCTGAATCGCTGAAGGACCTGGACCTGGTTTTCCGCCAGCCCGTGCCCCACAACAAGCCGCTGCTCATTTCCGCCACCGTTACCGACACCCGTCAGGAGGATGGCGAGAACCTGATCGAATGCGACGTCCTGATGATGGGAGAGGCGGGAGAGCGCTACGTGGGAGGCACGGCGCTGATTTCCCTGCCCAGAAAGTAGAAATTTTTCCACAAATTGGCACGAATGTTCACGAATGGACTGAAGCAGGTCAAGACAATATTCGTGGATGTTCATGTTTATTCGTGAAATAACTAAAGATGAGGCAAGAAGATGTACGACCTTAACGGGAAGGTAGCCGTTGTAACCGGCGCTGGCGGCCGTCACGGCATTGGCCGTTCCATTGCCACCCGCCTGGCCCGGGAGGGGGCGGACGTGGTGGTAACGGACATAACCGCTTCCGCAACGGCGATTCGGGCCGAGGACCAGGCAGACGGCTGGGAGGGCCTGCCCAGCGTGGTCAAGGAAATTGAGGCCGAGGGCAGGCAGGCCCTGGGCATCTTTTCCGACGTTTCCGACAGCGCCCAGGTGGACGATATGGTCAAGCAGGTGCTGGACCGGTTCGGCAAGATCGACATCCTGGTCAACAATGCCGGTTCCCGCCCCGGCCGGGACCGGGTGCTGGTGGTGGACCTGGAGGAGGACGCCTTCGACGAGGTGATGCGGGTGAACGTGCGGGGCACCTACCTTTGCTCCCGCGCAGTGGCACGGCACATGGTGGCCCGCAGCGAGGCAGGAAACGGGGGCGGCAAGATAATCATCATCTCATCGGGGGCCGGCAAGCGGGGTATAGCCCGCTACGCCGTCTACTGTGCTTCGAAGTTTGCGCTGGTGGGTTTCACCCAGGCACTGGCCCAGGAAATGGCGGCCCACAAGGTCAACGTCAACGCCATCTGCCCCGGGCTGGTGGACACCGAGCGGGTGGACTTCATCGCCGCCGCCCTGGCCGCAGAGGGAGAGTCGGCCGAGGAACACCGGGCATTGATGGTGCAGGAACGGTCGACGCGGGTCCCCATGGGCCGCATTGCCCAGGGCGCGGACATCGCCAACATGGCCGCCTTTTTGTCCTCTGCCGAGTCGGACTATATGACGGGCCTGTCCATCAGCGTGTCCGGCGGCTCGGAGATGAACTAACGATTTCTCCACGAATAGACACGAATTTTCACGAATATGTTTGATGACTTCCATTTGTGATTGTTCGTGTCTGTTCGTGGATAGAGAAGGAAGAAAATGCCGCTGGAACGCGCCGACGTTGAACACATAGCTGCCCTGGCCCGCATTGGATTGTCCGAAGAGGAGATAACCACCTTCCAGGAGCAGCTTTCCAACATCCTGGACCAGTTCGAGCTTCTGAAGCAGTTGGACACCAGCGCGGTGGAACCCACCGGCCACGCTGTGGAGGTCAACTCGGTGATGCGGGATGATGTGCCTGAAGAGTCGCTCAGTCCCGAGGATACGCTGCTGAACGCCCCCCGGCGGGAGGGCGACCTGTTCCGAGTTAAGGCGATATTGGAGGAATGATGGGCGAGGGCAAGGCGATTTTCGCCCTGGCGCCCGCTCATCCTGAGCCAGTCAATCCACGGCCAAGTCTAACGGGCGTCCTTCGACAGGCTCAGGATGAGCGGTATTGCCCACTACGTTCACCGGCGCTGACCAATCCCTTCACCGCCCTAGAGGAGTAGATCCCCTTGGCTGAACTTTGGGAATTGACCCTGCACGAGGCCCGGGCCGGACTGGACGCCGGGTCTTTCAGCGCCGTGGACCTGGCCCGCGCCTGCTTTGACCGAATAACGCAGGTGGAAGACCGGATCAAGGCCTACGTTACCCTGACCGAATCCCATGCCCTGGAACAGGCCGCGGCAGCGGACAAGGCACTGGCTGCAGGGCGCAGCGGTCCCATGACCGGCATTCCGGTGCAGGTGAAGGACCTGATCTGCACCAAAGGCATACTCACCACCTGTTCGTCACGGATGCTGGAAAACTTTGTCCCGGTGTACGACGCCACCGTGTGGGCGAAGTTGTCGGCCCAGGGCGCGACGCTGCTGGGCAAGGGCAACATGGACGAATTCGCCATGGGGTCGTCCTGCGAGAACTCGGCCTTCTTTCCTACCCACAATCCCTGGGACCTGAGTAGGGTGCCCGGGGGCAGCAGCGGCGGCGCGGCGGCATCGGTGGCCGCCGATGAAGCCATCGTGGCCCTGGGTTCCGACACGGGGGGCAGCATCCGCCAGCCGGCGTCCCTGTGCGGCGTGGCGGGCCTCAAGCCCACCTACGGGCGGGTAAGCCGCTACGGTCTCATTGCCTTCGCGTCTTCCCTGGACCAGATCGGGCCGGTGGGCAAGGACGTGACCGACTGCGCCATTACCCTGAACGCCATTGCAGGCTACGATCCCAGGGACTCCACGTCCCTGAACCTGCCTGCCACCGACTTTACCGCCGGGCTTACCGGGGACATAAAGGGCATGCGGCTGGGCATCCCCCGGGAGTACTTTGTGGAGGGTATGGAGCCGGGGGTGCGGGACGCGGTGGAGGGGGCGATCAAGGAACTGGAAAGCCTGGGCGCGTCAGTGGAACCGGTGTCGCTGCCCACCACGGAGTATGCCCTGGCTTGTTACTACATCATCGCCCCGTCGGAATGTTCGGCGAACCTGGCCCGCTACGACGGAGTGAAGTACGGGTATTCCTTCCAGGACACGCCGGACATGTGGGAGGCCATGGAAACCACCCGCCAGCAAGGGTTCGGGGCCGAGGTGAAGCGGCGGATAATGCTGGGCGCCTACGCCCTGTCCGCCGGTTACTACGACGCCTACTACCTGAAGGCCCAGCAGGTGCGGACGCTGATCCGGCAGGACTTCTCAAGGGTTTTTGAGCAGGTGGATGCCCTGGTAACCCCAACCTCACCCGTGGTGGCTTTCCCCATCGGCGAAAAGACCGCCGACCCGGTGCAGATGTACCTGATTGACGTCTGCACCCTGCCCATTAACATTGCCGGGCTGCCGGCCATGTCGGTGCCCTGCGGCTTCTCGGATGGCTTGCCGGTGGGGATGCAGTTGATCGGCCCGCACCTGTCAGAGGAACGCCTGCTGAACATCGCCTACGCCTACGAACAGGCGACGGAGTGGCACAAGGAGCGGCCGGGGCTTTAGGGTGCCGCCATGCTATAATGCAGCAACTTTCGGGAGGTCTGAAATGAGCATCTTCCATTACCCATTGGAAATCACCGGCCCGAACGCAAGCGAGTTCCAAGAGGTAATGGCCCTGGTTGACACCGGCGCAACCTTCACCCAGGTCCCCGCACCGTTGCTCCGACATCTGGGCGTCCAACCCACCCAAACCGTCAGATTTCGCTTGGCCAACGGCTCGACCATACAGCGAGCCATCGGCGAGACCCAAGTCCGCATTGAGGGCCAGATCGTCAACACCGTGGTTGTCTTCGGAGATGACAACGCCGATGCGTTGCTGGGCGTCTACACTCTGGAGCGCGCCCTCCGAGCGGTTGACCCCGCAGGCCAGCGCTTAATCCCCACCGACGCCCTGTTGGTGTAGCCCTCATTGAAGTGGGTTTGGGGTATTAGTCCTTCCATCCTAACCCCCGGTCCAATAGTGCGCCTCATGTTCCCGGGATGAGCAGCCAACCTATCAACTCCCACACGACAAGAGACATCACCGCAGCTATAGGGAATATCCACAAGACCGATAGCCGACGAAGAAAAAGCTGGTGCGCCGCCTCTTTGGTTAAAGAGGAAGAAATAGCTCCAGAGGTTCTTTAGGGAGTGTCGTCAAATTAGCCATTACTGCCGGTTAGGTATCGGGTATAAACAGGCGATATACCAGAGTCCTAGAATATCGCGGAGCATATCACACATTTACATGACGGATCTGGATTCCGGCTTTCGCCGGAAAGACGAAACTCGGCTTTTGACGACACCCTCTAGGCCAAGTCTCCGGCACAACCTTCCCAAATGGGACTGACCATGATCGCCCGATTCCTTACGTCGCTGTCCTGGGTAAACCGTGACGCCAGGCTGATTACCGTGGCGCGCGGGGTCCGCACCTTTTCGCAAAGCTTCATTGCCGTCATCATGGCAATCTATCTTGCCGAGCTGGGCTTCAACCTGGTGCAGATTGGGGCGGTCCTTACCGTGGGGGTTGCCGGAGTTTCCTTCTTTGCGCTGGTGGTGGGGATTGCCAGTGAAAGGGTGGGCCGACGGCGACTGCTGGTCGTCTTCTCCCTGCTGGCGGCGGCTGCCGGGCTGGCGATGTATTTCACCGAGGCCTTTGTTCCGCTGCTGGCCATCGCCTTCCTGGGAAGCCTGTCCACCGGCGGCGGGGGCGGAGAGAGCCCGGCGCAACCCCTGGAAGTAGCCATTCTGCCCGATACCGGTCCCCCGGAAAGGCGCACCGATATTTTCGCGGTCTATAGCATTGTGGCCCGCACCGGCACCTTCCTGGGCGCACTGGCCGCCGGCGTTCCGGCGCTGCTGCAGGATGGCCTGGGCCTGTCCGTCTTGTCGTCCTACAAGTCCATGTTCCTGGGGTTTGCCTTGTGCCAGTTGGCAGGGGCGGCGCTGTACCTTTTCGTCTCGTCGGGAGTGGAAGGGACCGCAGTCCGGCAGCAGTGGCAAAACCCGTTGAAGCTGCCGTCGCGGCGCAGGATATTCACCCTTATCTCGCTGTACAGCGTGGATACATTCACCACGTCAATGGTGATGCAAAGCCTGGTGGCCTACTGGTTTTACACGAAATTCGGGTTGACGGTGGAATCGCTGGCCCTGGTATTCTCACTGTCCCACCTGCTGACCGCATCCTCGCTGTGGCTGTCGGCCAAGATAGCGAACAGGATAGGGCTGCTGAACACGATGGTGTTCACCCATATTCCGTCCAGCTTCTTCCTGCTGGCCGCAGCCTTCGCGCCGACGGCCACGCTGGCGATAGTGTTCTGGCAATGCCGCGCCTTTCTGAGCCAGATGGATGTGCCCACCCGGGATTCGTACAACATGGCGGTGATCAATCGCGAGGAACGGGTTGCCATGGCCAGTATTAACATGGTTAGCCGGAGCGCCGCCGGGGCAGTCGGCCCTTCGGTGACCACGGCCATCTGGAACATTACCGCCGCCTGGGCGCCGCTGGTGGGTTCCGCTCTCCTGAAGATTGGCTACGACCTTTCGCTCTATTTCATGTTTCGCAACGTGCGGCCGCCGGAGGAGGAGGAACGACTGCGGAACCGGCGCCAGGGGTAGGGGTTTCTTGCCTGACCCATGGCGCTGGATAATTGGCGCGAGACAGTTTCGAGACCGCAGGAGGGTGCGCCAACTGACAGATCGCAGTGGCTAACATCCTGCTCCAACAAGTAGAATGAACGCAAACGGCTACGTAACTTATCAGGAGGGGAAAATGGGAACCTTCTGGATAACTGTGGAAATAGGCGACCCGCATGGGCAGCGCTTCGAGCCAGTGGAGATGCTGGTGGATACGGGAGCCACGTTCACGAAGGCGCCCAGGGACCTGTTGGAACGGCTCGGCGTGCCGGTGGAAAGCGCCTATACCGCCGAACTCGCTGACGGCAGCCGTATAGAGCGGACCCGAGGCAGGACAATGATCCGGTTGCAGGGTAAGGAATACCCCACGCCGATAACCTTTGGAGAGGAAGGAGAACAAAGCCTGCTGGGCGCCATGGCCCTGGAAGACGCGATGCTGGCAGTTGACCCCTACTCCAAAAGGCTCACGCCGGTCAACGCGCTGGAAATGACGGAAGGGCCCGCGACTGGCCCTAGAACATCCCCCTGACCTTTTTCCTATCCCACCAAGGGAGAGGGGAAATGACAAGACCCTGCTACCCGAATCGGGCCCAATTGACGTTGTCCCGGCATAAAGGTAGTATGACGGCAAACTGCGGGGCAGCGGTTTTGAGCTTTTCGGGCGTCCTTCGGGGCAGTGCTCCGCAGACCTAAATACCAGGAGGAAAATAGCTATGGCAGAAGTTTTCGGGTATGGCGATTTTCAGTACACCTTCGTGGAAGACTGGGTAAAGCTTCCTGCGGGCAAGCGTCTGCTGGAGTGCCCGGGCGTGGTGTGCGACTCGGAAGACCGGGTGTTCATACTGACGCGAGGGGAAGACCCCATTATGGTCTTCGACAAGGACGGCAACTTCCTGCGTTCTTTCGGGCAGGGGCTGTTCAGCAACCGCACGCACGGTCTTTACATTGCGCATGATGACTCCATCCTGGCTGCCGATGACGGCATCCACACCATCCAGAAGTTCACCCCCGACGGGGAAAAGGTGATGGAGATCGGCGAGCGCAACCATCCGGCCCCCCGCTGGAGCGGCCAGCCCTTCAACCGGCCCACCTCGGCCGCCATCCGGCCGGCCAACGGCGACATTTACATTTCCGACGGGTACGGCAACTCCCGCATCCACTGCTACACCGGCGATGGCGAGTACAAGTTCAGCTGGGGCGAGCCGGGCATCGACTCCGGCCAGTTCATCCGGCCCCACAACATTGCCGTGGACGGCGATGACCGCATACTGGTGGTGGACCGGGAAGCGCACCGGGTGCAGATTTTTGATCCGGAAGGCGGCTTCATTACCATGTGGAGCAACATCCACCGCCCCGATGCCATGGTGCTGTGGGAAAACAACATCTACATTGGCGAGCTTAACGGCATGGGCGGCGTGGACGACGCCCCCGGCCTGGGCCACCGGGTAACCATCTATGACCTGGAAGGCAACCGCGTGGGTCTGTTCGGGTCCAAGGATGAGGGTGAGGGTGCCGGCGAGTTCATCGCCCCCCACGGAATAGCAGTGGACTCCAGCGGCGCGGTGTACGTGGCCGAGGTGTCCTATACCATCCGGGGCTCTCACATGGACCCGCCCCGGGAACTGCGGAGTTTCTCGAAGTACGAACGGGTTAGGTAGGGATTCGGAAAGACCAGCCTGAGCCAACTGTTTCTAGCAACGACTAAGGGGCCTACAAGAATTGCGACGTCTATTTGTGGGCCCTTTTGGTACAAGATATAACCGTTCTGCGGAAGATTCGGTAAACAGCCAGAGTCAGGGGTTGTGCCGCCATTCAACTATCTTTATCTACGAACATACTTGGGAGATCCAAAGGGGTTAGCCAAGGGTGTGACTACCATCTTCTGGTAAAAGGTCTTTCATAATGCTGTCCTATTATCGGACTTTGTTTGACATCAGAGAGAAACTAGATGGCCAAGTTGGGTTGAAATTGTTACGAGACGTGGAAGAAATTCTCCGGACCTGGGTTCAAGATTCATTTCCGAGCTATCCAGACATTCTGGATGAACCGGATAGGAGTGTGACCAGCGGTAGGCAATGGGAAAATGAGGGAGCCCAATTACATCTTAGTGGCGGATCTGTAGGTGATTGGGGATATTTTTGGCTGCGATGGCACGTAGATAGTGATATTCAAGCAAAAAGTCGCAGCTATTTGGGTTTTCGGTTGGCCACCGAAGGGGAATCGCTTCAAGCTGATGTTGAAATTAGAGTAGAGAATCGGGAAAGTGGCCATTTCGATAGTGAATGGGCAGACATACTACAAACTTTGCTTGCGAGGTATGATTGCGGGACGTTAGGCAGTACTCTGTCAACGGATGCACATTGGGTTGACTCAAGTGAGGTCGAAGAGTTTTGGGAACATATTTCTTCGCCGGATAGATGCTTGCCCGTAGTTATTATTTCCCAAAAGCGAGGCAGAGTCATGCCGCTAGAGGGTGAGCTCCTTCAACGCGACCTTTTTGGATTGGCTGAAGTTGCTTGCTGCTCTGACGACGTGGCATGGAAGCTCGGTTGGTATTCTTGGCAATTACTTTGTTACGACGGCCAAGTACGCATATATGCCCCTGGAGTAAGGGGTGACGATGACGTATTTCGCCATAGATCGTGGAATTTTGATGAGGTATCTAATCTGCAATACGAAGAGGTTCTGCAGCTAATTCGGGATGAGTGTTCCCAACGAATTTACTATCCCTATGGTCGTGACGCACTAAGAGTTTTCAGTCGGGTCCGTGGAAGAGTACGCGAACGCCATAGGGCAGGCTTGGATCAAGAAAATCGCCTGCTCTGGGATGATCTTGACGAAGAGATTTCTGCGAGAAACGATGAAATTAAGCGTCAAATCGCGAAATACGATAGTCTCCAAGTAGACTATGAAAGGCTTCAGTCTGAAAAAGAGCAGAGGGAGGCATATATTAGATCACTGGAGTACCGTCTACAGTCGGGCGACAACCGTTTGTCACAGGGCTACAGTGCTCCTTGCATTGGCGGAGAAGAAGGGCCTAGGTCGCAAATAAGAACTGTTTCCGATGCAATTGATATGGCAAAGGAATGGAAACACGTTCGAGTGTTTGAGAGGGTCGGAAAAGACTGCGAGCATATGTCCAGGAAAGATGCGAAAGAATTCTATGACGTTTTGCTTCTGTTAAGCCAATGTGGTGAAAGGCGCCCCACCAATTTAGGCATGGCCGAAGAGGATTGGGTACGTCAAAGCGGCATATCCGGATACAGAGGTGGGGAGAGTGAAGCAACAATGAACCAATATGGAGACAAACGCCGATTCTTGGATAGCGATGGAACTTTGTTAGAAATGGAGCCGCACATAGCTATAGGAAAATTAAGAATACACCTTCGCTGGAGCAGTGCGGAATGCCAGTGGTTAGTAGGGTACTTTGGTGAACATTTGCCTGTAGTTACCGGGTAAGGCTTTCGCCTAGAACCGAGTTAACACCGATTCTCCTAAAATTGAAGAGCCAAGTTTCTCGCATAGGCAAAGAAGATATGACATCATCTGAAAAGCCCACCACCGCAGTATGGAACGACATTTTTGGCGCCGTTGAAGCCCTTTATGATTTGGGCTGGACGGATGGGTTACCCGTGCTGCCGCCTACGGGCGAGAAGGTGGCGGAATTTCTGGCCGCCGGGGGCAGGGACGGGGCGGAGGTTGTGGGGGAGTTGCCGGAGCGGCGGCGGGAGATTACGGCCGAGAAGGTGGCCGCCAACGCGGTGATGGCCGGCTGCAAGCCCGAGTATATGCCGGTGGTGCTGGCGGCTACCGAAGCCATGCTGGCGCCCCCCTTCAACCTGGTGGGCCCTTCGTCCAGCATGGGTGGGGCCGCCG
>DAOUHR010000036.1:0-17760 GCA_034428635.1 Dehalococcoidia bacterium
AGGGCTCATCTATGCTAAGCTGGTACCTGCCTTATACATCGCCAGATATCGGTCTTCATCTATCTTGTCCCCTGAAAAGTCTTTAAGCTCTTTGAGTGCGCCTTGAGTGCTTAAGCCCAAAAATGCGTCTATTATTAACGCGAGTCCTGCCCCAAATAAGAACGCAACCCATAGCCCGGTCACCAGCGAATGCCCCAGGATTCCAGCCCAAGCTAAACCGATAGGGGAACAAAGCATCCCCATCAGAATCATCCGAAAAATCATAAAGAACGCTCCAGAGCAATTATAGAATCTCTGATTAGCTTTGAATTAGACGTGGTCGAAAATCTCTTTAAGCAGGGAACAAGGTTTGCAAGGACAATCATCCCCGTTCCAATGGTCCCCTTGATTCCACATTACGTCGCGTAGTTCTTGATATACAAGACTCCGTTGGGACTCAAACTGAGCGCGGCTAAAAATCTCGTCAAAAGAAATCAACCTTTTTCTTTCCCAGTGTCGCATGTTCTTGTTTCCAACGTACCACCGCCTAATCCGTGATATCAAACCCATGTCCCACGGCTCGGGCAACGTCACTTCCCAATAGGCATCTAACAGTAACTTGCAGGGTTCACAGTAACATATTACCTCGGGGTCGAACTGATGCTCTACCTGCCCCCACAACACATCCCGTACTTCTGAATGAACTATGTCTCGATAATGGTCGTTGATTATTTGAACATTGCTCATTTGTTCGTCTCGCCGGTGTTCCCCCTCTTGCCGTTCAGTCTTTCGATTTCCTTTTTATCCTTTCACAGCCCACAGCCGTCGTTGCCGTTGACAGGAAGTTGCGAACGGGGCTACCGGAACTTCGGCATAACTTCCCTGCCGAATAGCTCCATCGACCGCATCACCTTGGAGTGCTCCATGCTGCCGAAGGACATGCTGGCGCCGAAGTAGTCAATACCGTATCCATCCCGCAGCCGGGTTATTCGCTCCACGCACTGGTCTGGCATCCCGAAATAGCAGGTGGTCTCCAGTTCGGACTCGTAGCTGGGCGGTGCCACGGTGCGGACGCGGCGCCAGTGGTCCAGGTCCACGTTTATCTCATCCCCGTGGGTCAGCGTGCGACGGTAGCCGCCCAGGTCCCGCACCCAGGTAAGCGACTCCCGGGGGTATTCCCGGGCCGCCGCTCCGTCCTCATCCAGGTACACGAACCGGAAGTAGGGCATCTCCGCCACGGACAAGTCCTTTCCCGCGGCAGCGCAGCGTTCGGTATACAGTGAGAGCAAGCCCAGGTTATCCGCTTCCGGCATGGAAAAGCTGGTCAGGACGGGCAGGTCCCGCTCCACCGCAACGTCCACGCTGGCGGGGGTGCGGGAAACGGCCAGGTACACCGGCGGGTGTGGCTGCTGGACAGGCTTGGGGGCGATGGTAAGGTCTCTTACCTGGTAGAACTCGCCGTCGAAGCTGAAGTCGTCCTGGGTCCACAGGCCCAGGATGATGTCCAGGGCCTCCTGGGTGCGCACGTCCCGGCTGTCAAAGTCGATGTGGAAGTTGCCGTACTCGTAGTCAGCCGAACCGCGCCCTACCCCGAAGTCCAGGCGGCCGTGGCTCAGCACGTCCAGCATGGCGCTCTCCTCCGCCAGGAAGATGGGGTTGTGGAAGGGCAGAACGCTGACGCCGGCACCGATGCGGATTTTGCTGGTGCGGGCGGCGATGTGGCTGAGCAGGGGCATCAGGGACGGGCAGATACCGTACCGACTGGAGTGGTGCTCGGCAATCCAGACGGAATCGAAGCCCAGTTCTTCGGCATACTCCGTCTGCTCCAGCATTTCAGCGAAGATACGGCTCTGGGCGCTTGTTTCCTCTTCCGTCCAGGAACCCAGCAGAAACAGGGCAAATTTCATATCAGGTGTGGGCCTCCTTCAGGCTGGGCTTCGGGATTGTCGGATGGGTTGTTCCACGAACCGTTCAAGTCGTATTGAACTGGACCAGGATGCCGTCGGGGTCGTGGACATAGATGCTGCGTATGTCGCCGTCGGGGCCGGTAAAGGACTCGATGGGTCCGGCCAGTTCGACGCCCTTGTCCAGCAGTTCCTGGGTCAGGGCTTTCACATCGGCAACTCCAAAGGAGATGTGGCTGATTCCCACTTCGTCCAGCTTGATGGGCTGGCCGTCGGGTTCGTCCCCGGGGTGGCTGGTCAGGGTCAGGGTGGGCGTGGACCCGTTTCCATAGGCCAGACTCACCCAGCGACGGGCCTGGCGCTGGCGCCGGTAGTTGTGCAGGCGGCCGCCCTCGGTGGGGTCGGTCATGCGGTCGCCCAGGACCGTCATACCCAGGATGTCGCGGTAGAAGGCCAGGGACCGTTCCATGTCCCTGACGCAGATGCCGATGTGGGTAACACAACTGGCTTCCATGTAGCTTGCCTCTCTTTGCTGGCTGCCGCAGCAGGCCTGGTCAACCGGTTCTGGGCGGACGTGTGCGGGTCGCCGGAACGCAGTAGGGATCGCGACGGTGTTAGTCCAAAGGCAGCTTGTGCAGCCAGCCCGGCTCGGAGATGTCCAGCACCTGGCCGTTGGGCCCGGACCACTTTTCCTCGGCCCGGGGGGCGCGGAACTCGCCGTCCTTGGCCACCTCGCGGCGTACTATCTCATCGCCGCCAATGCCCCGGAGCTTTGTTCCAGTATCCTGCAGGCTGTCCACCTGGAAGCCGATGTGGTGGATGCCGCTGTAATTCTCGCCGTTGGGGCCAACGTCGGCGTCCTCGTTGGTCTTCCACTTGAGGAGGGTAAGGTTAATGTCGCCGTCGGTTAGCTGGATCTGGCGGTCGTTGCGGGCGACTTCTACCAGGTCGAACCCTTCCTTGTAGAAGCTGGCCACGGTGTCGGGATCCTGGCAGGTTATGGCGATGTGCTTGATCTTGGCCACTCGGGCACCCCCAATGCTAGTGTTGCGGTCATTATACCCCCAAGGCCAGCATGCGGACACGGGATTGGCGCCCAGGGTCTGCGGGCGATTCGCGAATCGCCCCTACGCCCGTCAAGGGGGAGGGATTTACAAGGGTGGACGGGGCACGGGAGAAGACCCTTCGACAAGCTCAGGGCGAACGGATTGGGTCTGCGGGCGGTTACGGCCGACCCTTTTTGAGCACCAGCTGCAATATGTCGTTGCTGTTGACCACCCCTACGAACCGCTCTGAATCTCGATCCACCACCGGAATCGCCGTCATGGAATTTTCCCTAATGCGCTGCAGTACATCCTCTACGTGCTCGTCGGGGAAGGCCAGCAGGGGAGATTCGCGAATCTCCCCGACCGGGCGGAGCAAGCGGCTTATCGGGGTGGTTGGCCAGTCTTCCTCCGGCAGGTAGCGCAGCATATCGAGGGACAGCACACCAGCCACGAACCGATTGCCATCCGGGGCGTCATCGGCGACCACGTAGTCATGCTGGTACGGGTTGGCCCACCGTTCCGTAAAGTCCCGCACCGTCAGGGCAGGCGTCGGATGTCGTCGCGTCCGGTCGAGAATATCGTCTATGGCAATCTCCGACAGTACGAACCTGAAAATGCCGCGGGGAATGTCGTCGGGTCTGGCCGTGCGCCCTTCGACAAGCTCAGGGTTAACGGATCCCCGGGCCCGGCTGGCAAGAGAGCGGCTGGCCCGGCCGGTGGCAAAGCTGATCAGGGAAGGGGTCAGCAGGAGGTAGCAGAACATCACCAGCACCAGGAAAGAGAAAACCGCCTCGTCGATAACCGTGAGTTCCCAGAGGACCAGCAGCAGGGCAATCTCGGCTACGCCCTTGCCCATCAGCCCGGAAGCCACCGCCTGGGGCATGGCCAGCCGGGCCACATAAGCGCCAAGCAGGGCGCCGATGAAGTTCCCGGACAGGGGAATCAGGGCCAGGGCAACCATGGTCAGCGGGGCAATGTCGACAAAGTTGAAGGTGAAATGGAGGCCGGCGGAGGCAAAGAAGAGGGGAACAAAGATGGCCTCCGCTGTACTGCGCAGTCCCGGCATAATTTCCACCCGTACCTGGTAAGGCAGGCCCGACAGGGAAGCGCCGAAAAGCAGGGCGCCGAGGGCACCGTGGAGGCCCATAACCTCGGCGCCGTCCACCACCAGGAACAGGGTGCCCAGGAGCAAACCCAGGGAAAGCTGCGGCACCTGAATGATCCGCTGCAGCCGGGCGACAAGTGGCGGAAGCACCCGGGACGACAACAGCCAGGCGACGGCGGCAAACCCCACGATCTTGGCCATCAGGAACAGAACGCCGGTTAGAGATATCTCATGGGCGTGCTCGCCGATGCTGAAGGTAATCACCAGGAGGGTGATCAGTTCGGCGATGAGGACGATGGTGAAAATCTGCAGTCCAATGGGTTCCCGCAGGCGGCCGTCGTCGGCCAGGACCTTGGCGACGATGCCCAGACTGCTCATGGACAGCACCCCCGCCAAGGCCAGGGCGTCGGTTGGATTGAGGTGGAGGCCAAAGTCGTCAACTACATTAGCGAGCAGGCCAGTGGTTACGAGCAGGGAAACGCTGAGAGAGAAGGCCACGGAGACTAGGGCGGCGACAAAGTAATGACCGCGCAGGGTGGCCACGAAGCTGGACATGTCTATCTCGTCCAGGCCGATGAGGAAGAAGAAGATGAAGATGCCCAGGGTGAGCAGCAGGTCGATGTGGCCGGTGGGGTGGATGGACCAGCCGGTAAGCGCCTGGAGGGTTGGACCCAGCAGGATACCCGCCGCCGCGTAGGCGAGGATGGAGTTAAGGCGCAGCCGCCGAAAAATGCCCTCGGCCAGCTTGGCTACGATGATGAGCAGGCCGAGGGACAGGAGAGACTCGCGAATCTCCTCCATCTGGGAGGCAGCGTTGATGGCGTCCCCGACACCTGAAAGAATATCTGGCAGCATCCCCTATCTCCCCGGAAAGTAACCATAGGCGAAAGTGTATTGCATTTTGCCGGGCCTATGGGGGGATTTGCAAGGTGATTCGAACCGACTTGGCGATACGAGGAGCCGATTTGACAATACGGAGGGAGTGGTTTGTCGAACTGGTTGCTCCTTGTGACATCAACGAAGCGTCCCTGACCCGATGGTTCGACAGGCTCTCCATGAACGGCAAGTGCATTATTGTCTTGCCAGGCACCATTTCGTACCGTCGCAAAGGCTCGGTCCAGTTCTCGCAGAGGGGTTCCCGGACACCAGCGTTCCCTGGTTTAAGAGTCAGGCTGCTGTGGCTAAACAACCGTAATGTCGTAGCCCACTATGGCGGTGAAGTTCTTCCGCATATTGTTGTAGCGGGGCACCGGGGACTGGGTCTTGCCGGAAGCGTCGGTGGCCCGGGACATAACCTGGTATTGCCCTGGTTCGTTGGCATTCCACAGGTATGACCACCGGACCCACATCCATCGTTCCCGCGGTTCCTCCAGGCGGGCGGCGTGCCAGGTTTGTCCGCCGTCAACGCTGACCTCGACCTGGGTGATGGCGCCGTCGCCGCTCCAGGCGTAGCCCCGCACCACGTGAGCGCCCCGAGGCAGGGTCTCGGTATCGTCGTTGGGACTTGTGACGATGGACTTGACCGGAATGGTCGTGATCAGTTCCTTGTCCGGGGAGTCGGCCGAGTCGGCGTAATAATAGAAGTTATAGTGGTACCAGCAGTCGGGCAGGTGGTCCATCACCTGCAGGCGGCGGATCCACTTCACCGACCAGTTGCCCGACCAGCCGGGTACCAACAGCCGCACGGGGGCGCCGTGCAAGTGCTCCAAAAGTTGGCCGTTCTGGGCCCAACAGAGGATGGTATCCGGGTGCAGGGCCTTCAGGCGGGGCAGACCCTTGTCGTAAAAGAAGGGCTTGGTCCCCGGCGCCGCGCTGGCCGGCACCCCCTCGTCCCACCCCTCGGCGCGGATGTACAGGGCCTTGTCGGTCAGGCCGGCGTCGTTGAGCACCGAGGCCAGGGGAGTGCCCGTCCACTCGGAGGCGCTGAGAATCATGGCCTCCTGAGTCCGGGAAGGCTTGTCCCCCTCGCCCTTTAAGTACTCGAAATAGGTGGCGTCGCTGCCCGAGCACTCCATCACCGTGCGGACGGTGCGGGCCGGGTAACGGCGCAGTTGCTCGTAGTTGATGGTAAGGGGAGTCTTGACCTCGCCGTCTATGGTCAGGGTCCACTGGGCCGCCGGCACCACTTCGGGAATGTCGAAGTGCTGGACCACGTAGTGCAATTCGGTGGGAGTGATTAGCCCCTCCAGGTCCATGACGGGCGTCCGCACCCGCCGGGTCCTGCCCTCGTCGTCCAGCAGATTGACGGGATCCATCCGCTTGCTGGGCCAGCCATACCAGGTCTCGCTGCGGTGGGGGTTGGTGGAGTCGGGGCCGCCGGCGTCGTCCATGCGAAGAAAGTCGGGGACTGCCCCTTCCTGCTGTGTGGCCATGATCAACTCCTTACATTAGCGAGGTTCAATGCCTGATCTGGCGTCCACCAAATAAGACGGCGGGCACGGTCGCAAGACCGACCCGCCGTCGCAGTCTACCCTTGTTCTCTGGGTTAGTCCGATTAGCCCAGGTGTTGGTTAATGAACGATGTCATCTGCTCCAGGGCCTGCTGGGCCACGTCGGTGGACAGGTCCCGCAGCACGCCTTCGCCCTCGCCCTCGAACACGGTCAGGTCAATCTGGCCGCCGGCCTTCTGGTACTGGGAAACGAACTCGAGCAGGTCCGGTCGGGGGTGCGCCGCCTCGTATTCGCGGACCAGGCACAGGGTGGGCGGCAATTCGGTCTTCTCGCCGGCCGCCAGCGCCCGGGCCGGCGCTCCTTCGGCCATTGCCTCTTCGGTTACCCAGTACATGTCGTGCATCCGCACGGTGCGCTCGCCGACAGATTCGGGGGGCTTGACGTCGTCGCGAATGCCCTTGGCGTAATTGTAGCGGCCCAGGGGATCAATGACAGGAGAGACCATGATAACGCAGCCCAGGGTACCGTCCACGTCGGAGGCGCCGTTGGTCAGGGACAGGGCAGAGTAGCGGGAGTCGGAAGGGCGCATGCCCAGGAGCATCGCCTGGTGGGCGCCGCTGGAAGTGCCCATGGCGCCGATCTTTGCGGAGCTGCCATTCCATTCGGCGGCGTGGGCCTTGGCCCAGCGAATGCCGTAGTGGATGTCCTGGAAGGAAGCGGGATAGGACGCTTCGGGGGGAACGCGGAAGTCCAGGGCCACAACGACAATGCCGTTGCCGGCAAGGGCCTCGTTGCCGACATTGCCGTTCTCGCGGGTGCCGTTCACCCAGGCGCCGCCGTGCAGTTCGATCATTACGGGGAAGGGACCGTCGCCCTGGGGCTTGAAGATCCTGGCCTGGAAGGACTTGTCGCCGTGACGGAGATATTCCACGTCCTCGACCTGGACAGCGAAGGTGGTTTGCTTGCTGAGAGTCATAGCAGCCTCCTATAATTGTGTGG
Source organism: Dehalococcoidia bacterium (assembly GCA_034428635.1). GTDB lineage: Bacteria > Chloroflexota > Dehalococcoidia > Lucifugimonadales > UBA3495 > Bin22. The sequence continues at coordinate 7,425 of DAOUHR010000036.1, forward strand.
GACTGGGTATGTGGGTGTGCCCAGATTAAAGGTTTGATGCCATACAGTCAAATATGGTCCCAGTTGAGGTGCCATTTCAAGGAGATAACCAACCAACCCGTTAACCTGTCAAACGCGACAGAGACGGAATACGCTTGTAATAGTCCGAATGTCGTCACACTCGTGTTGATCTTCATGGCTGCCGGATTCAATGCGAAATGACGGACTGGTCCGGAGCCCGCCGGTTCAATATGACGGATCCAGGCTGACGGATCCTGGAGCGTTGATGACACCCTCCGGCAACGGATGGTAATATATTCGTCGCAACAGGATTGGACTACAGCATCAATACCGCCTGAGAGGATGCCCGTGGCAGAGAACCACCCCACCGACCGCCCAATACCGGCCGGGTTTGCGCCCGAAGACGAACTGGAAGAGGAAGAAAGGACGGGTCGGCGCACCCGCAACCGCCTGATAATACTGGGCGTGGTGGTGGCGCTGGCGGTGGGCTACATGATCTATGCGGCCTTCCCGGGCAACGCACTCTACTTCGTCACGGTGAGCGAATTTATGGGCGGGGATGAGTACCGGGACGGGCGGCTGATAAGGGTTTCGGGCAAGCTGGCGCCCGATACCTTCCAGCGGCAGGACAACACCACCCTTGCCCGGTTCCAGCTGGTGGACAAGGAAGGCGACGACGGCGGCCACACCCTGGACGCCTCCTACGTGGGCGTGATGCCCGACCTTTTCTTCAACCCCCACTCGGAAATCATCCTCGAGGGCAGCTATACGCCGGAACGGGTTTTCGAGACGGACAGCATCCTAGTCAAATGCCCCTCCAAGTACCAGTCCCTGGAAGAGGAGCTTCCGGCGGACTACAACACCTACAATTCCGGGCCCGCGCCGCAGGCTTCCTGATTCATCCCTGACCCACCCCTGGTCCCTTGTTTCCTCTCTCTCTCGATTCCCCTTAACCCCCTGTTTCTCTCGGACCAGCTCGTGTTGAGCTTGTAGAACCACCCTTCTGCATGGGCGGTCAACACGGGTACTGCTTTAAGTTCCTGGGGCACCATCCCCCTCGTTTCTTTCCAACCCCTCCTGCAAATCCCTGACCTCGCGCTCCAACTCCTGGCGCCGCCGGGAGACGAAGAAGGCGTAGACAAAGAAGACCAGCCAGGTAATGGCGAAGGCAACAAAGAGGAATCCCATATTGGCGGGGGGCTGGGTTTGCAGCAATATCAGGGACATCTGTTCACTCACTTGGGAAGATTATTCAAACATGGATGGACAGGATAGACAGGATGTTTGCTTGATTTCTGGCATGGCTGGGTTCGGAAAGGGAGCCCGTCTGAAAGGGGAAAGAATCCGCGCATACGAACTGCCCATCCTGTACAGCCGGTTAATCCATGTTTGTCTAGTCCATGTCCGACGACCGCAGACGCTGGGTAAAGCGGAGCAGGGTGAGGCGGTCTTCGAGGTTCCGGAGGCGCATTCTTTCCAGCATCAGGTACAGGAAGAGCAGCAGGAAGACGGCCAGGGAGTAGAACAGCACCCACTGCATTACCGGTTCCAGGGCGCCGGCGTCGGCCAGGGGGCCCACCACCGCCGAAGGGTGGATGGACCGCCACCACTGCACCGAATAGTAGACGATAGGCACATCGATGAAGCCGATAATGCCCAATCCTGCGGCATATAGGGCGCCCTGGGACTTGTTGGGGACGTAGGAGCGCAGCATAAGGTAGGCCACGTAGATCAGCCACAGGATCAGCGTGGTGGTCAGTCGCGGCTCCCAGGTCCACCACACGTTCCAAACGGGCCGGGCCCAGACGATTCCCGTCAGCAGGGCCAGGCTGACGAAGACTACTCCTACCTCGGCGGCGGCGTGGGCCACGCTGTCCCACCCGCTCTTGCGGGTAACCAGGTAGCCAATGCTGGCAACGAACACCACGAAGAAGGCAACGAAGGACACGATGGCGATGGGCACGTGAAAGTAGAATATGCGCTGAACGTGGCCCAGAACGACGTCTGTCGGGGCCACCAGGAAAATCAGGTAAAGGTCAATCACCATCAGGACGGCGGTCGCCGCCAGCAGTATGCCCGGCAGGCCGGGAAAGCCAAAGCCCGCTGCCCTGCCGCTGTAAGATGCCGCTGTTCCCGGTCCGAGCGCCAAAACGGGTTACTCCTCAACGATTATCGAAAAAATCCAGGGACATATTACCAGAAAAACGGCATCGAACACCGCCAGCAGCGGCAGCCAGCGGGTGACAACTCCAGACTCCGGCCCGCTGCCGATGGCCGCCCCCGAAACCTCCACCGCGCCGATGAGCACAGGCAGAATGATGGGGAAGAAGAGCACGGGCAGCATTACCTCGCGGGAGCGGGTCTGAACCGCTATGGCCGAAAACAGGGTTCCCACGGTGGCGAATCCCAAGGTTGCCAGCAGGATGGCCGCGAACAGGGTGAGAGTAAAGGCGGTGAAGTTAAGCAGTACGGCCAGGACGGGCAGCAGGGCGGCCTCGATTACCAGCATGAACAGGAAGCTTACCAGGGCCTTGCCCAGGAAGATGGCGTCCCTGCTGACCGGGGACAGCAGCAGACCTTCCAGTCCGCCCTGTTCTCGTTCGCGGACAAAGGCCCGGCTCATTGCCAGGGTGCCGGCAAAGACGAAAGCCACCCACAGGATGCCCGGGGCCAGTTCCGCCACTCGCTGCGGAGTGACTTTCAGCGCGAAGTTGAACACCACCACCACCAGGAACCCGAAAACCAGGGCGGAGACGACGATGTCCCTGGAACGGAATTCCAGCAGCAGGTCCTTCCATACCAGGGCCACTATGGGCCGGATGAGTCGCATTTGCTTCTATAGGTGAACGGATTAATGGGCTGACACAGGGCTTTAATTCTAACAGACCGCACATCAGCGCTTGCGGGAATACCGGCGGGACGGTTAAGCCGACTTGTTAGGCAGCCGTCAAAGCGGTTTCAGCAGCAGGGTTTCGACGGTGGCAGCCTGTACGGCTGCGTCAGTCCAGGCGATGGGCACTCCGGTTCCCCGCAGCCAAAAGGGGAACAAGTCCTTGTAGTGGGGCGAAAGGGGGTTGCCCGATTGGCCGCCTGGCAGGGAAAACACTGACCGGTCCCAGTCGCCCACGTCCAGTACCATCCGGAGAGACGGAACAACCCCGGGCCCGGCCAGCGGGTCGTCGCCGAAGGTGCCGGCCTGCAGGACGGTGTTGGAGTCACCGGGGCACTGGAAGGGGCCGATGTTGAATATGCTGCCCAGCAGACGTATCCGGCCCATCGGATGGTTCAGCATAGCAGTGCGAGCGCGACCCCAGCACCAGCGGTCGGAGCGTGCGCCAAGCCGCTGTACAGCGTGGGTGTAGGCAGACGCCAGGGCATTGTCGATCTCTGCCGGCCAGCCCTTGGGGAACCACCCGGGGGGCTGCTCCCTTACCAGGCGGGACAGGCGGCCCACCTGGCGCGCCGCGATTGAGGTACCGTTAATAGTGGGAAGAGTGCTGCGGCCCAGAAGCCAGGGCGCGGAACGTGGCGCCTTGGCCAGGGCAGTCCGGTGGGACAGTTCCGCCAGGAAGAGGTGGAACAGGGTTGCGGGGGACGAGCCGACTGACATGCGCCCGTCCCAATCGGCAAGAATCATGCGGGCCGCCTGGGCATCTCCGCTACCTGGTTCGCCCGCCAGGACGTAATCGCGCATTTCGGCCCAGGGCAATGACTTCACGTCCAGCTGGAGGGCCGCGGCGGACTCAGCGTCCCAGTCCCAGCCCACTTGCAGTGCCTCCACTACCCGGCCAAGGCGGTAACCGTCAATCCAGTCTACGCCCAGGAAGGGGCCGGCGCCGTGGGGCTGAGGCTGGGTGTTGGCGGCGGCGACATACCCGCAGGGTGGATTGTGGGCGCAGGGCATCTCTCCGAATGGAATGCCTTCGTCCTCCCAGCCTGCCCCTGCCGTCCAACCGGCGGAGGGGACGATGCCATGGCCGCGGTGGCGGCGTGGCGCCTGCCCGACCAGCTGGTAGCCTATGTGGCCCCGGGTGTCGGCGTAGACCAGACCGAGGGGGAGACCCGGCCACTCGGCAAAGGGAGCGCGAAACTCGTCGAAATTCTTTGCCTCCAACATGCACAGAAAGCCCTGCACCGGGAGGGGATCCAGCCACAGCGCCCGCAGGGACAGGGCGCCAAGCTCATCGTCCAGGGCTGGACTGATGATCGGCCCCCGGGGCGTTACCAGGACTTCCTCTTCGACCGGGTCGGCGCCTTTTACCCGGATCACCTCCCGGCGGACCTGGCAGGGGACGTACTCGCCATCCTGGAGAACTGACCGGCCATCGGGACCGATCCGCTCGAGAAACAGGTCGGTGTTATCCGTGAGGCCGGCGGTTACACCCCAGGCGCAGTACCCGTTGTGGCCCGCCGCGATGGCCGGGGTTCCGGGGAGAGCGGCGCCGGCCAGGGTCCAGTCGGGTGATTGCAGCCTGGCCAGGTACCAGTGGGGCGGCACAGCGGCCGGAAGATGGGGGTCGTTGGCCAGTAAGGGGCGTCCTGACCTGGTCATGCTGCCGGCCAGGGCCCAGCCGTTGGAGCCGCCGCCTGTGGCGATGGTTTCCTGGAACAGCGCCAGATCTTCGGCGAGCCTTTCGGCGGCGTTGCCAGCGACGCCGGAGGGCGGAACGGGAACCCGCTGCCACTCGGGGTAGCCCGGGTCAAGATGAAGGAGGGCTTCCGGCCCGTCCAGATTCAGGACCATCAGCCGGGCGAGTTCACAGTCCCAGTTGGAAGGCATGGCGAAAGACTGGAGTTTCATTATGGTGAGCACGTCGAGGGGAGTGAACTCGCTGGGCCGGGTCCGCAGCAACAGAAACTCGTGGGGCCGGCGGGGCAGACCAACCGTCTGGCCGGCGTTTACGCCGGCAGCGAAGGCGGTAAGTAAGGAAGCAACCCACGGGTTCAGTACCTGGAATTGCTCCCCGGCGGCATGACGCAGGCCGGCGCGACGAAACAGGCGGTCTATGCGCAGGGTGGCCGGGCCGAATAACTCGGACAGCGTGCCCGAGGCCGCGCGCTTGGAAAGTTCGATCTGAACAGCCCGGTCCTGGCCCTGGCAGAACCCGAAACCGAAGAACACGTCGAGCTCATCTCCGGCCTCGATCATCGGGATTCCGTAGCGGTCGCGGCGTATGGTAACTGGCCCACCGGCGCCCTCCACCTCCAGCGCCCCACGGGTAACGGGAAGGCGGGCGCCCAGCGAAAACCGGAACAATGCGCGAGTCAATGTAGACACGGGTGGGGAATCCAGAAAACTCAAAGAAATTTACCGCCAGTGTGCAGACGCCCGATGGGTGGCATCATGATTAAAGGCATTTCTTCCATTCTAATCTATACTGCGGGAAATGTACGGAAGCAGGTCTCCGCTCGACCAATAGCCCTGGGCCAAATGCGTGAGAGTAGCCGATTATGCGGGTCTGGACGGCGTTATACTGTTCCCCAATCGGCTTCATATCCTAAGGTTCGAGCAGGCTGACCGCCTTGGATCCTCAAGGTTGAGAAAAGCAAGCGCCTTTGGCAGTATTCCCATGCGTGGGTCTTGACGACCTTAGTGGAATCGGAAGCAAGGAGTACAAGGTTGACCAACACGGATCAAGGGCGGGACGATCACTTCCAACCGGCCGAGTTTCCCCGATCGGCAAAGTATGATCGAGACTGGGTACTAGACAATATGATGGGGCCGAACGCCCTTTGGCTTACGGAGTCCCTGGCGGAACATATGGACCTCAAACCGGGGATGCGGGTTCTGGATATGAGCTGCGGCAAGGGTTTGAGTTCCATATTCCTGGCGAGGGAATACGGAGTTCAGGTCTGGGCTGTGGACCTGTGGATAGACGCCACCGACAACTTTGACCGCATCTGCGCCGCCGGGGTTGAAGACTTGGTGTTTCCCATTCATTCGGAGGCCCACGCCCTGCCCTTCGCAAACGGTTTCTTCGATGCCATGGTAAGTGTGGACGCGTACAATTATTTCGGAACGGACGACCTTTACCTGGAGAGTCACATGGCCCCGCTGGTCAAGCCCGGAGGGCCGATGGGTATTGTTGTGCCCGGGCTGGTGGCAGAACTGCCTTCGGACGTGCCGCCGGAACACCTGCGGCCTTACTGGGAACCGGCATTTTTCAGCCTCCACAGTCCCGCCTGGTGGAAACTCCACTGGCAAAGAAGCGGGCTGGTTAACGTGGAGTTCGCCGACCTGATCCCTAACGGTTGGAAACACTGGATGGTATCGGATCTTTTATGGTCGGAACGCATAGGCAAGTCCACCGACGAGGCAGACATGCTGGCCCTCGATGAAGGGCGAACCCTGGGACTCGCCCGCATGGTGGGCCACCGAAACGAGCGGCCCGCGGCCCGGCTGGACACACTCTAACGGCTATTTCAAACAAGTTACCGACGGCATCAGGGAGGAAGAAATGCGGCAAAGGCCCTTCGGAAAGCTGGATATGGCCAGCGCCCTTACCCTGGGCGGCGGCGGTCTGGGGCAGGTATGGGGCGCCACAACCAGAGAGGAGTGCATTGCCACGGTGCGGGAGGCGGTGGAGGCCGGCATCAATGTCCTGGACCTGGCGCCCACCTACGGCAACGGCGAGGCGGAGAGCGTAATTGGCGAAGCCTTTGATGGCGCGCTTCCTGCCGGGGTGCGGATCACCACCAAGTGCCGGGTCGGCGACACCCCGCCGGAACAGGTCTATGACCTGCTTTCCAACAGCCTTGAGGGCAGCCTGGACCGAATGAAGCTGGAGCGGGTGGACGTCATGTTCCTCCACAATGCCGTAACGCTGGAGGATGAGGGTGGCGACCGACTTACTCCGGTGTCCACGGTGATTGCAGCGCTGGCGCCGGCCTTTGAACGGCTCATTACGGATGGACGGATCGGGCACTGGGGTCTCACGGGCATCGGCAATGCCGACGCGCTGATACACTTGCTGACCCACGGCCCTCGACCAGGTTACATCCAGTGCATCACCAACCTGCTGGACTCGGCCGGCGGGTTGTTCCAGGGGACTGAGCCGCCGCGTCCCCGCGATGTAATTGGGGCCGCCAATGCCAACGGTGTTGCGGTCATGGGCATCAGGGCGGTACAGGCTGGCGCGCTGACGAGCGCCATAGACAGGACGCTGCCCGATGGACACAGGGATCTGGCAGACTTCCAGCGGGCGGCTCCCTTCCGCGCCATTGCCGCCGAGGAGGGGCAGAGCGCGGCGTTCCTGGCCCACCGCTACGCTCTGACAATGGAGGGTGTTTCGACGGTGGTGCTCGGCGTCAAGAACCGGGCGGAGTTGCGCGAGTGCATCGAAGCGGAGGAAGCCGGACCGCTGAACGCATCGCTCATGGCGCGCATTGATCTGGCTGTGGGACGCCAAGGGTAATCTGTCGGTTTTGGTGGTTTGCATAGCGTTGGGGCGGGTTTTAAACCCGCCCCTGCCAGTAAGGGAACATTTGCATCGGCAAGTCGTCGATGTGGAAAAGGGCCGCAAACGTTGCACTTCACCCTCATCCTGACCTTCCCCCGTCGAGGGAGAAGGGATCTTCGAAGTATGCGCTAAAACTCCTCCACCGGCCGGGTGGCGATGCCGTAGGTGCCATAGAAGAAGTTGGCGTAGTGGGTGGTGCCGCCGGTCACGAACAGCAGGTACTGCTCCGGGCTCTCCAGCATGGGAATCGTGGCGTCCGGAGCGTCTTCCAGGGACTGCAATTCCGGGTGATGCAGCCACTTTCCGTTTTCGTCCTTCGGAACCCCCCGGCTGCCGATGGCCTCCTGCAGCGACACCCGGCAGTGCTCGTGCAGCCACTCCTGGGCGTCGCGCTTGCTGTAGCCGGCGTTTGCCAGGATGACGGCGCGGGAAGGGCTGAGCATAATGGGGTGGTAGGGGCCCGGGTAGGACACCCGCTGGCTGGTATGGCCCACCTGTGCCGACTGCCAGCCACGAATCCAGCTTCCGTTGCCCGAGCCGGGGTAGTACATCAACTGGGCAATGTTATTCAATGTGTCCTTGTGGCTCCTGGAGCCCGAGTCCAGGATATCGCCGGGGCCGGTAACCGTTACCACCGTCACCGCGCTCTCGTGGGGCTGAAAACCCTGGTCCACGTGGTAGGGCTGCCAGGGACTGAGGGCTTCGTTCTCGGCGATGCACATGCCGAACTTGGTGGGCAGGCCGATGAAGTTGGGGTCGCCGGTGCCGGCCTTGCAGTAGCCGATGTTCATCAGGCACAGGCGCAGGGCCCGTCCAATGGCAGTGTTGGCGCTGTTGACCACGCCGGGACCCATGGCCGAGGTGCCGCTGTTGATGCCGGCCCGCTGGGCAATGGGACCGTTGACCAGGATGATCGGCGCCTCGGTGTGGCCCGATACCTGCATGTCCCGGTGGTTCATCTCCGGCTGGGCCAGGCAGTCAATAGCTGCCAGTAGAATGGGAAACTGCTCGGGACAGCAGCCGGCCATCACGGCGTTAATGGCGATTTTCTCTACGGTTGCGACTCCGAATCCCGGCTCCATCACCATCAGCACGTCCTGGGGACTGCGGCTGGTGCCGGCCAGCATTCGCTCCACCAACTCCGGCGTGGGTGGCACGACCGGAATTCCGTCGCTCCAGTCCCGCTCGGCCAGGAACCGGTTGACCGCGTCCAGGCCGTCGGGGGATGCGTCCATTTCCACGGTGAAAACCTCGGTGGCGCCGCCGTTATTCTGGCCGTTCACCGGGCCGCGGTCAGTGGGGAAGTTGGTAAGGCCCTGGACTATGGTGTCAATCTGATCGTCCACCATGGTGCGAATAAAGTCAGGCTGCTGCCCGGTGGTGGCGTGGGGAACGATGACGTAGGCGGCGTTGGGCTGGCCCCAGCCGTCCACGCAGGCCTGCCAGGCGCGGGCAAAGCTCTGGGCGACTATGGCGACGGTGGGGACCCCGGCCTTTTCCATGGCGACCATGTCATGGCTAAGCCACGACGTGCAGCCCCCTCAATGAGCCGTGGCGCCAACCATGGCATCCACCTCGGTGGCAATGCGGGCGGCCTCTTCCTCGTCAATATGCACGCCCCGGCTCAGGACGGGACGGCCTTCCCGCAGGTTGCCGCCGTAGCGCTGGAACTTGACGCCGGGATAACGCTGCTGCAACTGCTCGGCAAACCGGTCGACGGCTACGTCGGCCCCGCCGGTAACATTGTTGTACAGACCGATGGTCTTGCCCTCAAAGGACGCAAGCCTGGGCGCCGGCGGCACCTTGAAATCGACGCGGTTGGCGGCGGGAGACATTATCTGTACTTTCATGCCGTTAATCCTTTGCTAATGAAGTTGGGAGTGGAGCCTTACCTTGGGTTGAGGATAGTTGGGAGACTGAATAACGTCAAGCGAGCAAGTAAAGCGGCAGCGTCCCGATTTGGGTGGTTTTGCGGAAGGGACGGGGCAGCCACCAGAGTTGCCCCTGCGTAATCGCCGGACCGGACTGCCTGTTTCGGAATGCTACCCCCTGCCAGGATAATCGCACTTGGAATGGATAGACCAGATGGCCATTTCATAGATAGCTTAGACGGTCCTGGCCCCGGTTCGAGGTCCCCGCCTGCGCAGGAACCACAGACTTCCCCTACGCTGAATTGCGATTGCTCTGGCTGCTGATTAGAGGGATATTGCACACGGAATCATTTGCCAGCAGCTTTCTGTTGAGCCACGAAGGGGAATTTTTTTTGTCCCATTCTGGCTCATTTTGTCCCATTTTGGATGAGCCCGGTCATCCCAATTTCTTCGGCAAGCCCAGGAAAGGCTCTTACTTTCCCCGTCAACGGGAAGGAACCCCTGGACAGGGCAGACTTATGCGTCTTCACCTGCCAATGTGAAATCCGGCTGTTTTCATGGTTTTATTGTGGGGACGGGTAATGCCAGCTGGCAAGTTTGAAGCTCTCATCGAGGACCCCGCCGTTGCGGGAACTACGGGCTGCCCAGGAATCTGATATGTGATTGCGCTGTACCGCCTGCTCAGGGTCTTTCGATTATTGATGAGAAACAGGAAGGGAGAGTCTTGGGGAATATAGGGGAAAAGGAGTAAGGTGAGGAGAGTGAGGAAGGGGGTGGGTGAAATGAGGAGTGCAAGGGAGACTGTGGGGGAACTGTCGATACTTGAGGCAATGGGGAAGTTGCCCGACCCTCGGAGCGGACACGGCCGACGGCATCCCCTGGGGGCGATTCTGGGGTTGTCCATCTGCGCCATGCTGTGTGGCACCCGCAGTCTGTACGCCATCAGTCAATGGGGACGAGACCAGGGACAAGAGGTGTCGGAGGCTTTGGGATTCACTCGGGAGC
>DAOUHR010000037.1:0-3974 GCA_034428635.1 Dehalococcoidia bacterium
GCGAAACCCCTGGCCGGTTTATTGCTCCGCACGGCATCTGCATTGACTCCCGGGGCGACATCTAAGTGGGCGAGGTGTCCTGGACTCACACCCGCAGCTATGCTAATAAATCAGACAACCCCCGTACGCTGCAAAAGCTGGTCAAGAAGTAGTCAAATGGCCCAGGACGTCATTGCCATCATTTGCGACTGTGACGGTACCCTGTGTCCGGACACATCGGACCGACTGGTGAGAGAGCTGGGCATCGACTCGGGGGAATTCTGGAAGAACCGGGTGAACCCCCTGGTAGAGGATGGCTGGGACCCGCCGCTGGCTTACCTGCAGCAGTTGCTGGTGGAAGCCCGGGAGTCCCACGCTGGAGGCCTGACCCAGGAAAGGCTGAATGATGTGGGCGCCGGTGTGGAATTCTACCCCGGCGCCCTGGATTTTGTGCCCCGCCTGAGGGCAATGCTGGCGGTCAACGCCGACTATGCGGAGGCCAACGTCACCATTGAGTGGTTCATAGTCAGCAGCGGCATAGAAGCGGTACTGACGGCCACGCCACTGGCCACGGCGGCCAACGAAATTTTCGGCTGCGCCTATGCTTACGACGACAAGGGAAGGGCAGTGGCGGTCAAGCGAGCGGTCACGTTCACGGAGAAGACCAAGTTCATCTACTCCATCAACAAGGGCATTTCGGGCGCGGAACTTCGCCGCAACCCGTACCGGGTTAACGATGCCATGGAGCAGGCCGACCGCCGGGTGCCCTTCAGGAATATGATCTACGTGGGGGATGGGCCCAGCGACATTCCCTGCTTCTCGATGATCCGCTACCTGGGCGGCAAGGCTGTCGGGGTGACTCCGCCTGACGACTCTGACTTCCGCCGTCCCTATGAACTGGCCGAGGGGCAGCGCCTGACCGTTGGCCCGTACACGGCCAACTATGAAGAGGGGTCGGACTTGTACCGGATGATGGCGAGGCTGGTAACCGGTATTGCCGATTCTATTCTGGAAGAGAGGGAGCACAGCCTGAGGCGCGCTCCCAGTCATTAGCGTGGGCGGTTCGGGCCCACAAGGGGATACATTCTATGGAAATACGATTGGGGAGCCTGGTGCGGGACGCGCGGGAGGCGGCGGGGACGGTTATCGTCATTGACGTTTTTCGGGCCTTTACCACCGCTGCCATTGCCTTTGATAACGGGGCCACGGACATTACCCTGGTGGCGGAGGCCGACGATGCCTTGGCTTTGCACCGGAGCGGCGTGGGCGACGTGATCATGGGCGAGGTGGGCGGCAAGCGGCCCGAGGGGTTCGACTACGGCAACTCACCTTACGAGATATCCGGCGTGGATTTGACCGGCAAGTCGCTGGTGCAGTCCACCCGGGCCGGAACGGTGGGCGTGGCCGCCGCATTCGAGTCGCCCGATACTGACACCATCTACCTGGGGTCCTTCGCGGTGGCCGACGCCACGGTGAAGGCGGTGCTGGCCGACGCGCCGGACCTGGTAACGATCCTGGCCATGGGCGATCAGGGCGTGGTGCGGGCGGACGAGGACGAACAGTGCGGCATCTATCTGCGCAACCTGCTGGAGGGCCGAAGTCCCGATCAGGAGGCGGTGCGCAGCCTGATTATGACCGGCGGCGCAACCCAGAAGTTCTTCGACGAGAGCCAACCCCAGTTCCACCCACAGGATGTGGAACTGGCGCTGCAGTTCAGCAAGTACCCCTTCGCCATGAAGGTGAGCCGGGAGAACGGCCGGCCAGTGGCGCGGGTTCACCGCCCCTGAGGTAATTCAAACATGGATGGACAGGATGGACAGGATTTGCTGGTCTTATGCTGTAGATACTGTGCATCTCTGTCCGAGTCTTGTTATCAGGGGTGGAAGCGGGAGAGGGAGAGGGCAGGCAAGTTGGGAATGTCGCTGCTGCCTTTCAGGATGAGGTCGGCCAGGGCGTGGGCCATGCCGGTGCTCCAGAGGATGCCCTTGCGGCCGCCGCCGGTGATGAGGTGGAGATTGTCCCAGCCGGGGACGGCGTCGACGATGGGCATGCCGTCGGCGGAAAGGGGGCGCAGGCAGGCGGTCTGCTGCACCAGTTCCGCCTCGGCCAGGGACGGGGCCATCTTCAGAAGGTCGCCCATCACCTTGTCCCGGGCGGCGGTAGTGAGTTCCTCGTCGAAACCCGCGTCCTCCTCGGTGGTGCCGGCCCAGATGAGGCCGTCGGGCTTGGAGGCGGCGTAGCTTCCGGCGTAGTTCAGCGACGCGACCATGGGGTTTTTCGATAGCTGCAACCGGATTATCTGGCCCTTCAGGGGTCGCACCGGGATGTCTACGCCGCACCAGTCGGACATGCCGCCCGTCCAGGGGCCGCCGGCCAGGACTACCGCGCCGGACTCCATCTCCCCGGTCTCCTGCTTTACGCCACGGCACTTGTCGCCGCTGCCCAGCAGGCCGGTAACCCGCCGCTGGACAATGGTGGCCCCGTACTTTTCAGCGGCCTGGGCCACGGCAAGGTTGTAGCGGTAGGCCTCCACCGCGCCGGTACCCTGCGCGAAAGAGGCGCCGATGCAGTCGGGATTGGTACGTGGTTCCGCTTTCACCGCGTCCTCGGGCTGCAGCCATTCCACCTTGAACCCGGGGAGTCGGGACTGCCAGGCGATGGCCTGCTTCTGGTGGTGGGCTTCCTCCTCGGTGAAGGCCAGGTTCAGGCGGTCGCGCAAGTGGAACTGGGTGTCGATGCCCGTCTCTTCCAGCAATTCCTCGTAGATGGACTTATGCCGTTCAAAGCACCAGACGCTGAAGTCGAGGATGTGATCGGGGATGCCCGCCCCTTCCAGCGGCCCCAGACCGCCAAAGGCAAACCCGGAAGCGTGGCTGCCCACCGAGTCGGCTTCCAAAATGGTGACGCTGGCGCCGGCCTTGGCCAGCAACCAGGCGGTCAGGCAACCGGCAATGCCGGCGCCGACAACGATAACGTCGGCAAGATAGCCGGATGTATTGGGGGAGTTGCTGGTCACGGGGTGTTCCTTTTAATGTGGTTTGTGAGTTAGTAGGCCATTTGATGCCCGTTAACTGCTTTACCCGCCCAGGAAGCGGGCGCCGAAACCCAGGGCCAGTCTTTCGTCGCCGTCCCAGTCCATTTTTCCTGAGACCAACGCCTCGTTGGGGTCAAGGCGGCCATACATGACCATCACGAAGGTCTCGCCGTCACACCGGAAGACAGCGTCAGCTTGCTCCCCACCCTCGCCTTGCCGGAAAAACGTTTCCTCGTTGTCAATCTCCAGTTCGTAAACTGCCTCAACGGGTTGGTCAATCTCGAACCGGTAGACCTGGGGAGCCGGGATGGTTGGGTCGGGCCGGAAGGCTCGGCGTGCGGCCCGGTTCACCGTATCCATCAACACGGAAACGCTGCCATTCGACAGGCGGTAGTCGGGGTCGAAGCAGGAGCAGACGTCCCAGGCGTGCATGGTCAATTCGCTGATGCGCATATCCAGCATAGTATGGACTGGCTCAGGACCCGGCGGCCAGTAGCACAGGTTGTCCCACTGCCCCTCTTCAACGGTGTCAAACAGGTCAACCGCCTCGTCCAGGCGCTGGAACAGGACTTCCTGCAAGCGGTCTCCAAATTCAGCGCGGGTATTGAAGGCCCGCTGGAAGATGTTGCGGGCAAACTCGTCCTCATTATGTTCAGTCACGGGAGTGGCCCCGGCCGGGTGTGAGTAGTCGCCCTGCAGGCCCCGACTGACATTAAGCGCGAAGGCCTGGCCGGACAAGTGGGCCACCACGTCGGCCACTGACCAGCCGTCACAGGCGCTGGGCCGGTCCCAGTCCTCCGGAGACAAGGCGACAATACGCTCCTTGAAAGCCGCCACTTCCTGGCGCAGTACTTCAACACGTTCAACCGGGCTCTGCATGGGTGTCTCCTCCAGGAATTTCTGACATGGATAGACAGGAAGGACAGGATAGCAGGTTAGAAGGCCTGGGCAAAGGCGCGGG
>DAOUHR010000038.1:0-45820 GCA_034428635.1 Dehalococcoidia bacterium
ATGCACCTGCACAACTACCTGGACAAGGTTAGGGAGCAGGGAGACATCCCCGAACCCCGGCGCATGCTGCTGGCCCTGTTACCCTGGGCCTGGGAGAGCAAGTACGACCACCTGCTCCTGAGGGAACTGCCCGCCCCCAAGCCCAAACCCGACCTGTCCCTGCTCTGGGCCCGCTGGTTCGCCATGGCATAAGGCCCCGGTCCCTTGGAAGGGGCAGACCTATGCGTCCGCCCTGGCCTGGGGGCTGTCGTCAAAAGCCGAGTTTCGTCTTTCCGGCGAAAGCCGGAATCCAGATCCGTCATGTAAATGGGTGATATGCTCCGCGACATAACAGGACTCTGGTATATCGCCCGTTTATACCCGATACCTAACCGGCAGTAATGGCTAATTTGACGACACTTCCTGGGGGCTGTCGTCAAATTGAAGGTAGAACTCTCCGTGCGTCCCTTTTCGTCGTTCCCGCGAAGGCGGGAACCCCGATGGGCTGAGGTCGAGGTTCCCGCCTTGGTAGCAATGACATTGAATATGACGACACGCCCTAAGGACGATACCCCTCTCCCTCCGGTACCAGGCCCGGGGTAAAGGCAAAAACGGGCCAAAATGACACAAAATGGGACAAAAAACAAAAGAAGCCCATTCGCGAATATTCGTGCCAATTCGTGGATAAATCCCTTACCCTCCGGGAGCGAGGCCGGACGTGAGGGCAATCCTCCCTGTGCTATACTGGCCTAACGGTTTTGTAGCTAAAAGCCTTTGCCTTATCACGGAGGGAGACGATGACCTCACTGGCACATTTGGGCGCCAACCGGCCCGAGACTATTGGCGAACTGCGAGACAGCGGCTATCGGGTGACTCCCGTGCGCGAGGAGATGCGCAACAACCTCGTGGCCAAAATGCGCGCCGAGGAGGTCGTCTTCCCCGGTATCGTCGGCTTTGAGGACACCGTAATCCCCCAGCTTGAGAACGCCATCCTGGCCGGCCAGGACGTCATTCTGCTGGGCGAGCGGGGCCAGGCCAAGTCCCGCCTTATCCGCAGCCTGGTCAACCTGCTGGACGAAGCCATCCCCAAGATTGCCGGCTGCGAGATTAACTGCGACCCCTTCAACCCCATCTGCCAGTCCTGCCGCGACATGGTAGCCGAGGCCGGCGACGACACGGGCATTGAATGGATCGGCCGGGAGGACCGCTACTCGGAAAAACTGGCCACTCCCGACATTTCCATCGCCGACCTGATCGGCGAGATAGACCCTATCAAGGTGGCCGAGGGTCGCCATCTGTCCGACGAACTGGCCATCCATTTCGGCCTGGTGCCCCGCACCAACCGGGGCATCTTCTCCATCAATGAACTGCCCGACTTGGCCGAGCGTATCCAGGTGGGTCTGTTCAATCTTATGGAAGAGCGGGACGTGCAGATCAAAGGCTACCGCATCCGCCTGCCCCTCGACGTCTACGTAGTGGCTACCGCCAACCCCGAGGACTACACCAACCGCGGCCGCATCGTTACTCCCCTGAAAGACCGGTACGGCTCCCAGATTCACACCCACTACCCGCGCCACATCGAGGAAGAGATCACCATCATGGACCAGGAGCGGTCCCGCTTCATGGACGAGGACAACCTGGTGATTCCTCAATACATCAAGGAAATCCTGGCGGAGATTACCGCCCAGGCCCGCAGCAGCAACGAGATCAACCAGCGCTCCGGCGTCAGTGTCCGCGTCTCCATCGCCAACTACGAAACGCTGCTCAGCAACGCCGTCCGCCGCGCCATCCGGTCGGGCGACACGGTTGCTTGCCCCCGCATCAGCGACCTGCCTTACATCTCGGCGTCCTTCGGCGGCAAGATTGAACTGGAAACCTTCGAGGAAGGCCGTGAGGACCGTGTGATGGAGGATTTGACCAAGCGGGCCGTGCTGCGGGTATTCGGCCGCTACTTCGACGTGGATGCCCTGGACGACGTGGTAACCGCCTTCGACCTGGGCAGCCAGGCCGAAACGGGCAGCGACAAACCGGCCGGCGAATACCCGGCCATGGCTTCCGGGGTTGAGGGTTTGACCGATGCGGTAGCCCGCCTCACCGATGACCCAAGGCCCGAGCTTCAAGCCTCAGCCACCGAGTTCGTCCTGGAAGGCCTCCACCTCAACCGCCGCCTCAACTGCGAACGAACGCCGCAAGGCTACAGTTATAGAAGGTAGGGGGTTGTTAAGCCTGTTTGAGGTATTGGAGAGCTCTTTGGGCTACCACATCCTGAACATAGGCTTCGGCGAGCTCGTATATCTCCTTCAAAGTTTTTTCTGGGCCTTCCGTCTCGCCCTGCGTCTGAGCAGGAGAAAGCACTGGGTTCCAATCCAGACTTTCAATAGTTGACCCAGTTTCATTGATCAAGTCAAGCTGATAACTACCTAAACTTGGAAAATAGGAAATGGCGAGCGAAACATCTGGGAAATCGACCTGAAATTGGTTGGCACGTAGAGTTTGCTCCCAAGCCAGTCTGTTGTCCTGAGAGAGGCGCAAGAGTTCCCGTGCTAATTCATACATTCTTGTCGTTGCCATGGTCTAGAACCTCAAGTCGACTCCAAATTGTCTTCCAGTTCAATGAGAAGAGTATTTTGAAGCTGCAGAATTCTCCGATTCGACCTGCCTATAAGTTCTTGTGGTATGTCGCCTTCTAGCGCTTCCAATTCGCCCTGCATTCTTCCCAGCATGGCCATGGCTCTTTGGACCTTTCGTCGATGGTCTTCAGAAAGACTGGGATGCTCTCGTCGAATCTCCTGCAGCAAGCCCCTTATTTCAGGATAGCGCTCCAGCGAACGAATACGGTCCCCAGTACGTTGTAATTCTACCAGACTCTGAATCCGTTCGTTGAGCCTGGTAAGGCCAGAAACAGTATCCTCCCGCCGCAATAGCCTGCGGGTTTCTTCCGCCGCTTCCTTGGCCGCCCGCGTTTCGCCCCGTAGCCTGGACAATTGAATCAGCGCAAATCCAAGTCCGAGGAGTGATATTACTGCTCCGATTATGCTGGCACTGCTGCCAATTTCTGTCAGCAAATGAAATGGCTACTCTTAATGGAGTCTATATTGCAATCAGTAACTGTCGTTCCATGGCGAGCGATCTTACCTCAGTTATCGCCCAGCAACCTTAACGCCGCCGCCTTGACCTCATCCCGGTCCAGGGCAACTACCAGTTCCCCGTTCTCGTCGGCCTGGAAGGCCGATTCCTGGTGCAGTTCCGAGACCAGGACGGCTACCGTTTCACGTAGCTTGGCCCCGTCTTCCGACTCGGGCTCCGCCAGTTGCGGCAAGGCCAGGGACGCCAGGTGGGTCTCCACCTCGGCGGTAAGCAGTTCCACTTCTACGGCATGGCGCTGTATCTGGCCCACGGTCTGCAGGTGGCGCCCCAGGTAACAGCCGCCGAACTGGAGCACCTCGCAGGAGCGGCCATCCTGCTCCATGTCGTACTTGTACCGGGGGTCCAGTTCGTGGTCGATCAGGTACTCCCGCACTTCCTGGTCCTCCGAATCAGGCCTTGCAGGGTCAAAGATCAGCTGCACCGTATACATGAAGAACCCGGCCGGTTCAACCCTAATGAACATGGGAACCACCTCCTGGCAAGCTGGTGTCTCCCTCGATATCGTAGACGGTGGCCCTACAACCCAACCGCCTTCATAAGAATGTCCATGTTGGACGGATCCGGCTTCAGGGAACCGTCGTCGATGCCGTGCATGGTGTCTACGATGGCGTCGTGGAAGGGGGTGGGGATGCCCGTTTCGTGGCCCTTGCCGCAGATCAGGCCGTTCATGAAGTCCACTTCCGAGTGTCGGCCCTTGTGGACGTCCTGGGCCATGGATGCCAGCCAGTTGACCCGCCCGCCGGCCTGGCTCATAATCCCGTTCAGTTCTTCAAAGACCTCGCCCTTGTCGGCGTCAGCCCAGGTCTGGGCGGGGATTCCATTGATGGCCACTACGTTCAGTCCCTGGGCCAGCCCCACCTGGGCGCCCTCCTTGGCCAGCTGAATGCGGAACGTGCGGAAGCGGGGGTCCTGGGCCATTTCCTGGGAACCCAGGGTGGTCATGGCGGAGATGGCGTTGCCCATGCCGTTCTGACACAGCTTGGCCCACCGCTCGCCCCACAGGTTGTCGGTGGCGTAGGCGGCGTCGATGTTGTCCAGCTTCTGGGCCACGCCCTCGCTGCGGGAAGTGATATTGCCCGACTGCTCGCCCACCCGGAATACCACGTGGCCGTGGTCACGCCCCGGCGCGCCGCCCCGAATGACGTGCCCCGGCTCCCACAGTGCCACCTCAATGTGGGACGCGATGCAGCCCATCTCCCGTTCCGGTCCCACAATCTCACCGATCAGGGGGTCGTTCCAGCAATTCTGCAAGGAGACGAAGTAACCGTCGGACTTGACGTACCGCTTGATGAAGTGGGTGGCCCACTCAGTGTCGTAGGACTTCATCGAAATGAATGCGAAATCAAAGGGTTCGGTAATGCCCTGGGCGTCGGTAAGGTGCATGGCCTTGACTGGCACGGTGAAGTCGCCCTGGCTGCCGCTGGCCCGCAGGCCCTGGGCCCGCATGGTCTCCACGTGCTCGGGCCACATATCAATGAAGGTAACGTCCTCACCGGCTTGGGTCAGAAAGGCGCCCACGTAGCTGCCCAGCGCCCCTGCGCCCATTATCGCAATCTTTTCCGCCATGATGATCAACTCCTTAATTCAATACCTTAGACCGGTACTGGACCGGTTTCCGTAGGATACCACACCGAAAAGTCAGTCCACGAACCGGCACGAAAATTCACCAATCCAGTTCTGTAGCCTTACTCATAGGCGGCGAGAACCGCAACCTGCCATGCAGGCGCACGCTTGAACGACCATTCGTGAACATTGGTGCTTATTCGTGGATAAAACCTAAATCTGCACCAGGTGAGCGTCAGAGATGTGGGGCAGAGCCTTGATTTCCTCCAGCACATGGGTGGGCATGGGGTCATCCAGGCCCAGGACCATCATGGCCTGGCCCCGCAGGTTCAGACGACCCACCTCCATGAAGCTGATATTGATGTTGTGGCGACCGGCGATGGTGCCCACGGCACCGATGGAGCCAGGCTGGTCCCGGTTGTCCACGAACAGCATGTAGGGGGCCGACGGCGGCAGGTCCAGCCAATAGTCGTTGACCTTGACTATATGGGGTTCGTTGCGCAGCGAGGTGCCCGCCAGGGTGAAGTCGCCGCTGCTGGTGGTCAGGGTAACGGTGATCAGGCTGGTATACTCCGGCGCCTCTGAGTACTTGTGCTCGGTAACCCGCAGGCCCCGCTGCTGGGCCAGCACCGGAGCGTTGATCAGGTTCACCTGCTCCGAGGTGACGGGGGTCAGGACACCGGCCAGCACCGCCGACTTGAGCATAATGGTGTCGTGCTGGGCAATCTCTCCCTCGTATGAGATGTTGACGCCCACAAACTGGTTCTGGGCCAGGTGGGTCAGCAGCTTGCCCACAAGGGTGGCCACTGGAATGAAGGGCGACAGCAACTCGTGGGCATCCGAGGTCATGAAGGGGGCGTTGACCGTGTTGCGGGCGGGCCTTCCCTCCAGCACCGCCAGCACCTGCTCGGCCGCCTCGATTGCTACTTCGCGCTGGGCCTCCTGGGTGGATGCCCCCAAGTGGGGCGTGGCCATCACCTTCGGGTGACTGACCAGGTCCCGGTTCTGGGGGGGTTCTTGTACAAATACGTCAAGGGCCGCAGCGGCCAGGCGGTCCGCCTCCAGGGCCTCCAGAAGAGCATCTTCGTCAATCAGTTCGCCCCGGGCCACGTTGATCAAGCGGGCGGTGGGTTTCATCAGGGCCAGTTCCCGCGCCCCAATCAGGTTGGCAGTGGTGGGAGTGAGCGGCGTGTGCAGCGTCACAAAGTCCGACTGGGCCAGTAGTTCGTCCAGGGGCAGCAGTTCCGCGCCCAGGCGGCGGGCATAGTCGACGCCCACGAAGGGATCGTAGGCCAGCAGGTGCATCCCGAAGCTGGCGGCGCGGCGGGCCACCTCGGAGCCCACCCGGCCCAGGCCAACCACGCCCAGGTACTTGTTGCGTACCTCAATGCCCATGAAGGCGCTGCGTCGCCACTCGCCCTGCTTCAGGGACTGGTACGCCTGGGGGATGTTGCGGGCCAGGGCCAGCATCAGGGCCAGCGAGTGCTCAGCGGCGGCCACGGTGTTGCCGATGGGAGCGTTGACCACGGCAATTCCGGCATTAGTGGCGGCGGTCAAGTCGATGTTGTCCACGCCGATTCCGGCCCGGGCGATCACCTTAAGGTTCTGCCCCGCCTCAATGACGCTGGGCGTCACCTTGGTCTCGCTGCGGACTACCAGGGCGTCGTAATTCTCAATGGTCTCTACCAGTTCCTCGGGCTTAAGGCCCGTCTTCACCTTAACGTCGGTGCGGGTGTTCAACAGATCGATCCCTTCAGGGGCTATGGGGTCAGAAACTAGAACTCTTGGCATATAAGCTAACCTGTCCTTCCCAATTGGTATGGGCTAATAATACACCAACCGGGTCTGCGGGGTGTTAAGGGGAAGTAAATGGGACAGTGCGGCCAGCTACTATTTGCGGAGTAAATCGGCCATTAAGAGCGGATAAACGTAAGGTTTTCGCCGTCGAGCGCCAATGCCCCAGCCAACGATTCCTTTGTTAGCAATGTGGTGTTTTCCCGCCTAAAACTCAATCCCCGCGGCTGCAGCCACCGTGGGCACGTCCTTGTCGCCCCGGCCGCTCAGGCACATAAGGATGACTTTGTCGGGGGGCAGGCTGCGCGCCATTTCGGCAACGTGGTACACGGCATGGGACGGTTCCAGCGCGGGGATTATCCCCTCGGTACGGGACAGCAGGTGGAAGCCCTCCAGGGCCTGGGCGTCGGTAACCGACGTGTAGTCAGCCCGGTGGGCGTCCTTCAGGTAGCTGTGTTCCGGCCCCACACCGGGGTAGTCCAGACCTGCGGAAATGCTGTGGGTCTCGTGCACCTGGCCGTGCTGGTCCTGCAGCAGGTAGGACATGGAACCGTGCAGCACGCCGGGCCGCCCCGCGCTCAGCGTAGCGGAATGGCGACCGGATTCGACTCCCTCTCCACCGGCTTCCACACCGACCAGCGATACTGCCTCGTCGCCGATGAATTCGTAAAAGGTTCCGATGGCGTTGCTGCCGCCACCCACGCAGGCCACCACGTAGTCGGGCAGGCGGCCCTCAGCTTCGATGATCTGGGCCCGGGCCTCCCGGCTGATTACCGACTGAAAGTCACGCACCAGCATGGGGTAAGGATGGGGCCCCACCGCGCTGCCAATCAGGTAGTGGGTGGACTCGACATTGGTAACCCAGTCGCGGATAGCCTCGTTGATGGCATCCTTCAGAGTTCGGGTACCCGACTCCACGGCGATGACCTCGGCCTCCAGCAGGCGCATGCGGAAGACGTTCAGGGCCTGGCGGCGGGTGTCCTCGGAGCCCATGTACACCACGCACTGAAGGCCCAGCATGGCACAGACGGTGGCGGTCGCGACGCCGTGCTGCCCGGCGCCAGTTTCGGCGATAATCCGTTCCTTGCCCATGTGCTTGGCCAACAGGGCCTGACCCAGGGCGTTGTTGATCTTGTGGGCGCCGGTGTGGGCCAGGTCTTCCCGCTTCAGGTAGATCTTGGCCCCGCCGCAGTGGCGGGTCAAGTTCTCGGCAAAGTACAGGGCGGTAGGACGTCCGGCATAGTGGTGAAGCAAAGATGACAGGTTCTGCTGGAACTCTTTATCCACCTTTGCCGCTCCGTAGGCCTCTTCCAGTTCTTCCAGCGCAGCCATCAGGGTGGCGGGCACGAACTTACCGCCAAAGTCGCCAAACCGGCCCCGCGAGTCGGGCCAAACCGCCGAATCACTAACGGTCATTGGTATCTACCTCTTTAACTTACATGGATGGACAGGATATACAGGATGGTCTTGTTGCCATTTGGAAGCTTATTCGCCTCCAAGCACCCTCAGGTGGAGACAACAAATCTTGTGCATCCTGTCCATCCATGTCTGAATCTAAAGTGCAGCCCGGGCGTTGTGAATAAAAGCACGGATTTTATGCGCGTCTTTGTCACCGCCCGTTTCCACGCCGGTGGAAACGTCCACGCCCCAGGGGTTGACCAGGGTGACCGCCTGGGAAACGTTCTCCGGGGTCAGGCCCCCGGCCAGCAGGAACTCATAACCCTGCCGGGAAAGGTGGGCTGCCACATCCCAGTTGAAGCTCTGGCCTGTTCCGCCTTGCAGGCCCTCCACCAGTCGGTCCAGGGTCACCCGGCAACCGGTTTTTAAGTACGGGGCAAGCCGCGCCTCAACTCCACTGCCGTTGGCGCCAACTAAGGTCTCGGATGCGGAGATATGCATCACCTTGATAGTTTCCGCCCCCGTCTGTTCCGCTACCTGCCGGCAAAAGTCAGCAGATTCGCGGCCGCACAATTGGGCCAGGTCAAGGCCACAGGCGTTGATGATTTCAATCACCTCGTCTAATAACTGATCCGCAAACAGGCCCACTGCCCCAGGCGGGTCCTCGATCAAGGTGCGCAATTCATCCACAATTTCCGCCGCTGCCGGAATTTCCACGCGCCGCCGCCGTTCAGGGACAAAGACCAGGCCGAAATAGTCGGCTCCCGCCTCGGCGGCAGTTATGGCATCCTCGGTACTCTGGATGCCGCAAATCTTGGTGCGGATCATGGGCGACTCACCGCAGCAACGGGAGCGGTCAGCTCCCGCACCTTGGTCGCCGTATCGGGGGCGGTCACCAGGGCCTCGCCCACCAGCACCGCGTTGACGCCAAGCCGGCCCAGGCGCTGCAAATGTTCCTGGGTGAAGATGCCGCTCTCGCTGACGATTATCCTGTCACCGGGGATGTGGGGCGCCAAGCCCTCGGTGGTTGCCAGGTCTGTCTGGAAGGTGCGCAGGTCGCGGTTGTTGATGCCGATGATCTCGGCTCCCGCGTGCAGGGCTACCTGCAACTCGTCCTCATCATGGATTTCCACCAGCGCGTCCATGCCCAGTTCGCGGCCCAGGGACAGCAGTTCTGCCAGTTGGGTCGGGGACAGGATGGCCACAATCAGCAGGTAGGTGTCGGCGCCCATGGCCCGCGCTTCGTAGACCTGGTAGGGGTCAAAGATGAAGTCCTTGCGAAGTACCGGCACGGCGGCGGAAACGCCGGATTCCTTGATAGCCGAAAGGTGTTCCGGTTCGCCCTGGAAACGGGGGTCGGTCAGCACCGATATGGCCGACGCTCCGTTGGCGGAGTAGATGGCGGCCAGTTGCACAGGATCGAAATCGGGGCACAGCAGTCCACGCGACGGCGATGCTTTCTTTACCTCGGCAATTAGCCTGACCGCGCCGCCCCGCAGGGCCCCGGCCAGGCTTAGGGGCGTATCGCACTGGGGAATTTGGGCCTGCACCGTCTTTAGCGGCGCCGTGGCTTTAACGGCGGCCAGTTCCTCCCGCTTGGCGGCAACTATCTCGTCAAGAATGTTAGGCATTTCAGGAAAAGGTGACCTCCATTAGCTTACATTTCCCCAAATTTTCAGGTTGGCGGTTGCTACCCGTCCATCAGGCCCAGGACGATGGCGTTAAACAACAGCGTGTACCCACAGTTTTTGCAAGAAAGCACGATCAGCGGATAGGCAGGCCCAGAGTTGGGTATCCACCTCGAGCCTTGGTTCATTTGCCGCATCTCGCCAATGGCCTCTCCCATGAACCACCCCGAGTTGCCGCAGATGGCGCAGGACTTCTCTCCTACCCAGTTCTCCTCAATCCACCAGAGCGCCTTTTCTAATTTGGCTTTTCCTGCAGCGGCCATAGCTCTTGCCCTCGACTATCCAAACAGAATCCAACCCAATAAACTCTACGCTGCCCCCTGGCTGACCTCCACCAGGGAGTCCACCCTGTCCAGGGCCGCGCCGCTGTCAATGGCCGCGGCCGCCTTTGCTATGCCCTCCGCCAGGCTGCCTGCCATATCCGCCGCCACCAGGGCAGCAGCGCTGTTCAGCAGTACCGCGTCTCGGACAGGCCCGTCCTCCCCCTGGAAGAGACGGCGCATGGCGGCGGCGTTTTCGTCCGCGCTGCCACCGCGCAGCGCGTCGGTGGTGGCGGCGGCCAGGCCTGTGTCCGCCACGTCGATGGTCCAGTTGCTCACCTCGCCCCCCTTTACCTGCCAGACGCTTGAGAGGCCGGACAGGCTGACCTCGTCCACCCCGTCGGCGCCGTGGACCACCAGGGCGTGCCGGATGTCCAGCAGGCGCAGGGCCTCGGCCATCAGGCCCCCCAATTGCTCATAGGCCACTCCCAGCAGCATGCACTGGGCGCGGGCCGGGTTGGTCAGGGGCCCCAGGATATTGAAGACGGTACGGATGCCGATCTCCCGTCGCACGGGCCCGGCGTAACGCATGGAGGGGTGGAATGCTGGGGCGAACATGAACCCTATACCGGCCTGCTCAATGCACTGGGCTACTCCTTCGGGTGAAAGTTCAATCTTGACGCCCAGCGCTTCCAGCACGTCGGCGGCGCCGCAGGAACTTGAGGCGGCCCGGTTGCCGTGCTTGGCCACCCGGGCCCCGCAGGCGGCGGCCACAAAAGCCGAGGCGGTGGAAATGTTAAAGGTGTTCTTGCCGTCGCCGCCGGTGCCCACCACGTCCAGCAGAGGGCCTTCCGTGTCCACCCGCAAGGCCTTCTCCCGCATCACCTCTGCCATGCCTGCGATTTCCTCAGTGCTCTCGCCCTTCAACCGCAGGGCGGTCAGGAATGCCCCCAGTTGGGCCGCGGTGGCCTCCCCCTCCATTATTTCCTGCATAACCTCCGTGGCCTGTTCCCTGGTAAGGGAGTGACCCGAGACTACTATGTCGATAGCTTCCCTGATCATGGGGGACAATTCCTCCCGTGCCGCTTTTGTTTGCTCGTGGAGTCCTATTATGGGGGGCATGGGTTTTGGTGTAAACCAGACCTCTTACCCGCCAGTTGCTTATTCCCGCTATAATTGGTGGCGATTCTGGAAACAGTAAGGACGTGAACTATGCCTGCCATGGAAGCCGCCATTGAACGACGTATGAAGCGCTGGCAGGATCAGCGCTGGCTCCTGGACGTAGTAGTCCAGACCGTGGGAATCGAGTGGGACCAGCGCCGCATCGGCTACACCCTGGGCCCCTGCGGCCCCGAGGCCGCTCCCGACTTCAACGGGGTGCGCGCCCGCACCAAGCGGTTCAACGACGCCAGCCGCGAGTTCCGCCGCGCCGCCGTCCGCCGCGAAAACAAGGCCCGCCAGCACGAGGCCGAGGGACACCTGGTGGCCGCGGGGGAAAGCTACTTCATCGCATCCCTGCTTTACGGCAGCGCCCAGTGGCCCATTTTCGCCCACACCCCGGAAAACGAGCGACTGGGCGATAAGAAGGTGGAGTGCTACACCAAATACACCCAGTACGCCAACCACGAAATCCGGCGGGTGGACATCCCCTTCGGCGACAGCGCCATCCCCGCCTGGTTCCACCTGCCCAATGTGCCTTACAGCCAGGCCTCCACCAACGGAAGCCGGGGCCAACTCCCCTGCGTGATGAACATCCCCGGCATGGACAGCTTCAAGGAGACGGGCGTGGCCCTGTACGGCGACCGCATGCTGGAGCGGGGCATCGCCGTGCTGTCCATAGACGGCCCAGGCCAGAAGGAAGCCCTGCAGCGGGGCATTCACGTTACCGCCACAAACTGGATGGACGCCGGCCGCGCCGTTTTGGACTGGATGCGGGCCCAGCCGGAGATTGACCCCGACCGCATCGCCATCAAGGGCACCAGCATGGGCTCTTTCTGGGGCACCCAGGTGGCGTCCATCGACGACCGCATCAAGGGCTGCGCCGTGCAGGCCGTGTGCCACGAACCCGGCATGAACACCATTTTCAACGTGGCGTCTCCCACCTTCAAGCTGCGCTTCATGTACATGGCCGGCTATGAGGACGAGGACGAGTTTGACCGCTTTGCCGAGACAATGACCCTGCAGGGCGTGGGCGAGAAGGTGACCTGCCCCTACCTGGTGCTGGCCGGCGAGGACGACCATCTTAGTCCCATAGAGTGCACTTACGACTTGCTGGAAACCATCGCCGGCCCCAAGCAGCTGGTAATGTACGAGGGCGCCGACCACGGCCTGGGTGGGTCATCGTCGTCAGACCTGGGGCCCAATGCCCAGACGTTCATTGCCGACTGGTTGATGGACCGCCTTAACGGCAAGCCTATGGAAAGCCAGCACATCCTTATTGACATGGCCGGTCAGCCCCAGATTTCCAGCTTCGCCGAATATGTCAGGGCCATTTAGATTGATTCAAACATGGATAGACAGGATGAACGGGATCTGGTTGTAGCTGGTATGGATTTCGGGGAGCCCCAAACTCTCTACTGGAGACCCATCCCATTTTGTATACCCTGTCCATCCATGTGAAAAAAGGGTGAGATATGCGGGACAAGTTTGCCATTCGCGAGGAAGTTTGGACGGCCCTGGAGCAGGCCAAGGTCGTGCGGGGACGCACCGTCCACGACAAGATTCCCGACTTCTACGGCTCAAGAGAGGCGGCGGAGCGGGTCTTTGACCTGGAAGTCTGGCAGCGTGCCAGGGTAATCAAGAGCAACCCCGACAAGGCCCAGCGTCCGCTGCGCCAGCAGGCCCTGGAGGAGGGCAAGCTGCTCTACATGGCCGTGCCCCGCCTTCGGGACGAGCGTTGCTTCGTGGAACTGGACCCCGCCGTAATGGCCTGCACCCCCGCTCAGGGTTCCACAATCAGCGGGGCCTTCCGCCACGGCCGTCCCGTCTTCGTGGAGGAAATGAAGCAGGTGGATCTGGTAATTTCCGGCTCAGTGGCCGTCAACCGTGAGGGAGTGCGTGTGGGCAAGGGCGGGGGTTACGCCGACCTGGAATACGGCTTGGCCACTGCCGCCGGTATCGTCACGCCGGACATACCGGTGATAACCACCATCCACCCCATGCAGTTGCTTTCCGAAGACCTGCCCCGCACCGACCATGACGTTCCCCTGGACTTCGCCGTTACCCCAGACGAAGTTATCCGTTGCCCCGGCAACCTGCCCCACCCCAAGGGAATCTACTGGGAAGACCTGGACGAACGGAAGATCCGGGCAATCCCGCTTTTGCAGAAGTTGCGGGAGGATGCGGGGGTGGGCCCGTAGACGTGTCAGGGTTAAGCAGCCATCTCAAAGTCCCTTCCGTCTGGGTGGAGAAGGGAGCTATAGATCAAAGGTCCGTGACTGGCAGGATAATCTTGGAAGCTTCTTTTGCACACAATTCGTCACTGTTTAGGTACTTGCAGTTAGTCAAGAAGACCTTCGCATGCCGCCGGGTCTTGTATCCGGGCAGTTACCTGGATATTACACCTTCGCTGGTATTTCCTGAGGTCTGCTACGTGGACTCACTAAAGGGCATTGCCCGGCGTCTGGCCGACCCCGAGCTGCTGCATTACATAAGAACACACAAGGGCTACCCGGAGGATTCAGTTATCCGTTGCAACGAAGCTGATTACGTTACTTTCAGAGGGGAACCGGCGGCCTCTTTTGACTTGTTGATTTCTCTGAACGCAGGGTTCATTTCACAGCATTGTCGCCACTTCCTGAGACCCGGGGGGCTGTTGCTGGTCAACAACGGCCATTACGATGCAAACCGCGCCTACGTTGACCCGGGCTACGAGTTTGTCACGGCCCTGGAAGGGGACGCAATGAGCTGGGAGTCACTCCCGGGGGACGCTTTCCCCTACTTCAGCACCCCTGCTGGCGAAGAATTAACCCTGGCGATGGTTGAGCGCGACGCGAAGAGGCCGCCCAGCAAGGCTCGATTTCGGCCGTCCAGGCAGGCTGAAGCGTACCTGTTCCGGCGAGTTGGAAGTATTCATTCTGCTTCAGGCGTCGGCCAGACCGAGGAGTCTTGAATCAAAGCCCGGAAGGGTCAGTATGGGGGCGAAGAGCAGCCCCGCAATGATGTCGCCCATAGCTGCGCTACTCGACCAGGATTAGAGATGGTCATTTAGACTTCAGACCGCCTGGTAACCCTTCTCCCGCCCAACGGTTACGGACTTCAGCCGCTTCCGTCCCAGCAACTCGCGCAAGGCCTGCTGTACCTGCGGATCGCCGTGACGGCGGAAGCGGTTCAATACCTTGCGGTGGGACTGGGGATGGGTACAAAACTCCCAAATGCCGTCGGCCAAATCGTCGCCCGCGGCCGGCAGGGGTTTCAAGGTGGTAATCAGAGTGTGGCCCGGGTTGCCGTCTACGGCTTCCCCGGTTCGGAAGGAGAGCAGGCCCGCCCGGCTTTGACGTTCCAGGTAATTCCGCAGGCTGGTCTGCAACCGTCCACCCTGCCCCGTGGAGCCATAGCCGTGCACTACTTCCAGCTGCACCCCGCCGTTGGGGTGGCTGCGAGCCGCCCCATTGTAGAAGTCCCGAAACTCGGTGAGGGCTTCGGCCCAGGTTTTGCCGTGAAGGTCCAGCGTGCGGGAAGGCATGGTCGGGCGCTACTCCGGCAAATCTTCCAGGGGCGGCAGGTCTTCGGCGGCTACCTGCTCCCGCGCCGTCGGTTGCATCAGCAGGCTGAGGCGCCGCCGCTGTTCCTGGCTGAGGGAGGAAGAGGAAATTTGGTTCGGGGCGGACAGGCGAAGTAATTCAAGCTTGCCTACCGGGTCCCTGGCTGTTTCCACCCGGTCCTTTACACGGGTAGGGCTGTTCTCATCCTTAAAGTAGTTGCTGTGCGACGATTCCACAGCGCCGTACCATTCGGTCAAGCTGGGATCCCTTTCTTCGTCCCATAGCTGGTCTAAAATAAGGCTAAATCTGTAATGGCCGAGATGGTTCCAGCCACGCAGTTCACCATAGGACTTCACGGCATGGGCTACGGCCCCGTAAGCCTTTTCAGACGCCTGCAACGTGTCACCCTGCTCCAATTGCTCCTGGGCGTGTTTCAACAACCGCTGGCTGATCTGCAGATAGCGTTCGGATTTGGCGCGGCGGCGTTCGGTTTCGGTATTGAATGGCGGTATAGTCAAAGCCAAACGGTCTCCGTTGGTATTGGACTTATGATAGCAGATACACCAATATCCCGGCTCCCCAGGGTGTTACTTCGTTCGCCCAACAACGCTTTTGCTATAATGCATCAACAGTGGAGTTCAACCGTCTGCATCCTGTCAAGACCAAAGAATTCCCGAAGGTAATGGTTGCCAAATCGACTGAATCTGTCCCGCGAAATCCGGCTGCCGAGCGTTCTTCAACCACAAGAGACTGTTTCCAGGAGGAGGAAGGCAATGCTGAAGACCGGAATCAAGGCTGTAGGCATAGACCATACCGTGCTGCACGTCAGCGACCTGGCCCGCTCCAAGAGTTTTTACATGAACGTGCTGGGCCTCACCGTCAACCACGAGTCGTCGTGGCAGGCGTTCCTGTGGTGCGGCAACCAGATGGTGGTGCTCTTCGAGGCGTCCAAGGACAAGCCCCTTACGTCGGGAGTGGAATTGAACCACATGGCCCTGCGCCTGGACTCGGGGACCTACGAAGAGGTTAAGGAAAACCTGGAGCAAAACGGCTGCACGGTCACCGGCCGTCCCGGCGACGACCGGTGCATCTACTTCAACGACCCGGACGGACATCGGCTGCAGTTGCTGATGCCCGGCGAAGAGTAGCCCCAAATGGCCCCGGTCGGTTAGCGACCGGGGCCATTTGACCCACTTACTGGAAGGAAGACCATGACCGAACCTATCGTGGAAAGCGGCGAACCGGACGGTAGCCAGAACTGGCCCATCCTGCGGGCCCAGCCCCGTACTTTTTTCAAGGCGCCCCTGTGCGCCAACCTGGACGAACTGGAAGCTGACGTGGCCTTCATCGGCATGCCCTTCGACCAGGGAACGCTGGGTAGACCGGGGGCCCGCTACGGCCCCGACGCCATCCGAGACGCCCCCCGGGCCTATTCCTACACCGATCCCTTCGGCCGTCAACAGGAGGCCGAAGGCTTCTACAACATCGAGGCCGGCGACGAGCTGCTGCGGGGCGTCACCATGGCCGACTGCGGCAACATCACCACCATCCCCAGCAACGTTCACCGCAACTTCGACAAGCTGACCGAGGCGGTGGAGAAGGTGGTGGAGCGCGGTTCCTTCCCCGTGGTGGTGGGCGGTGACCACGCCATCACCTACCCCGTGGTTCGCGGATTATCCAAGTTTGAGCCGCTGAATATCGTCCACTTCGATGCCCACCTGGACTACAGCCACGACTACCAGGGCGAGCTTTATACCCACGGCAGCCCCATCCGCCGCTGTCGCGAACTGGACTTCGTCAGCCACATTACGTCCATAGGCATCCGTACCGCCCGCCGACAGCCCTACGAGGACTCGCAGCGGGACGGCAGCCTGATAATCACCACCAGCCAGTTTCGCGACATGGGTTCGCAGGCAGTGACGGACCAGATACCCCGGGGCGAAAACCTGTACATCACCCTGGACATCGACGTCATGGATCCCAGCCAGGCGCCGGGCACCGGCACTCCCGAGATTGGCGGCCTTTTCTACCACGAGATGCGGGGCTGTCTTGCCGCCCTGGTGGCCGACCACAATCTGGTGGCCTTCGACCTGGTGGAGGTTGCCCCGCCCTATGATTCGTCGGAACTGACCAGTCAATTGGGCGCCGCCCTGATAATTGATATTCTGGCCGCAAGGTTTCCCTCCAGGTGAAGACGACCTGCACCTGAGCGGACAGATAATCGACGTAAGCCTTAGACCAGTTCCTAAAGCCATGCAAGCGCGAAGGGTGAGCGCAGGGGCTTTCGATATGACGATCGCGCAAGAAGAGCAGATCGGGCTGGCCCTGTCGGGCGGGGGATTTCGCGCCAGTCTTTTCCACTTGGGTGGCCTGTGGCGGCTAAACGAAATGGGAAAGCTCGCGGAGGTTGGCGCCATTTCGGCAGTATCCGCTGGGGCGCTAGTAGCTGGGGTCCTGGCGACTCACTGGGAGAAACTGGCCTTCGACAATTCCAGGGCTGGCAATTTCGGAGATGAAGTAGCTGAGCCGGTTCTTGAGCTTTGCAGCCGCAACTTGGACGTGGGCAGCGCCTTTGCCGGGTTGGTAGTGGGTCCGACTGCACTTGAGAAGCACTACGAAGACCTTCTGGTAGGCAGTCTGACTCTGGGGCAATTGCCCAGCTACCCCCACTTCATCTTCAACGCCTGCCACCTGGAAACGGAAAGCAACTGGAGCTTCTCGAAAGCGGGGGTCGACGCGGGAGATATCGGATTTATCGACGCTACTTCGGTGCCATTGGCGAAGGTACTGGCTGCCTCCTCTTCGTTGCCGCCGGCCTTGGCGCCGGTGCGCCTTCAGATACAACCCAAGCCTTTTGGCGGCGGGTTGGGCCAAGACCTCAGGCGGGGGGCGTTGCCCAGGACGGCGACCCTGGCTGATGCAGGCTTTTGCGACGGCCTCGGACTCCACGCGATCCGGCACATGAAACAGGTCCTGGTTTCCGACGGGACCAAGTCCTTCAGGCGGGAGGAAATTCCCCAATGGGAGGTCTGGACCTCCAGAATCACCAACCCCTTGCACACTGCTTTGGAGCAAATTCGGCAGCTCAGGGTGGACCAGTTGTTGGCTGATATTGAGCGAGGAGACAAGGAGGGCGCTTTCTGGGCCCTTAGAACGGACCCGACGGAACAGGCTGACCGGACGCCCTTCCCGGTAAGCGCAGGGTGGGTCGAATACATGTGCGCGATGCGGACCAGGCTGGCCGCCTTTACGGAAGAAGAGCAGAAGCGACTGGTGAACTGGGGCTACATCCAGTGCGACATGGCAGTTAGAAGGTCCCATCCTGGTGAGGTGGCTGAACCCGAGAATCTTCCTTTCCCTGAATTCAGCTTCGCTCGGGAGCCTGAGGAGAAACCCAGGCAGAGCAAGAGATACCAGAGCAGGAAGGAATACAGAAGAATAAGGTCCAGGCGCCGACCGAGCGAAGCATAACTGAATAGGGGTAAAGCCATGCAATCGCTGTTTGGCGAAGGCAAAGCATTTATAGGCGTAATCCATCTGCCGCCCCTGCCGGGCTCACCCAGGTGGGGCGGCGACCTGTCCGCCGTGCTGGAACAGGCGAAGCGGGAGGCGGCAACCCTGACCGAGGGCGGGGCTAAGGGCATTATCGTCGAGAACTTCGGCGACGCCCCCTTCCGCATCGGGCGGGTGGAGCCCGAGACGGTGGCTGCCATGACCCGGGCAGTGGACTTGGTATGCCATGCCACGCCCGTGCCGGTCGGGGTCAACATGCTCCGTACCGACGCTCTTTCCGCCCTGGCAGTGGCAGTGGCCGGTGGCGCCCAGTTCATTCGGGTAAACGTCCACTACGGCACTCTGGCCGCCGCCGAGGGACTGATAACCGGCGAGGCTTCAGAAACTTTGCGGCGACGCCGTCTTTTGGATGCCGAAAAAATAGGAATACTGGCCGATGTGCTGGTGAAACACGCCGTACCCTTGGGCGAACCAGACCTGGGGTTGATCGCCCGGGAGACGGCCTACCGGGGCCTAGCAGACGGGCTCATAGTAACGGGACCGGTGACCGGCCAGCCTGCCGTTGCCGACGACGTGGCCACGGTGCGCAAGGCCGTCCCCGACCGCCCCCTGCTGGTGGGCAGTGGCGTGGACGACAAGAACGCAGCCCACTTTCTCGCCCACGCCAACGGCGCCATAGTAGGCACCAGCCTGAAGAAGGACGGCATCATCACCAACCTCATAGATTTGGAACGGGTTAGGGCCACGGCAAAGGCGTTTCGGGAAGCGGTGTAGAAAAACTCTGTCCTAGCTGGCGCTAAGGGCCGCCACCACCTCCGCCGCACTAGCAACCGTCGCCTGGCGTGGAAAAATCTTCTGCATCAGGAAGTCGTGGACTTCCGGGTCCCGGTCAGCGCATCCGTCTTCCACCACTACCAGCCGGTAATCGGCGTCGGCGCCGTAACGCACGGTCGAGAGTATCACCCCGCTGGTGGCGTGGCCCATGAGCACCAGGGTGTCAATGTTCTGAGCGCCAAGGATCATTGCCAGGTCGGTGCCGTGAAAGGCGTTGACCCGGTGCTTAACTATAACCGGCTCACCCTCCTTTGGCAGTACCGAAGGGTGAATCAGCGACACCGGATCCGCCGGTGGGACCTGGCCCGAAGCCTTGCGCTGGCTGAAGGTCTGGTTGCGATCGGAAATCTCCGGGAAACCTGGCCGGAAATTCACCACAATGTAGGCGACGAAAACACCGGCGTTGCGTGCTGCATCCAGCACCTTCTGGGCTCTTTCGAATGTCTGCCGCTCCCGCACCATGGGGTTATCCCCCATGCCATCAGTGTGAAAATCGGCCGCCAGCACCACCGTCCTGCTCTTGTTCAGGGTCAGTTCGGCCATAACTCGCCTCCTTCCTCATATAGTGAATCAAATTGCATCCGACTTTGACTGGGAGTGTAGGTAGAGAATAAATACCTGTCAATTTCGATTTAGCGGGCGCGCAAAGTATGTCTGAATGAGACTTGTCCCCGGCGATGATGACTGCACCAGGGGCCCGCCGGTGCCGCCCGCAGGGCTACACCAAAGGCTGGTTGCTTGCGTACCAACCTGGGTGTAATCTCTCCCTTAATTCCCGATGAAAGAGGCTCCCATTGCGTCAGATTGCGTTGAAGAGAAGGGTAGACGCCTGGCTCGGCAAGAGACGGTTGTCGCCTTCTGCCCGGGCTTTCAACGGATCGAGCAGACTGGAATGGTGGCGGCGTCTGTTCCTGCCCACTGATTTCGCGGAGCTGGCTGTCCTTTGCTGCGAAGAGAACCTGGAATGCCGTGAATATGTCACGGAGCATCTCACAATTTGCGAAAGCTTCCGAACGGCGACTATAAAGGTCGGAGAGGCGCGAAAATATCACCGGTACCCTGGTTGCCATCCGAGAGAATTCAGGAACCAGAGAATTACGTTTATCGACAATGAAGAGAAACTGAAGTGCCACCGGTGCAAGGGCATAGGGAAGATCGATTGCAGTCCAGAGGTTCGCTGCCCAAGCTGCAAGGGCCGGAGGACTCGTAACGAATTCTGTTTCGCCTGCGGCGGCAGTGGGCGCGCCAGCCAGGACCATAACGAGCAATGCTGGTCGTGCAGGGGCCGGGGCACCCGCTCTCAGGACTGCGCCGCCTGCGCCGGAGTTTATTCTTCCAGCACAGGCAGGGTCAGGTGCAACCGGTGCGGCGGTGCGGGCTGGGTCGTCTGCCGCACCTGTGAGGGCGCCGGTGAAAAGGTTCGAGCCACTCTTATCGCCAGGCGTTACTCTCACTCCACTGAGCGCCATTACCAACTGGGCGGGCTGGCAGCAGGCATTTTCGGGAACGGCCTTGCCCCACACCATTTCAAGTCAATACCTGGATGCCTGGTACATCAAGAGTACCAGACGCCTTCCGACCCGGCGGTTATATTGCAGCGACTTGGCGTCTACTCCTACCCTGTTGAATCGAAGACGTACCGATACAAAGGAGCCGAATTCCATGTCAACCGGATAGCCACTGGCAACGGCGCAAGGTTGGTATCCAGGAACCTGCCCTGGTCCCTGCCTAAGTTGATCACTGCGGGCGTCATCGGTTCGCTCACCGTCTGCCTATTGGCGGCCTTGCTACTGGTATCCTGAACTGGACCCAGTTCAGCGTCGGGGCCATTTGCCCGTCTGCCCTTTCCGGTGTAATCTCCAACCAACCAGCCCCAATGCCACCTTCCCTGAAGGAGACCGCCATGCCTTCCATCTACGCCGACACCGTAATTCGCAACGCCAACATCATTACCATCGACAACAGGCGGCCCCGGGCCGATGCCCTGGCCATGCTCCACGGGCGGTTTGCCGCCGTGGGCAGCGCCGACGACGTGGCCGACTGGGTGGGTCCGGATACGAAAGTGCTGGACATGGACGGGAAGACCGTGCTGCCCGGCTTCATCGACGCCCACATCCACGTCCTGAACAGCGGCATCCGCCACGTAATGGCCGCCGACTGTGCCCAGCCCACCGTCGCCGCTATCCAGGACGAACTACGAAAACGGCTGGACGTCACTCCCCCGGGCCAGTGGGTGCAGGGCTTCAAGTTCGACGACACCAAAACTGCCGAGAACCGCTTTCTCAACCGCGCCGACCTAGACGCCGTCAGCACCGAGCACCCCATTCTGGTAGCCCACCGGGCCGGCCACGTCTACTACATGAACAGCCTGGGCATGCAACTGGCCGGCTTCACCCGGGACACCCCCGACCCTTCCGGCGGCCGCCTGGGAAGAGACCCTGACACAGGGGAACTGGATGGCGTGGTATACGAGCGGGCCATTGAGCCGGTGCGGTTCGGGCTGATTCCCGTGGAGACCCCGGAAATCCGGCGAGAGGGACTCCGAACCATCTGCAGCATGCTGAACGAGGCGGGCATCACCAGCGTCCACGACGCCCGGGTTACGTCCGAGGAGTTCACCACTTACCAGGAAGGATACAAGGACGGCGATCTGTCCCTGCGGGTCTATTGCCTGCTGTACTATCCCCACTTCCCCGCCCTGAGGGATGCCGGCGTGGTGGCCGGCCTGGGAGACGACCGTCTCCGCATCGGCGGCATCAAAATGGTTGCCGACGGGGCCATAGCCAGCCGAACAGCCTACTTGTCTTCCCCCTACGAAGGTAGCTGCTGCGACTACGGCATTCTGGCCATGGAGGCAGACGAGATAAATGAGCGGGTAATGGAGATGCACAAGGCCGGTTTCCAGGTTTGCATCCACGCCAACGGCGACACCACAATTGACATGGTAGTGTCGGCTTACGAGCGGGCCCAGGCCGCAGACCCGAGACCCGACCCACGCCATCGCATAGAGCACTGCACCCTGGTTAATCCCGACCTGCTGTCCCGCATGAAAGCGCTGGGCGCCGTAGCCACCCCCTTCTGCACCTATGTTTACTACCACGGCGAGAAGATGCCCTTCTACGGAGAAGAACGGCTACGGTGGATGTTCGCCCAGCGTTCTTTCCTGGACTACGGGATCGTCTCAACCGGCGCCACTGACTATCCGCCCGGACCCTTTGAACCGCTGATGGGCATCCAAAGCTGCGTTACCCGCACCGACAGCGAAGGCCGTCTATGGGGCGAGAACCAGAAGATAACGGTAGAGGAGGCCCTGCGAATCTACACCCTGCACGGCGCCTACGCCGGTTTCGAGGAAAACATCAAAGGCTCAATCGAGCCTGGCAAGCTGGCCGATCTGGTAGTCCTGGGCGAAGACCCGACACAGGTTGATCCGTTGACCATAATAGACATCCCGGTGTTGCAGACGATTGTGGGAGGGGAGACGGTTTACGGAGGCTAGGGAAAAGTGAAATCTGTTTGCAAATGTTAGGGGCTATAGTAGCTTAATCAGGGCCACCGTCAAGCCTACAATAAGAGTGCTCTGGGCGACCATTGCCCCAATCATCCACTTCACCATTTCGAACTTGGCGCTTTCTATCTTTAATTCAGTGGATAAGCGCAAGGCTTCAACCTCGGCTCTGATGGACTCGATGTCGGCCTTGGTGGCCAGATTGCTATTAAGCAGGTTTACTTGCTCGTAGGCCAGCGCTTCCGCCTGTTTCTCGGTGAAGCCGCTGGCCACCAGGTTTTGTACATATCGGTGGGTGTCGAAAGGTATCGCTTCCTGTGTCATGGGGCTATTGTAGTATCAGGATAACCCGATGCCAATGGGTAGCGTTCCGATGTACTTGCCGCCAATTCGCCAATTTCTGGGTCAATTGATTGGTGGGTATGTATAGGATTGTAGTTCTCCAGACCCGATAGCCTTTGAATCGCCGTCCTTGTCGGCGGCGTTGCTTCCCCAATTTCCGGCCCGGTGATACCATATACTCCAATTCAATCTACCCTTCAGCGGGAGGTTGCTATGGCGCCGATTAAGGTGGTAATCCACGGGGCAACCGGCAGGATGGGTACGGAAACCGTCAACGCGGTGTGCCGCGAGGATGACCTTGACCTGGTCGGGGCCACCTGCGGGCGTGAGAGGGGCAGTACGTTGGCCCTGCCGACCGGCGGCGACGTACTCCTGTCCACAAGCCTTGAAGAAGTCTTGGCCGAAACCACTCCCGACGTGGTGGTTGACTTTACCAACGCCGCCGTGTGCCGCGAATCCGTGGCAGTGGCCGCCGCCCACTCCTGCAACATCGTCGTGGGCGTCAGCGGCCTGGTGGACGAGGACCTGCAGCGCCTGGACGCCTTGGCCAGCGACAGCAGCATCGGCATCATCGTTGCCCCTAACTTTGCCCTGGGCGCGGTGGTGCTGAAGAAGCTGGTGGAGCAGGCGGCCCCCTACTTCGACTACGTGGACATCGTCGAGGCCCACCACGAGGCCAAGATAGACGCTCCATCGGGTTTTGCGTATGCCTTGGCCCAGGCCATCGGCAACGAAAAGCAGTTCACCCGCAACTACCCCGAAAAGGAAACCCTGGAAGGCACGCGCGGAGGCGAGTATAACGGCGTTACCATCCACAGCATGCGTATGCCCGGCCGCAGCGCCCACCATGAGGTCATTTTCGGCGCGGCCGGCCAAACGGTGTCCATCCGCCACGATACCCTTACCCGCGACTGCTACATGCCCGGCGTAATCCGGTGCGTCCGTGAAGCTGTTAATAAACCGGGCCTTGTGGTAGGCTTGGAGAACGTATTGGGTTTGTAGCTGAACCCCGGTAACCGAGCTTAGGAACCAACAGGGCTGCCCGCTGCAGTGAAGCTGGCGGCTCTCAACTTTTGATTGAAGAGACAGTCCAATGACCATCCCCAGCCTGAACCACCTGACCATTGCCGTAGTGGGCGCTACCGGAGCCGTGGGCGCCGAGTTCATCAAGATTGTAGAGCAGCGCCACGCCGGGCTCCAGAACCTGAAGCTACTGGCATCCAGTCGTTCCGCCGGTACCAAGCTGACCGTCAACGGCAAGGTGTTCAAGGTGGAGGAGACTACCGAAGAGTCCTTCCGGGGAGTGGACATCGCTTTTATCTCCGCCAGCACCGAGGCCAGCCGCCACTGGGCGCCCATTGCAGTGGCGGCGGGAGCGGTGGTCATCGACGACAGTTCAGCCTTCCGCATGCAGGATGACGTGCCCCTGGTGGTGCCCGAGGTAAACGGCGCCGACGTTACCTGGCATCAGGGCATTATCGCCATTCCCAACTGCTCTACGACGCCCCTGGTAATGGTGGCTCACCCAATCCACCGGGTGAATCCCATCAAGCGCATCATCGCCGACACCTATCAGTCAGTCTCCGGCGCGGGCGGCGCAGCAGTGCAGGAACTTCGGGAGCAGACGGAGGCCGTGCTGAAGGGCCAGCCGGTAACGCCCCGCCACCAGCCCAAACAAATAGGCTTCAACGTCATCCCTCAGATCGACAGCTTCCTGGACAACGGCTATACGCGGGAAGAACAAAAGATGATCGACGAGAGCCGTAAGATTATGCACGCTCCGGACATACGCGTCTCCGCCACCTGCGTGAGGGTGCCGGTGATGGTGAGCCACAGTGCGGGAGTCCACCTGGAGCTGGAGCGGGCCATGGATAACGACGAGATCCGTGCCCTGCTGATGGGCATGCCCGGCGTGACCGTGCTGGACGACACGCAGGGGGGAACCTATCCAATGCCCTGGGACGTGGCCGGTGAGGACGACGTATTTGTAGGCCGAATACGGAAAGACGCTTCCGACCTTAATGGAATAGCCCTGTGGATTGTTTCGGATAACTTGAGGAAGGGGGCAGCGCTGAACTCCATACAGATAGCCGAGGAGTTGGTGGCGCGGGAGTGCTTGAAGCCTGGGGCGGAACCCAGACCCAAGTTTCAGTTTGGTGAACCGGAGAGCCTGGAAGCGGCGGAGTTTCGTCGGGACATGGAATATTTCCGCACCAATGTGGACGAGCTTTTACCGGATTATCGAGGGAAATTTGTGGCAGTCATCAATCAGACCGTCGTAGATTCAGACAGTGAGTATGTCCAATTGATGGACAGAGTGCACAGCAAGTATGGGGACCGGCCAGTCGTTATTTCTGAAGTGCCGCCCAGGCCGCACACTAACAGGCATCCCGGTTTCCGCAGAACACAGGAGATGCCGGGCGAGAACACATAAGGAAGCCTGAACGAGTATCGTGCTTAGATATAGTAACCGGATATTTCCGCCTGCTCCTTTCCTTACGGTACAAGTTTCGGCCTTCCTAACTTCTGAGACTATAAATGTACCTGCATTACTGGATACGGGAGCGGACTATACGGCGGTGCCAGGTTATGTACCTGAGTACCTGAAACTAGAGGAACTTGACCCCGAATTTACCAAGGGTGTCATTGGGCCAGGTTCATACGAGGCCGTCTTCAGGGCATTCATATCCATAGAGAATTTCCCTCCGCATGAGGTTAGCGCGAGTAGTTTCGAAATGCCTTACGCCATCCTGGGCCGCGACGTCTTGAACCAATACCACATAGCCCTGGACGGTTCTAACCAGACACTCACCATAACCAGGTAGGTAAACTCGCTATCCCCAACAGTCCCGATACCACATTCGAGGTTGCCGATGACTTCCACACGTACCGATGGCCAGTACTCCATTGAGTTGCCCCTTTCTTGCCCCCTGCTGATCTATGGAGAGGAGGGTACGGCCACCGGCGGTGCCGAATTTCATCGCGAGAACCCGGCCAACACCCAACAGGTGGCAACGGTAGCCGCCCAGGGCACCCTGGAGGACGCACGGGCCGGTATCGACGCTGCCCGCCGCGCCTTCGACGGGAACGCGGGCAACTGGCTGAACAACTACAAGCTGCGGGAACAGGTCCTGTTCCGCACCGCCCAACTGATGCGGGAGAACGCCGACCGCCTGGCCCAAGTAGTCAGCCTGGAAGTAGGCATGCCCATGCGCCAGGCCGTACCCCACATCGGCGCCGCCGCTGACATCTTCGAGTTCTACGCCGGTTTGGCCGGCAAGATTTACGGCGAGTCCTTCACCCTGCCCAATGGCTCCCTGATCAACCTGGTCAAGGAACCGGTGGGCGTGGTGGGTCTGATAACCCCCTGGAACTTCCCCCTGACCCAGACGGCCCGCAAGGTGGCCCCGGCCCTGGCCGCCGGTTGCACCATCGTACTGAAGCCGGCCAGTTACACTCCCGCCGCTGCCTACGAACTGGCCAAGCTGATGCACCAGACGGACATCCCCGCCGGCGTCCTGAAC
Organism: Dehalococcoidia bacterium; assembly: GCA_034428635.1. Classification (GTDB taxonomy): domain Bacteria; phylum Chloroflexota; class Dehalococcoidia; order Lucifugimonadales; family UBA3495; genus Bin22. Next base: position 26,254 of record DAOUHR010000038.1, read on the forward strand.
CTGGTCCCTGGGCCGGGTACCGTAGTTGGGTCGGAACTGGTGACCAGCCGGGACATCGACAAGCTTTCCTTCACCGGCGAAACGGGCACCGGCAAGATGATCGCCGCCCAGGCCGCCACCGAAGTCAAGCGCATCAGCCTCGAACTGGGTGGTAAGGCCCCCTACCTGATATTTGACGACGCCGATGTGGAAGCAGCATCCCGTGCAGCCGTATTTGGCATGTTTCGCAATGCCGGCCAGGCCTGCGGCGCCACCACCCGCCTGCTGCTGCAGGAAGGCATCCACGACCAGGTCCTGGAGCGGGTAACCCAACTTACCCGTAACATCGAGGTGGGCAATCCCGCTGCCAACAGCACCGACCAGGGGCCGCTGATTTCCTCCAGCCAGGAGCGAGTGGTTCAGGAGTTTATCCAGTTCGGCCTTGACGCCGGTTACGACCTGGTTACCGGCGGTAACAAGCTGCAAGGTGACGGCTTCGATAACGGCTACTACATTGAGCCGACAATCTTTGACGGGGTAGACAATGCTTCCCGCCTGGGCCAGGAGGAAATATTCGGTCCCGTGGTGGCGGTAACGACCTTCCGCGACGAGGCCGAAGCGGTGGAACTGGCCAACGCCGTGGACTTCGGCCTGGTGGCCGGGGTCTGGAGTGCTGACTATCCCAGGGCAATGCGGGTCGCGCGGGGCATAAGAGCGGGGACGGTCTGGATCTGGGACAACTACGCCCAGCCGGTAGAGGGTATCTGGGGCGGCTACAAGCAGAGCGGCATGGGACGGGAACTGGGCTACCACGGCCTGGAGGACTTCCTGGAAGTGAAACAGATCTTCACCGACGGCACCGGCCTTACCAGCAAGCCCCCCTATAGCCAGGTAATTAAGGACTGAGAAACTTCCCTGTCTTCATACGTTAAGGAGACGGGAATTTCGAGATAGCTTCTAATACCCCACGGCGCACCCGTCTTTTCGCGGTTCCGAGCCGGCCCACAGCGTCCCAGATTCCGGGTTGCGCTGGATCACCTGCCCGCCGCCCATGCCCACCCTGGCGTGGCCCCGTATCATTTCCAGGCGGTGGCCCAGGGACTGCAGGCCGCCGATGACCTCCGGTTCCAGCCCCTCTTCGATTATCGTAATATCGCCAATGACCTGGAACCGCAGGGCATTCAGCGCCGCCTGGGGGTCCATGCCGAAGTCCACCATGTTGGTCATCACCTGCAGGTGACCCTGGGGCTGCATGAACCCGCCCATAACTCCGTAGCACAGGTACAGCTCGTCGTCCTTGGTGGCCATCGCAGGAATGATGGTGTGGTAGGGCCGTTTCCCCGGCGTCAATACGTTGGGGTGGTTCGAGTCCAGCGAGAACAAGGCTGCCCGGTTCTGCAGCACTATACCCGTGCCAGGCACCACCAGCCCGCTGCCAAAGTTGATATAGACACTGTTGATGAAAGAACAGGCGTTGCCCTGGCCATCCACCACGCTGACGTACACCGTGTCGCCCCCGCTGCCGTTGCCGAAAGCCGTAATATCGCCGTGGGGAGCGTGGAGCATGGCCTGCTCCGGGTCGATCAACTCTCGTCGGCTGGCGGCGTAGGCCTTGTCCGTCAACTCCGTGATGGGGACGTCGGCCATGCGAGGGTCGGCAACGTACCGGTAGGCATCGGCAAAGGCCAGCCGCATGGCCTCGATGAGGTGGTGGTAGGTTGCCACCGTCTGCGGCCCCATGCCAGCCACGTCAAACCCCTCTACGATGTTCAGGGCCTCCAGGGCCGCTATCCCCTGGCCGTTGGGCGGGCACTCCCAGCAGGTCACTCCCCGGTATTCGGTGCTGATGGCCTCGTCCCAGTCCGACGTATGCGCTGCCAGGTCCTCGGTGGTGATCCAGCCCCCCTGCTCCTGGACAAAGCTGGCAATCTTCTCCGCGATCTCCCCCCGGTAGAAGGCCTCGGAGCCGCCGTCGGCCACGGCCCACAGCGTTTTGGCCAGCGTGGGCAGCTTCATGACCTCCCCCTGGCGCGGTGGTCGTCCGTTCAGCAGCATCTCCTCGCCGCCGGGTCGGGCAGACAGCCGCGCTCCCTGACCGGACCACTGGTATGCTATGTAGTCGCTCACGGGGAACCCCTCTTCGGCGTACCGGATGGCCGGCTTTAACACCTCCGCCATGGGCATGGTCCCGTGCTCCGCCAAAATAGTCTCCCACCCGTGGACGGTACCGGGGATGGAGACGGAGTAGGGGCCTTCCTGGGGCATCTGGTGGTGGCCAGCGGCACGAAGGTCGTCAACGGAGGCCGCGCCTGGTGCCCGCCCGCTGCCGTTGAGGGCGTGGACCTTCCGCTCGTGGTCGTGCCAGATGAGGGCGAACATGTCGCCGCCCACGCCGGTGGACTCGGGTTCAACCACGTTCAGGGCTGCCGCCGCCGCCACCGCTGCGTCCACCGCGTTGCCACCCTGGATCAGCATCTGCAGACCGGCCTGGGCCGCCAGCGGCTGGCTTGTCGCAACCATCCCATTTAGCGCCAGTACCCCCGAACGCCTGGAGTCAAAAAACATAGCTACCTCTCTTTATGTACGTAAGAGCCCCAATGTCCAAGAATAATGTACTCGGGCTAATATATCATTCGTGCCTATTCGTGCCTATTCGTGGATGAAAGATGATAATATACCCCCATCTAAACTTTGGAGGTTTCCACCATGCCAGCAGAGGTTGGCCAGCCGGCTCCCGACTTTTCCCTCTATGACACCGACCGCAACGTTCGCACCCTACAAGAGTTTCGCGGCAAGACCGTCGTCCTCGCATTCTTCCCGGGCGCCTTCACCGGCGTCTGCACCACCGAGGCCTGCACCCTCCGCGACTCCGTCTCCGATTTCGACGGCATGAACGCCCAGGTCCTCGGCATTTCCGTTGACGGCCCCTTCGCCCAGAAGGAATGGACCACCCAGAACAGCGTTAACTACCCCTTCCTCTCCGACTTCAACCGCCAGGTCGCCAACGCCTACGACGTCGCCCTCCCCGGCCTCGCCGGCATGGAAGGATACGTCGCCTGCAACCGAGCCGTCATCGTCGTCGACGGCCAGGGCACCGTCCAGTACCGCTGGGTTGCCCCTGCGCCGGTCAACGAGCCCGACTACGATGCTGTCAAAGCCGCGGTCCAGGCCTGCTCCTGACAACACAACCGGCTGCGCAGGAAGTTAGTAACCTGTCCCTTCCTCCTTTTAGGGGGAAGGGCAGGGTGGGTATGACTCCTAGTTGGGTAATACACCGGTAACGGTTCAGATACAAGATAGTCGGAAACCCAGCCACAGGAGGCACCCCATGGTATTGACCCGAACCCTGCTGGCCCTGCTCCTGTCCGTAACCCTGCTGGTAGCCTTCCCTGCCACCGCCGCGGCCCAGAGCGACTTCCACATCTTCATCGGCACCGCCACCCACGACGGCCAGGTCCCCCCGGTGGGCACCGAGATAACCGCCTACGACGGCACCAGGGCCATTGGCACTGCCCTGGTCCAGTCCGGCGGTCAGTTCGCCCTGCAGACCTCCCAGGCCCACGGCACCATCGTCTTCCGCATCGGCCTGGTTCAGGCGAGCGAGACTTTCCCGACCTGGCGCTCCGGCGGTCGCACAACCGGTTTCACCCTGACCTTTACGACACCCCGGGACCCAAACCTGGGTCGCCAGGGCCCGCCCGGCCCGCAAGGGCCCGCCGGACCTGCCGGCGAACAAGGTCAGCGCGGCCCCGCCGGTGACCGCGGCCCCGCCGGCCCACAGGGCGAGCGTGGCGCAGCCGGCCCGTCGGGTCTCCCGGGACCTGAGGGCCCCGCCGGAGCCGAGGGGCCCAAGGGCGACCCCGGCGAACCCGGACCCGAGGGCCCTCGCGGTCAGCGCGGCCTGGCTGGCGCCGCGGGTCCCGCCGGAGAGGACGGCACAGACGGAGAGGATGGCCGCGATGGCCGCGATGGAGAGGACGCCACCGGCGGCGGAACCTTGGCCCTCGTCGCAATGATCGTCTCCGTAGTGGCCGTCATCCTGGCCGTGGCTATGCCCTTCGTACTGCGCCGCGACGGCGGTGGCGGAAGCGCGCCCCCTCCGGCCGCCCAGTAACCTCTCGTCGAGCTTCTTGTGGACGGGCTGCCAACGGCAGGATTGGCTGCCCGTCTCCGGCTTCACCCATTCAGGGCTCCTTGACAGCCAACGGCCGCAGCCTTAAGATATGTTTCCCTGCCGAGGTAGCTCAGGTGGTAGAGCACGGCACTGAAAATGCCGGTGTCGACAGTTCGAGTCTGTCCCTCGGCACCACCTTCTTATCTTGCGTCCATTTCAAAGATGATTTAGCAAAATAACCGCCCTTGCCGGGCGGTTTTTCTTTTTCTGCTGGACAAATCCACAAGGAGAGGCTGGAGCGGACAGGTTGCGGCACCACCGGCCCCGCTAATGATGGCAAATGCCAATGGAACAAATAGCCTGTCGTCAGCATGTTTGAGACAGAGATCAATGTCAGCATTTGCGTCCGGCCTTACCGCACCGCCTGCAGGATTCAGGAGACCCTGCTTGGAAAGTCTGGCTCGTTGCATTGAGTATAGAGTCTCCGGGTGGCCTGGGTCGGTCCTGGGTCGTCGGTAAGTTGGGGGCATAGCTGGCTCCCTAACTACTTCTGGTTCTCGTTGAAACCCTTTACTTTGCTCGGCCTCCGGCCTCCGCATCTCCTCCCCATCTGACTCTATCCGGGGAACTCCTGCTCTTCCGGAAGACTATTGCCGGCTCTCATATCTGCATGACTCTTGGCCTATTCAGTAGTCTTGGGAGGCTCTAAGGTTAGAGTGGGCGGGAAGTTTCTCCGGCTACACAGCTGTGGAGAAGATTAGGATGATTACGCTAAGGGCGAGACCTGGATCAAAAGCGGTGTACGCCTTTGTACGCATTCTTGCAGTGATTGTTCACCTAGTAGAAGGGAACGTTCTAACCTGTCTCTATATTCACCGGGAGATAGCTGGCCTTCTCCTTCGTATTCCCTTACATATAGTTCGTATGAAGCTGCGTCGTCCATTCTGTCGTATGCTGCAGTGATCTTTGAAGGCCCGTTTCCGACTATAAACTCGCTGGTTGAGTTATCGGCAAAACAGGTAAGGAACATATAGTCGTCTGAATATCCTTCGACCATTGCGAGAAAATTAGCAGTTATAGTCTCTCGGAAGGGAAAGTTAAGAACATCGAAGGTTGTTGTGAACAAAAGCCGCAAATATTGCTTGTCGGGGACTGGTGCATCTTCCCAGAGGTTCAACCATGCCCTGATTGCATGTTCCCTTTGCTCTGGGGTTCTTGCCGTAGGCCTCCAGGCACAGCGTATAGACTCAGGTGATGCTGTTCCCCGCATCACCAAATGGACCGGTGACGCGTTCTTCAGTTCATGCCCTGCCGTGAGAACCGCTTCTACGCTGGGCGCAATTATTTGTGTGAGGTGAGTTTCTGAGGAGGTTTGCGGTCCAGAGATATTGAACCCTGATACATCCCTTATTTCACATGGATTATTCCCTTTTTCTGCCTGGCCACACGGCTCAACTGATTTGTTAGGAAGGTCGCTACGGGTTTCCAAGGGTACTATTAAATCTTCTGCATCGGGATTAAGTTGTGGTGTTATAGCGAGATGCCCCAGATGATTCTCGCCCATGAACAGTCTTGTACCTTTTCGAACATGTCGGACCTAGCGGAATACCCCCTTTCTTCCTTGTATTCCAGCGCTCCAGTTGCTGTGCTTCCCTCTGTTGTGATGGTTGTTTGGCCTAATGCCAGCATGCAACAGGCGTTCGCTATTGCTGTCAGCGTTTTCCACATATGTTCCTAACCAGTGTTCCAGTCTTTATCGACCTTCGGTATATCTTCGTCTTCCGTGGGCCACGGCAGACATCCAGTGAGCCGGTTTCCACTTACCTGCAATTCGTCGAGGCTTTCCAGTCCTGTCAAAGCCACAGATATGGTCCCCGTCATGCGGTTGTTTCTCAGCTTCAACTCCCTTAGGCCCTCTATGTCACCCAGGGATTCAGGAATTGTGCCGGCCAGGCCGTTTGAATTTAGCGACATGCGCTCCAACGCCGTGAGCCCACTCAGTTCCACAGGAATCTCCCCAACAAGATAATTCCTTGACAGGTCCAGGGCCTGCTGGGCCTGCATTTGGCCCAATTCTGGAGGAATCCGGCCTACCAGCCGGTTGTCCGCGATATCCAGGTGTTCGAGTTTCGTCAGTTGGCCCATTTCCGCTGGTATTACTCCGGCTAGCACGTTCTGCCGCAGGTTCAAAATTCGTAGCTCTGTCAGTGCTCCGATTTCTGAGGGTATTGCGCCTCTTAACCAGTGGAACCCATCAGCCGCTCCAAGACATTGTGCTTTTAGATACAAAACCGCCGTTACAGTACGGTGGTTATCACTTTTTTTCCTATTGATTAAATTGCAGTAGGGCCTTTTTCTCCTACGGCCTACCTGTTAGGGGGGTACTTCCTGGTTGCAGCATTTCTGAATCTCTTCGCCCTTTGCCGGGTGGATTCGGGGTGTGCCTGACTTCACCAATTTTGAGCGGGTGGTCGGAGAGTTCCGGGTGGTGGGAAACTATTGCATCGGCCGCCTGTGTAGTTCGTCCATGCCTGGCAGCCTCCCCGGGTGCAGCCATCACAGACGTCGAAAGCTAAGGAGAAGGGTTCGAAGTCTGGGTAGCCGGCTGGCCGCTGGCCCGCTATCACCCCCGGTGGTACCACAGCATCGCTTTCATGATCGTCGATCAAGAGGAAGGAGGAACGCCGCCTATCGTCTGGCCGCCGTACTTGAGCGATGCCAGAGCCAGTTGGCAACCAGATCATCCTGGCAGGGAACAACGCCTAAGCGAGACGGCGCCGCCGCCGTTATTGTATCCAGCGTGCGGGCAACAGGTCCGGGGGTATCTGCGCTCGGTGGTTATGGTTGGCACTATTAGACAGTTCCGGATTCGTTAAACCAGTTCGAGGCCGGTATGCTGTCAATAGCTTGCCTTCACTGCCTCGCGTTTTCAATGGCTTCCACAGTACGCTTTAGCTCCCGCTCCAGGTTGTTGAACCAATCGGTGCTCCAGACACGGTGCAGTTTCCACCCCAGGCCTCTGAGAACCTGCTCGCGTAAGCGGTCCCTGTCCCGGGCCGAACGGGAACTGTGATAGGAAGCACCGTCACACTCGATACCGATGATATACCGGCCGGGATGCTCGGGGTCCACAATGGCGATGTCCACGAACTTGCCACCTGAAGCGACTTCCTGGTGGACCTGATACCCCCAGCGTTTGTTGCTGTTCTCTGAACATCAAGGAGGTCAAGCCACTGGAGTTGCCGAATCGCAACTGATTGTCAATATCCAGCGCCGATTGCAATTCCCTGATGGTGACTGGGTATGCCTCCTGCGCGCGCTTCAAGCCTTCGATCTGGGCTTGCCAATCTCGCGGCAAGGCACTGGCGAGAGTTTGTTTGCCAAATTCTTGAAAAAGTTCAACAACATCCTCTGTAATGCGGCCCGCTACCAACTCGGCGAGCAGGTCGAGCCACCACCTTACGGCGGGAGCGATAGCCTCCCAATCGGTATCCAGGTTGTTCCAGGAACTGCCGATAGCTGGGCCGACGACGTTGTGCAGGAGCATTATTTCCCGCGCTATCTCTGCTGGCCCTTTTGGCGTTTCAGAAATTACACGCCCAGCCGGACCGGTAGCACGTCGAGTTCCTGTTGGGAGTTCTTAAATGAATCGCGAGAGGAGTTGACGTTGTTGGTCATAGGGAAGACGGTCGATCTCAGGCAAGGACTCTTGCTCGGCCACAACGGTGACTTCCAGCATTTCCTTCAAGTCCTGGGCACATGACCCGTACCTGCGAATGGCTGAGTCCAGCGCTTCAATCTGAGGCGGCACTGACTCCGCGTCCAGGCGTACTTCCAACCGTCTCAGCAACCTCAGCGCTCCGTTCGGCGCCTGACCGAAGGCAACAAGTGACAAGACGTAGAGCCACCAACGGACCGCCGGTTCGATGGATTCCCAATCGGTGTTGTGTCCGTTCCAGTGTCGCCCAAGAACGGGGACAATATCAGCATACTCTCCATTGATTTCGGCCCGGAGCCCCTGTTCTTCGCTGATCGCGTCAATTAAGGACACCTGCTGGTCTACCTCGCCCGGCAATTCTCCACGCATTGCCGCAGCTAGCTGCCTTTTGGCCTGTTTGTAGCTCGATGAGACCCAGCGCTCCACCTGCTACGGCCATCGGTGTTGAGGGCTAATCTAGCATCCTGGAAGTTGGTATCCCATGCCTGGGGCAACAATAGCGAATCGTGCTCTGTACGGATTCGCTTCCAATGTAGTCCTCGGGCCAGTAATTGACCTATTCTCTCTGAATTGGATTCCCACTGGGGAGCCGAAAGATCCAGTCCGCTCGCATCTGGCGCTCCCACCGCCAAATTCGCGGCAGCCAGGGCATCGGCCGACTCAGAAGGGTCCGCCGGATGGTCTATGCGCATTATTCTGGCTGAAGAGCCTGAGCTGTCTTCCAAGTCCTTCAACGCCTCTGACATGGCGTGGATACGCTTCCTGCGCATATGTTGCCACTGGACCCCCGACTCGACCAAGTCCCATACATCGCCGCCGTTGGTCTCCCACTGGCGGGTCTTCAGATTGAGCCCGGTAGTGTCCGGTGCATCAACGGCGTGACTAGTACTACAACGACGCATTTCCGAATGAGAAGATTCAAGATGATTTTCCAGCTACGATAAAGTCGTCGCGGGAAGACCGCGAAGCACCTAGGTCAAGTTCAATTTCCTTGCAGGAATTACCCTGACAGTTAACCCGTCGTTGTAGTACTAGAGGCCGTTAATAAACCATAGGCTCCCGAAATATGAGGCGGGAACGGCAAGTTTGTGACCTTCGCCAAGTCATTCGAGGCCTGGGCCAACCGTTCAGTGTCCCTTAGGGCTCTCTCCAGTTTTGCTTGCAGTTCTGTCCGAGTATCTGGAAGCACAACCCGAAGCCTGCTGCCCCAGAAGGGATGCTGAATGGGTACACCTGTGGTCTGCAGCCGCAGCCGCAGGTCTTCCACGGCCTCTCTCTTTCGTCGGTAATCGGTCCCGGTCCAAGTGGATACGCCAGGCAATTCGCTTCTGGCAATCGGGTTGGCAGTATGGTCATGCTGGAGCGCCAACAATTCTCCAAATGCAACGTGGGGGGAAGCACCCGTTTCCCCTACCGGATTATTGACTGCATCAGCGTAATCGTTAAGCTGACTCCTTGTTCGAGTTACCTATTCCAGGAGTTCCCTCCCCGAGTCATCGGCCGGCGGAGGGGATAGGTTCAAGCAGCGCCTCAATTCGTCCAGCGTCTCTCGCTTGTTCGTCTTGTGGCTGTGCAGCTCCAGACATGCTCTTCCAAGGCCGATGTTCTCAAGTCGGCGCATGACGACTTCCAATGTGGCCATCTTCTCAGACACGAACAAGACACGTTTGCCCCGAGCGACGGCGTCGGCGATTACGTTGGCGATGGTCCGAGACTTGCCAGTCCCGGGCGGGCCCTGGATTACCATATTGCGACCCTGCCCTGCTTCGTGAATAGCCAACGCTTGGGAAGAGTCAGCGTCAAGTACATGGAAGACATCGCTGGGCGCCAGTCGATTGTCAACTCTCTCTTGGTCTCCAACAGTGGCCCCGAATTCCGAGAATCCTTGATCCCCAAACAGAGCGACAACTATTTCATTATTGACGGCAGAGGGATCACCCAGGTCCAGGTACATCAGAAGTTTGTTGAAGGAAAAGACCCCCAGGACCATCCGATTTGCATCCACTCCCCATCGGTGCGGCGCAGACTCGCGGATGAATTCTTCGACCTGGTCATGGAACATGCACGGTAGCGCAAGCCATAACAGCGATTGTGCTTGGCTCCTGACCCGGCAGATCGGGGTTTGTCCCGAAGGACAGGGGCAACATCGCCCTGCCAATTCTCCTGGCAACAGCGGCAGCCGAGCCCATCGAATGCCACGTCCCAGGCAGAAGGTAGGCCAGATCAGAGGCACTCAAGCAGGCTCCCCGGGTAATCGCCCACGGAGTCCCCGAGACGGTCACGTTTGGCGGAGATTTCACCGATATGGAAGTAGTGGTGGGCTGACATCCTTAGAATTGTGTATCGAAGAGTGATCCCGGATTCCCACAAGGGCTCGATGGATCCTGAATAAGGGACCAGAAGGTCCTTGGTCGGTGAGGCGTCCAGATAGTTCCTGGCCGACTCCCGGACCTCATTCACGGAGCGTTGAATCAGTTGCCACTCAGACTCGATAACTCCTCCCCCGTTGAGCCGAAAACGTCCGTCGTTTATGACAGGGTGTGGTGAAAGTCCCGCAAACCGCACGTTGACCCACGTGTCGAGATGGGCCGTCACGTGTGCTGTGGCCCAGGCGATTGAGCTGCCCCCATCAAGCGAACGGGTCGCAGTTGGCGTGTCCAGTCCATCAATTACGCGGTCAAGGTCTGCCCAGGCTTCGTAGAGAAGCCCAGTCTGCTTGTCCCTTGCCATTCGAGAAGCCTCCTTTGGGTGAGCAATCCGAGGGTTGTCGGCATGTCTTCCAGCGGTTTTAGGCACTTTACCCAGGAGCGATGTCTCTATAGAGTACCACCCCAACCAGGAGGCAGATGTAGATGGCAATCACAAGATCGCCAATCGGGGAAACTGGCTCCCCGTCGGAGGGCAGAAGGCGTCAACGCAGGGTCTTTCGATTGTCGCGCATCCTTGTCCAACTGGTGACACCCACGTAGGGGCGGTTCGCGAACCGCCCCTACGTGGACAAGACAGATGTGGGTAAAGGCAAAACAATCGAAAGACCCTGGGCGTCAACGTGGCTGAGTTGCTTATTTGTTCCCTGAGATGTCAACGCCAACTTAATTGAGCCTGTCTCAGAAGGCCATTCTTGTCAGCTTGATCCGACCCGAGGGTCATTTCAAACGATAGCAGTGAATAGACCGGCAGCCTTAGTTCCTGAAACGTGTGACGGAACAAGATCGGGAACGACATCGGGATCCCTCAGGTGTGAGGTTGAAGACGGGCGGAGGAACCCCAGATCTTCCAAAGTGTGCGCCAGTTGAAGGCGGTGACCAGGAGGATCCACTCGGCCGTCACATTGGTGAGGCCTCGCAGCAGGAATCTCCCTGCGCCCTGTTGCTCCTTGATTATTCCGAAGACTGGCTCGACCAACTGCTTTCTCAGCTTGTGACCTTCTTTGGCCCCCGAGGTATACATCCAGGCGCGATGGCCACGTAGCACTTGATCGTGGGGCCCTAGGGACAGGCTTCCCCCAATCTCCCTGGCTTTGGTACTGGCTCTGAGGGCTGGACAAGCCTGGCATGCAGCGCCTGCAGCCCATTACAGTCGCAATGGGACTCCGTTCACATGTTGTATGCGGACGAATTCGAGCGTCTGACCCTGGGGACACCTGAAGGTGTCGCTGTCTCCGTCATAGATGAATCTGTCCCTGTGGTATGGGTCTTTGAGGATCCGTTGCCGTGACTCCGGTACCACCACCTGCTGACCGCGACGGTCGCACTCCGCCAGGTGGCTGGCCGCGTAATATCCGGCGTCGGCCAAGGTCATCTGCGATTTCGTCCTCGTCGTATCCTCGGCCGGTTCCATCATCGGCGTCAACAGGGCATTGTCATTGACTTCATCTACCACGCTCCACGTCCACTGCAGTGACCAACATGCCCCAGGTTCCCTCTTCCGTCTTCCTGGCCGAGACCACGGCCTGGGCGTTGTATCCAGCCACGATGCCACGATACCACGATACCACCATGCCTGATGCCTGCCCTTCATCACCCGGGCCTCTGGATCGGTCAGGTTGATACGACTATGGCGTTTCTGAAGGTGTTGTGGTCGGGGTGCTGCCACCCAGCCAGCCACAATTACGGTATTTGGTCCCGGGAGCCTGTCTCCAGTTTCCGGCACCAGCGCACACCGCCCTTGAACCCGTATACCCATACGCTCAACAAGGCACGGAGTGGTACGCTGGCGCTCCCTTGGAATCGCCATCCATGTCCACACCAAGCTCTGACCGGTCCTCCCTGGTCAAGGCGTCCCCGATCTCCGCCACAAACCTGGCTGGATGATCCTGGGGCAACAACTCGTCCAGGGACGGCGGCAACAACCGCATTTGCTCTCGGTCCAGATCTCGAAGCGGCATCCGATTCGCTCCTGTCCCTGTGTTGCTCTACAGTCTACCCCCAACCTTCTTCACAGACTTCTGAGACAGGCTCTATTGCGAACTTTCCGGTGGGAGGTCCACATATGATGAGTCCAGTTTGGTGGGGCCTGAGTTGACTGTAGGTATAACCGTCTTTGAACTACGACTCGTTCTGTGAGCGTTACAAGCGTCCAGACCTAGTCACCTCGCAGCGAGCGCAACTCGGCCCTACTGGCCTGGGCGTAGTCCAATTGTCCTTGACGTCTGGCTAGCAGAGGGGCAGACCGAGCCTGGATAGGTCGTTGGAAGGCACGGCCTGCAGGTCTCCTGGTATGCACCCCGCAATCAGGTTCCCACCCAAATACAGTGTGTCTAGGAGCTCGAGACGATTCAACTCACCGGGTATTTCGCCGCTCAAGCGGTTCCCGCTGAGGTTCAGGGTCGATAAATGATTGAGATTGCCCAACTCAGGGGGTATTTGGCCGCTCAAATTGTTCCCGTGAAGTTGGAGGACTGCCAGTGAATTGAGATTGCCCAGCTCCGGAGGTATTTCGCCGCTTAGATTGTGACCCTGGAGGGACAACCTTAGCAGTGACCCAAGGTTACCCAACTCAGGCGGTATCTCTCCGCTCAGGTCGTTGCCGGTGAGTCCCAGGCGTTCCAGATTACGGAGGTTGCCCAACTCGGGCGGAATCCCCCCGCTTAATCTGTTTTCATGAAGGAACAGTTCCTTCAGGTTGACGAGGTTACCCAGCTCTGGCGGAATTTCACCGGTCATGTTGTTCTCGCTAAGGACCAGCCTGGTCAGGTCGCCAAGGGAGGCCAACTCTGGGGGTATTGTGCCGGTCAAGTTATTCTGCCCGAGCTCAATCGCATCAATCACAATAACTTCTGTACCGTCGGGGAGATGACTGACCTGGGTACGGACGCCGTGCCACTGATCCAGGGGGCGTTTCGTAAGCCACCCATTGTTGTTGTACCAGTTATCGCCGTCGGTGGCGTTGTAGAGGGCCAGCAGGGCCGGGTTGGTCTCTTCTGGGGAGAGGACATCACCGGCGCATAATGGTAGACCGAGGGTTGGGAAGTCGTTCTCAGAGACCGAGCGCAGACTACCCGGTATGCACCCTGTAAGCTGGTTTCCGCCGAGGCGCAGGGCCCTCAGCTTAAGCAGATCGTTTAGCTCGCTCGGTATCTCACCGCTTAGGTTATTGTCCTGGAGGAACAGGTATTGCAATTTAGGGAGATTGCCCAGCTCGGCAGGCATCTCGCCGCTTAAGTTGTTGCCTTGGAGGGCCAGGTGCGCGAGGCCACGAAGATTGCCCAACTCGGCAGGGATCACGCCGCTGAGGTTGTTCTCTTGGAGGAAAAGGTATTCCAAGTTGGGGAGGTTGCCTAACTCAGCCGGAATCTCGCCGCTGAGGCGGTTGCCTTCAAGATGTAGAACCCTCAGCGAAGAAAGATTGCTAAACGAGATAGGTATCTGGCCACTTAGGTCGTTGGCCGAGAGGAACAGCCGCGACAGAGACCCGAGGCCACCCAGTTCGGGTGGCATCTCGCCGCTAAGCCTGTTTCCATTAAGACTAAGGCTCTGTAGCGATCCGAGGCTACCCAACTCCACCGGTATCTCTCCAATCAGGTCATTCTCTTTGAGTCGCAGAATCTGGAGGTTTTCTAGGTCGCCCAATTCAGACGGGATCGACCCGCTCAGGTCATTTTCTTGGAGTTCCAGAGTCTGGAGGTTTTCTAGGGCGCCCAATTCAGACGGGATCGACCCGCTCAGGTTATTTTCTCCCAGCATCAGACTTTCGACTCTGCCTGACTGGCCGATGGTGACGCCATACCATCTATTCAACGGCTCGGGGGAAAGCCAGTTGGTGTTATTCTCCCAGGCTTCCCCGCCTGTGGCATTGAAGAGGGCGACTAACGCCCTCCTCTCGTAGTGAAAGGGAGGAGGCTCCAAGCTCGCCTGTCCGCTGCATAGGGGCAGTCCAAGCTCCCATAAGTCATTGTCCGGGACCAGCCGCAAAGGGTCTGGGATGCAGCCAGTCAACTGGTTCCCTGCGAGGCGGAGCACTTGCAAACTGGTCAGTTTACCCATCTCAGGCGGTATTTCACCAGTCAGTTGGTTCTCTTCGAGGCGCAACTCCGTCAGCCTGCCGAAGTTGCCCAACTCCGATGGTATCTCTCCGGTCAAACTATTCCTATCGAGGCGTAACTTCGTCAGTGTAGTGAGGTTTCCCAACTCAAGCGGTATCTCCCCGCTAAAGCGGTTGTCGCCAAGGTCCAACGTGGCCAGTCCCTCGATGCTTTCCAACCAGGAGGGTATTCTTCCGCTCAGGTGGTTACCTGAGAGATCCAAGATCCGCAGGTCCGTCAAATCGACGATCTCTGGCGGCAACTCCCCGGTTAGATTGTTCCCTTCTAGGGACAGGACTCGGACATAGCTACGGTCGCCTTGGGCCCTGACACCCCGCCAGCCGCGTAAAGTCTTGGTGCTGTTCATCCAACCGGTGTTGTCCGTCCAGTCAGGCCCGCTGGTAGCATTGTAGAAGGCGACCAAACTCAGAATCTCGCTTGTTAAGAGTCCCTTGCCTTCGTCACCGCAAAAGTCCAGTCCAAGGCCCAGCAGGTCATTCTCGGGCACGTTGCGTAGCTTCCAGGGTATGCACCCGGTCAATCTGTTCCCGCCCAGGTACAACATTCGCCGGTTTCCGGACGTGCCAAACTCGGACGGAATCTCCCCGGTAAGATCATTCCCTCGCAGGTCCAGGTGGTAGAAATTGCTGAGTTCGGATGGAATCTCGCCGGTAAGCTGGTTTCCACGCAAGTAAAGGTAGCTGAAGCGATGGAATTTTCCCAGCCACGAAGGAATTTCTCCAGTCAACTGGTTGTCGCTGAGGTCTAGCATTATCAGTTGCTTAAGATTGCTCAGGTCAGATGGTATTTCCCCGCTGAGCTGGTTGCCGCGCAGAGACAGATATGACAACCTGCCGAGTTTGCCAAGCTCGGAGGGTATCTCGCCGCTGATCTGGTTGCCACCCAGATACAGATGAGTGAGATTATCCAGGTCGCCCAACTGGGAAGGGATCTCGCCGGTCAACTGGTTGTAGGCCATGAACAGCCGGGATATTGAATCGAGCTCGCCAACCTCGGGAGGCAGCTCGCCTTTCAGGCCGTTGCTGCTCAGCTGCAGCCTGGAAAGCCCTTCTACAGTACGGGTCCCGCCGCCGCCACCAGCGGGGCTGAAGACAGGCACTTCCCGTGTGAAATATGTGATGCCGTACCAGAATCCTGGGTGAAGTTCGCTCAGCCATAGGTCGTTGTTGTTCCATTCGTCACCGCCCATGGCATCATATAGGGCGACCAGGGCCTTCCTATCAGAAGACCCTCCTATGAAGGGCAGGCTGGAACAGGCGGCCACCAACAGGGCCATTGCACCGCCTAGAACGCACAAGGCCAAGAACCTCAACATTTGCCTATTGCATGACATCTCGTTCCGTTACCACAGAAATCGTCCACACCTGGCCAGCCCGCACCCGCCCCTTAGGGTTGGCAGACCGGCAGCTTGGCATCCCTGGAGTTTGGCAGCGTTATGGGTAAGCACCCCGTCAGGTCGTTGTGGTGGAGCCATATGCGCTGCAGCGCGGGCAACGCACCTAGTTCCGCGGGCACCTGCCCGCTGAAACGGTTACCGTTCAAGGAAAGACTTATTAGGTTAACGAGGCCCCCCAGCTCTGGGGGAATCTCTCCGCCGAAGTAGTTATCCCCCAAAGACATCTTCCATAGGCTGCTCAGCCTACCCAATTCGGAGGGTATCTCTTCAGTTGTTTGACGTCAACCACCATTGCCGGAATTCCGTCGATTATCTTGCCGGTTCACCTCCCCATTACCGCGCTGCTGAGCTACTCCGGTTCTGTAGCTGGGCCCGTCGAATTCCAGGATGACCGAGTGGTGGACTACTCTGTCGATGGCTGCCGCAGTGGCCATCGGGTTGGCGAAGATGTGCTCCCACTGGGAGAAGACCAAGTTGGACGTGATGCCCAGGGACCGGCGTTCGTAGCGTTCGGCGATGAGGGTGCAGAGCACCTCGGACTCCTCGGCACCCTGGGGCAGGTATCCCAGGTCGTCCAGCAGCAGGAAGTCGTAGTTGTCGAGCTTCCGTAATTGTCTCGTCAGCGCGAGGTCCCGCTTGGCGGCCAGGAGGTCCTGCACCAGCCTGTAGGCCGGGGCGAAGAGCACTGACCTGCCCGATTCCACCAGCCGATGGCCCACGGCGCACGGTGCGTGGGTCTTCCCGTTGCCCGGCAGCCCGAAGCCAGGACGTTGGCGCCCCGCTCGACGAAGTTGCCGTCGGCCACTTGAAGCACAGGCCGCCCTTCTATGTCCGCCTGACCGGCCTGCACCTCAGGGCAAACGCCTTCCGGTCAGGGTAGTATCCGGCGTTCCCGCGTTCGCCTCAGGCGGAGGAACCTCGAACCTGTCAGTTATAGCAGCCGCCCCCAGCGAAGTCCAAATGACCCGGTCTGGGAGCAGAATGCGTTTGCCCTGGCCTGCCCCCTTGCGCCTGGAAAACGGCCTTGTACCGCCCGTAGTTGCGGCCAGAGCCGGACTTCAGAAACATTATCACTGGATACCCCCTGGGGATGTCTTGCCGCTTGCCCTTTACCCATTCTTGGCCCCAAGGTGCGGTGCATCGGAGTAAGGGAAGGTACAGGAGGCTGCCAGCGTCCCCAGACGCTGTATGCGAGAAAGGAATGAACGAGTCCGGTCGAACTTCAGATATAGTTGCCAGACAGGTTAAGGAGGCGCTGACCGGGGAGCAAACGGCGCCTTCCCCGGTGACGGGGCCCTCCGTACGGCTTGCGGCTCAAAGAGCGGCGGCCGGCACCAGATCCCTCGGGAGAGGCGCCGAATATCTTGCCCGGGAGGTCGTGAAGGGACTGTCAGGGCAGCCGGTGAAATAACCGGCGAGACCACCACAATTATCCGGGCCGCCGTAATTGGGGCAGTGGAAGGGACGGAGCAGGTTGTAAGGATGTCGTCGCTTGCCCTGAGGGAAAGCGTTATCGGAGCCGTACGGGGCAGCGGCGTGATGGATGCCGACGTGACCGTTGCCGGTCGAAACGCAGTCGAAGGCGCCATTTCCGGTGCTACCCCAGTGGGAGTCAGCAGCACGGAGGCGGCAACCGCGGCCGCAGAAGGGGCGTTGGAAGCAATGGTCGAGGCCGGTGAAGAGGTGGATGTTGCAGCCAGGGCGGCAATGACCGGCGTGGTTTCCGGCGTGTTCGCTGCCGGCGGCGACGTTGCCGGTGCGGTCAGGCAATCTGCCGCGGCGTTGGTAGGTCGTGCGGCTGACGCGGATGGAAGCACGAGCGGTGTGGGGGGACATTGCCCAGGGCCTGCTGGAAACCGTTCTGATTGAGAATGTTACTCCAGGAGGTAAAGAATGACGAACGCGCCGGTTGCAGAGCAGGGCATGGCCATTACTCCCAGAAAAGCGGGCGCCATCGCCAACGAGGTGCAGCAGCTCATCAAGGCGGGGACCACATAACCGCGTGGGAACGGCTGCGGTCATTGCACCCGGCCGACGTGGGAGCCGTTCTGCTTTCCATGCCCCGCAACAGCAGGGATGCGCTGATACAGGTGATGTCTCCGGCCACGGTGGTCTGGATGCTGCACCAGATGAACCCGATGCAGGCCAGCAGATTTGTCTCCAGGCTTGGGGCCAGGGTGCTTTCCGGCGTCCTCGACCAGGTACACCCCCGGGTGGCGTAGAATGCCGTGCTGCGGGTTCGCACAAACCAGGCAAGGAGGTGGCGGAGTCTCTGGAAGAGGCCATTCCCGATGCTGGAACTCTTGCTCATCCCGCCGGAAGTGCCGGGGCCCTGATGTCGCAGGCAGTTCTCGTGGCAGACTTCGGCGATACAGTCCTGGATGCACGGAACGGCCTTAGGGAGTTGTCGGAAAGCCCCTACGAATTCAACAGGGTTTACCTGGTGGGAGACCATGGCCGGCTGGAGGGACAGGTAACTGTCGCTGACCTGGCGTAGCAACCACCTGAGACACTGTTAAGCGGCATAGCCGAACCGGTGGTGGCTACGGTTAACGCCGATACGCCAGCCTCGGAGTGCGCCCGGTTGCGCCGGCATTACGGAATAGTCCAGTTACCTGTGGTATCCGACGGCGTACTAACGGGGGTCATACGCCTGGGGTTGCTGCTGAGCGCACTAGAGGAGGAGGATACCCGGCAGATGCTCAACGTGAGCGGCGTGGCCGGAGACTCGCGGGAGAATACTCTGGTATCTTCCATAAGCACCCGGCCGCCCTGGTTGACCGTGAACCTGGGAACAACCTTCCTGGCCGCGGCAGCCATCAGCCTGTTCGAGTCCACTCTGGCGCAGATCGTAATCCTGGCCTCCTTCCTCCCCGTCGTAGCTGGACAGGGGGGAATCGGCGGCACCCAGACCCTGACAATGATCGTCCTTTCGCTGTTAGCGTCCCTCTACCTGCTTGTAAACTTCGGTTGGATGTTCACCACCAACCCCGACAGGTACTTTCTCACCCTCCCGCTGCTGGCGGCCCTTCACGTATTCGCCGGCATTGCAGCAGCCGGCGTACAGCTGACCATCCAGACGCTAGCCCTCAAATCGGCTCCGGGAGGCAGCGCCACACCCTACGTGGGGATTGCCGGAATGGCAACCGGCCTGGGTGCGGGAATCGGACCCGTTGTGGGCGGCGCCTTGGCAGACTTTTTCTCGGTGAGAGCCTTCCGGATCGACCTGAGCTGGTCGTCTCCCAGCGGGACTCTCGAGCTTCCGGCGTTGACCCTGACGGGCTTCGACTTCCTGTTTCCCATAGCTTTTATCCTGGGGCTTCTGTCCCTAGTCAAGGGCGGCGGAATAGTGGACCATTGTGGCGGGAGGAAAGTGTACCACCTGGCGTAACTGGCCAGCATATTTGTCCACGCTAATTGCTCATGGGAAATGTCCTGCCGCGGGGCAGTGACCGGAGGTAAGTAGGAGCCGTTCCGGCAGGGGCTAGACGCCTTCTGGCCAGTTTGGAGACTGGGAAGCGGCGTCCTGCCGGCTGCCCTTGAGCCGGTAGCTGTCGCCGTTCATTTCCAGAATGTGGACGCAGGATGTGGACGTGGTGGGTTAGGCGGTCCAGCAGAGCTCCGGTGAGCCGCTCCGAGCCGAACCCATCGCTCCACTCGTCCAAGGGGAGGTTGGTGGTGACCAGGACGGAGCCCCGTTCCTGGCGCTGGCTGAAGACCTCGAAGTGGAGCTCTGCGCCGGTGGTGGAGCGGGGGACGAAGCCCAGTTCCTCGATGATCAGCAGCCGGAGGCGGGCCAGTTGCCGCTGCAGATTG
>DAOUHR010000039.1:0-25302 GCA_034428635.1 Dehalococcoidia bacterium
TATACACGGTAGGGGGGAGTTTTGCTCAAGCAGGTTGGGATGTGCCCCGTAGAGGCGTCCATTAGAATTACATTATTTCCACGTACATGCGCTACTACGTACTGTACCGGGCTATTAATACTTCTTAATTGACATCCTATTCCTGCTCTGCCAAGATCTTGCTCGCCAAACTAACCCCTCTACAACCTAACCGAGCCACTTAACGACGACAGGAGTAGCACGTTCCTTTGCCCCTTGTTGGCTCGTGAGGGTTATGGTTACTTTGGCGAGTATCACTGTCCTTTGTCTCAAGGGGGTCCTGTTGAAAAACCCACTCTCGCTTGTCCTATCGGCACTAGCCGTTGCCGCAATTCTAGCTTGTACTACCTCTCAAGTAGCTACTCCCAGCGCACCAAATCCTACACTCACAACCCCGCAACCAACCGCTCAACTAGTCGCAACTGTCGCTCCCGCAGTTGCCACGCAACCTGCCACTAGCGAATCCCACCCTACGCTCACAACCCCGCAACCAACCGCTCAACTAGTCGCAACTGCCGCTCCCGTAGTTGCTGCGCAACCTGCCGCCATAGAAACCCCCGAACCTACTGCAACGCCGGTGCCGACCAGTACACCGCTACCTACACCAACTGAAACCCCATTGCCTACTGCCACACAAGATCCAACCGCTACACCTTTTCCTACAGACACGCCAGAGCCCACGGCTACGAATACCCCCGAACCTACAGCTACTCCGACGCCACCGCCTGTTTTGGGCAGCCGAGAGAATCCAGTACCATTTGGCCAGGTAGTTGAGATTCTTGAAGGCGACAGACCTTATTGGGCCATTGTTGTTTCCCGCACAGATGTCGATGCTACCGGGCGTGTACTTGCAACCAACCCGTTTAACGCTCCCCCTAAGCCCGGAAATCAGTTCTTCATGGCGGAAATCGAAGCCAAATATCTTGGCCCCGACTCCGCGATGTTCTTCACTAATTTCAGCCTCAAGACAGTGGGGCAGTCAGCCGTTGTTTACACCACTTACGAAAACAATTGCGGTGTCATTCCAGACCAGTTCCCCTCTTTTACAGAACTCTTCACTGGAGGAGCCGTGAGGGGTTGGGAGTGTTGGCAGATACCATCCACTGACGCCGATTCGCTTCTACTTCTGCTAGATGAAACCTTCGGCTTCGGCTTCGGCGATACCAAGGTTTGGTTCAACCTGAAATAGAAGATTGAGCCCCTTGGCCAATTAAGGGCGGGGGAGTCAGTGGACTAAACTCTCCCCCTATTCGTTCGGCAACCGCCCCGTCTCCCTTGCCCACGCCTGTAATCCCCGGCGGAAGGCCAGCGCGCCCATGGGGGCGATGACCGCCTGCAGGGCTTCCAGGACCTCCCTTTCCGTTGCCCCATTCTCCAGGGCCACATGCACGTGGGCCTGGATTTGTTCAACATCGGCCTTCAGGGCCGCCTCCACCACAATCTGTAGCAACTCCTTGGTCTTGCGGTCCAGGGTGCGCTGCCCGGTGTAGGTGGCCTCGATAAATGCGCCGTAGGTTTTCGCCCATTCCAGGTCGGCCTCGGCCATGATGCGGTGCATCTCCAGGGAGTAGCCCCGGTGCTGGGCCTGGGAATCGAGAAATGCCTGGGTTTCGTCGGTGGACATGGTTTTCTCCTTGTATATGACTTGAACATTGATGGACAGGATGAAGACTTGCTACAGACCGTAATGAGCCCGGGCTGCCGCCTGTTTCGGGTTGTCCTGCTGGAACAGGTCCGGGTGTTTGCTTCGGTGCAGGGCCAGGTGGTAGGTGAACAACTGCAGCGGCACTACACTGGCCAGGGGGCTCCACAGTTCCGGCAGGGGTTTCATGGCAAAGCTGGCTGATGCCAGGGACGAAAGCTCCTCGTCGCCCTCCTGCACTAATGCCCACACCGGCGCGCCGGCTGCAGCCGAAGCCCGGGCAATGTCCAGGGACCGTTCGTATCCCGGACCGGGTGGGGCGATGAGCGTAACCAGGCACTGGTCGTCCACCGAGCAGAAGGGGCCGTGCAGTAGTTGCTCTACCTGCAGGCCCTCGCAGTCCGAGGCGCTGGTCTCCTTGATTTTCAGGGCTACCTCGTAGGCGTTGGCGGTGTTGGGCCCCCAGCCTACCGAGATGAAACGCTGCTTGTCGCCAAACTGCGCTACCACGTCAGCGATATCCTGCTCCCGGTCAATTATGTCGGCCACCGCGCCCGGAACGTCCAGCAGTTGGTCCCTTAGCCGGGCGGTTTCTTCATCGTCCTCCAGGGCCGCCCCTAGTTCCGACGCCACCATGGCCAGCGCGGTCAGGGCGGAGGTATAGCTGATGGTGAAGGCCGATGACCTTTCCGGCGCCACCGTATGCAGGGATGTATCGGCGACTTGCAATCGGGGGCCGGGGTCAGTGGAGGTTACCGCCACGGTGTAGGCGCCCTTTTCCTTGGCCAGTTCCAGGGCCAGGAAAGAGTAGGTCTTGGTGCCCCGGTGGCTGATGATGATTACCGCGTCCTCGGGCCCCAGGGCCGGCGGGTAGCTACAAAACTCGAAGGAGTGCCATCCCTGCACCTGGATATCCCGGCTGGCAAAACGGCGGAACCAGTGCTCGGCCACCAGCACCGCGTGCCACGAGGTGCCAATGCCCACGATGTAGATGTTCCGTTTGGTGGCCAGCACTGTCGCAACATCTCTTGCCGTCGCTGCGTGCCGGTCCAGCATCGTAGCCAGGGCCTCGGGCTGACCGATGATGGCGTCGTACATGAAGTAAGGGTGGGCTTGCCGGATTTCCTGTTGCTGGGTCATGGCGCTCCTTTATTATCCACATTATCCACGGAGGGTCTTGCCTGCTCACGGATTATACAGGTGCTCAAGGGAATTGGTGAGTGGGAGAGCGGAGAGTCCAGCGCCGGTAGCCCAACGCCCGCCCGCTGTGCGACAATGACTCAAGGCGGTCTTCGGCAACCGTGCGGGAGCCGCCATTTTCAGCAGGAGGTGGGCAGGATGGACCTGGTCGAGGAACAACTCCGCAACAGCAAGACCATTGCCGTGGTCGGCATTTCCGACAACCCGGAAAGGCCCAGCTATGGTGTCTCCCGCTACATGCAGGCCCAAGGCTACCGCATCATTCCGGTCAACCCCATGATCGAGGAGGTTCTGGGCGAGAAAAGCTACCCCGACCTGAAGTCGGTGCCCGAGCCCATAGACATGGTGGACATCTTCCGCCGTTCCGAGTTGGTGGATCCGGTGGTAGACGAGGCCATCGAGGTGGGCGCCAAGTATATCTGGATGCAGGACGGGGTGATCAACGAGGAGGCCGCGGCCAGGGCAGAAGCCGCCGGCATTCCCGTGATCATGGATGATTGAACCCTCCGCCAGCATCGCCGCCGGTTCGGCGGCAGCTAGGGACTGGTCAGCAACCGCCTGTTTACCTGACCAAATTGAAACCGTCCAGACCAGCCTTGGGCCGCCGGAAATTTGAACAATCCGGCGGCCTTGTTCATTCCCCGGAGCCGCCATGTTCCTGACATCCGTGTATATCGGTACACTCTGGACGGGTGTACAGTCGGGAAGCATTTTTCACAAAAACGGTGGCAAAGAATATGACGGAAGACCGCTTAAGAAGGTTGGAAATCCTTAACGAAATTTCCTCTGACCTCCACCGCCTGTCTGAGGAGAGTCAGCGGATGATGATAGAGCGGCAGTACCAGATGGAGCAGCGGCAGCAACAACTGGAAGAAAGTTGGCGGCGGACGGAGGAAATTCAGCAAAACACGGAAGAGACTCAGCAGCAGATGCGGGAAGCATTGGCGGGCATGGCGCAGATTGTTGCCTTGATTCAAGCGGACATCGTGCGTATTGACGAAACACGGTAGCCCCACTTTAACCTCCGCCGGCATTCCCGTGATCATGAATGATTGAACCCTCCGGCAGCATCGTCGCCGGTTTGGCGGCAGCTAGATTCCCCGGGGAGGGAACCGACATCTTAAAGAAACAATACTGATTCAGGAAAGCTTGAGCCGCCGGATTTCTCTCTAATCCGGCGGCTCTCCTCACTTCCCCTCCGTCGCGTTTTTCAACGCAGCGCCGCCCCTTCAACGTGTAATTCGGCAGGCCAAATCCCTGTTTCGGTGATACCTGGGGCAATTCTTGCGGTTTACTCTCAATCGTGAACCTGAATTGCTCGTTTTTTCGCAACTCCTTGACACTAAATTGGCGTTTGCTTAATATGGTGCTACCTTATCCATGGTATATTCCATGGTGCAGACCACTTCCCCAGCGGCTTCTGGATTCAAGCAAGAACAGGTCGAAGAAAAGAAAACATAAGGAGGGACGGGAATGGCGACCAATGACATCGCTCTAATGGCTCACCTGATGCGGCGGGCCGGATTTGGCGCTTCATACGAAGAGCTGGAACGGCGGGCAGCCGCAGGATATGAGGCCACGGTGGAAGAACTGCTCAACCCTGGCAATCAGCCCAGGCTGGAAATGGACGTCCTGGAGCGCCGGTTCGTTGACTGGAGGGAGATGAACGCCCTGGAAGTCAACCAGGCCTACTGGACCTACGTCATGATCAATACCCAGCGGCCCCTGGAAGAGAAGATCGCCCTGTTCTGGCACGGAATCTTCTGCACCGGCAACTCCAAATGCGAGCACGGCCGGCAGATAAAGCTGCAGATTGATATGTTCCGCGAGCATGGCCTTGGCAGCTTCCGTGACCTGCTCATGGGCCTGTCCAGCGACCCGTCCATGATTTTCTACCTGGACAACTGCATGAGCCACAAGGAGGCCATCAACGAGAACTGGGGCCGGGAACTGCTGGAACTGTTCTCCATGGGCGTAGGCATGGACGGCGAGGCTAATTACAGCGAAGACGACGTCAAGGAATGCGCCCGGGCCTTCACCGGCTGGACCATTACCAACGCCATCCCCCGCTATCCCTACGGCCGCTACGAGGCCGGCTTCATCTTCAACCCGGCCGACCACGACGGGGATAACAAGACCTTCCTGGGCGAGACGGGCAACTTCAACGGCGACGACATAATCGATATCATCGCCAGGCAGCCGTCCACCGCGCGCTTCGTTGCCCGCCACATGTACAACTTCTTCGTGGCCGACGACGTGCAGGTGCCGGCCTGGCAGGACACCCCGCCGCGGGACCTGGACACCATCAAGATGCTGGAAGATGAATACTTCCGCTCCGGCTACAACATCGGCTCCATGCTGCGCGTTCTCTTCAACTCGGATGCCTTCAAGAACGCCCGCTTTGCCAAGGTGAAGAGCCCCGCCGAGGCCGTTGTCGGCACGATGCGGGTGGTCAGGGATTTCACCTCGCCCAAGCCGGGCCTGAACAACCTGGCAGCCAACATTCGCTACATGGGGCAGGACCTGATGAATCCTCCCACGGTGGAGGGCTGGCACACCGGCGGCGAATGGATTGACAGCGGCACGCTGGTGGAGCGCATCAATTTTGCCGCCGACCAGGTGGGCAACCTGGACCTGCCGGGCGTGCAGGACATGGTGGCCCGGGTGGGTTCCGACGGCGGCGCCATTTCCGCGGAACGGGTGGTTGACCGCTGCCTGGAACTGCTGGGCGCCTACGAACTGGCGGAAGAGACCCGTGAACAGTTGACCGCACACGTGGCCAGGGGCGGCGACCTCATGCCCGGCACTCCCGAATTCTCCCAGCGGGTGGGTCAGACCCTGCAGTTGATTGTATCCACCCAGGAGTACCAGTTCGCCTAGACCACCCCGGCAAGCGCAAATCGGCTCCAACAGTCTGAGGAGGAAAGGAAATGACTTCGATAAAGAAAGACCCGGTGCTGGTTGTCCTGCAGCTGTCCGGGGGTAACGACGCTCTCAACACCGTGATTCCCTATGGCGACCCCCTGTACACCGACAACCGCCCGTCGGTGCGGGTGCCCGACGACCAGGTGCTGAAGATTAATGACTACGTGGGCCTGAACCCCAACATGGGCCCCATGAAGCAGCTGTTCGATGATGGCAAGATGGCTATCATCCAGGGCGTGGGCTACCCCAACCCCAACCGTTCCCACTTCCGGTCCATGGATATCTGGCACACCTGCGAGCCCGACAAGGTGGGCACCGAGGGCTGGCTGGGCCGCGCCATCAAGGAAATGGACCCCAACGCCGAAAACGTGCTGACCGGCGTCAACTTCGGTCGCGGCCTTCCCCGCGCCCTGGCCATGCCCAGCGTTCCCGTGGCATCGGTGGGCAACCTGGCTTCCTACGGTGTGCTGACGGGTATCGAGGAAGAGGACCAGCGAGCCGACGCCCTGGACGTGTTCTCCCGCATCTACTCACCGGCCATGGGCCGCGGGGGTGTGGTGGACTACCTGTCCCGCACCGGCATGGACGCCCTCAAGGGCGCCGACATCCTGAGCACCGCGCCGGAAATGTACTCGTCATCCATCGAGTACGGCAACGACGTGGTGGGCCAGTACATGCGCAACATTGCCCAGACCCACCTGGCCGGCTTCGGCACCCGGGTGCTGTACACGACAGCCCCATACAACAGCTTCGACACCCACGCCGGCGAACTGCAGGCCCACGCCAAGCTGTGGAGCGAGACCTCCCAGGCCGTCGCCGACTTCATGGACGACCTGCGTGAGCATGACGCCGCCGACAACGTAACTGTGCTTGTCTTCACCGAGTTCGGCCGCCGCGTACATGACAACGGGTCCGGCACCGACCACGGTTCGGGCGGCATGGCCTTCGTCGTTGGCGATAATGTCAAGGGCGGCCTGTACGGCGAGTATCCTTCCCTGGAGGCGGACAAGCTGCTGGAAGGCGACCTGCATTTCAACAACGACTTCCGCAGCATCTACACCACGCTGCTGGAAAACTGGATGGGCCTGGACGCTCAGCCCCTGGTCAACGGCGGCTTCGAAAAGTTCGACTTCATCTAAGACCAATTACGAAAATTCCTTCCCCCTCGTTGGGGGAAGGTTAGGATGGGGGTGCTGGGCGGACACCAACGTCTGCCCCACCCACACAACGCCTGACAGGGAGGGCAATATGACCACCACACGATTTGCTGGAATTACGCTTCAGCCCAGCCACACCATTGGCCGGGCGGAGTTCTCCGGCCCCGGTTTCCGGAACCCCGTGGCCATGGTGCGGGGCGAAGAGGACACCATGTACGTCGTCAGCCGGTCCTACGACTACCGGCCGGACGGCAAGCGGATAACCATCTGCACCATCGACGAGGACTACATCGGCGAGTTCGCCCGGGGCGTGACCACCGCCGGCGAGGGCGACCCTTCCGACGCAGACGGTTCTCTCATCTGGCCCACGGCCATCGCCCTGGACAGCGAGGGCAACGTCTTCGTGGCCGATGAATGGCTCAACCGTATTTCCATGTACACCAGCGATGGGGCTTTCCTGAGCAAGTGGGGCACCCCGGGCTCGGGAGACGGCGAAATCAGCAGCCCCTCGGGCCTGGCCATTGACCAGGACGACAACCTGCTGTTGGTGGACTGCGACAACCACCGCATCCAGAAGTTCACCAGGGACGGCCAGTACATTTCCCAGTTCGGGACCAAGGGCGACGGGGACGGCCAGTTCAACATGCCCTGGGGCATCACCATTGACCGGAATGGCGACATCTACATCGCCGACTGGCGCAATGACCGCATCCAGAAGTTCGACCGCAACGGCAACTTTCTAATGAAGCTCGGCGCCTCCGGTTCCGGCGACGGCCAGCTTGACCGCCCCACCGGCGTGGCGGTGGACAAGGACGGCAACATCTACGTGACCGACTGGGGCAACGACCGCCTGCAGGTGTTCAGCGCCGACGGCGAGTACCTTACCCAGACCACCGGCGACGGTTCTCTGTCCAAGTGGGGCAAGGAAAAGCTGGACGCCAACTCGGAAATGTGGCAGGAACGGGACATCGCCCAGGGCCTGGAACGGGAAAGGCTCTTCTGGGGTCCCATCGCGGTCACCGTGGACGACGACGACAACGTGTTCGTAGTCGAGTCGGCCCGCTCCCGCATCCAGATTTACCGCCGTCAGGTACCGGTATTCTTTGGGGGCAGGCTGTAGGCAGCAGCCCGCAAGACCCTGGATGATTCTTGGGCCGGGTTGTCAAACCCGGCCCAAGAATTCTAACCTTCCCCATATAGTGGATTGAGACACGTAGGGCAGGGATTCAAACCCGCCGTTGCCGCAATTCGAGAGTTCCTTTCAGGCAATTACATCTGAAATGCAACTCGACCCCAACCTTAGGCAGCTTCAACCCAATCGTGGGTGAACAAGTACCCGCGGCATCAGTGGGAAGCCCCTCCCGAAAGCCTGGCGTTCACCAACCGGTTCAAGCTAATGCCCTCTTCGGCAGCCTCTATCGCCAGGGTACGGTGAACCTCCGCTGGTACCCGCACCACGAACCTGCCGCTGTAAGTACGTTCTGCCAGGGCTTCGGGTAGCTCTTCATCGTTGGCCCGCATATCATCGATACATTCGGAGACCAACTGTCGGATTCCGGCGAAGGCGCCCTCCTGGGTGGCGTCCAACCAACTCAAGGAAGGAAACTCTGCGCACAGCCCCAGGTGTTCCTGGTCCTCGGCGGACCAGGTTACTCGGTAAGTATAGTGGTCAGCTTTCATCCTGTTGCAACCTCTCCAGGGCTTTGATAACCTGCCTGACTTGGTAGGATTTAGCCATTCCTCGGGTGTTTTGGATATTCACCCTGGGATCGCCTGGCCAGGGAGTCCGGTAGACTCTATGACTGGTTCCCCGCTGTCGGGGTAGGCCGAAGAAATGATCGCATATTCGGGCCAGCACGTTGAACCTGACGGCCCTGGGATTGCTGCTAAGTTCGGCGATAGCTTCCTCTATTTCCATACCCTGCCATCCCCGTCATACAAGGAAGCCGCTGACTGCCTAGAACGCAGTACGCTGTCGTCGATGTGTTGCGACAGCAAACCGTAACATTACGTTACTATAATATCATTATTAGTACTGCTTCGCATCCCAAAGTTCCAGACAAGGCCTTCTGGCTCCGAGCCTTGGTGCAACATCGCCTTGATGATTTTCTCCTTCTCCTTGTTCTGACCTCTCTAATTGTCGACCTCCACTCTCCCTCAAATTGTATGCTATAATTCGCAAGTTATTCTCCGTTGCCTCATTCATTTCCCCTCGTTTGGAGCAGGAATTGACCACCCAGGAAGAACTGGTCGCCAAGCTCAGGCCTCTCGGCATGCGGTTGACCCCGCAGCGGTTGGCTATTGCTGAAGTGGTGGTTAACTCCGCCGATCATCCGTCGGTCAGGGACATCTACGAACGGGTGCGGGCTTTCTTCCCCTACGTGACCATCGCCACCGTCTATTCTACTTTGGACGTGCTGGAGGAGGTGGGAGTCGTCCGTGAGCTTCCCTTCCAGCGCCTGTCCCGCTACGACGCCAACCTGTCCCCCCACGCCAACCTGGTCTGCGTGGGCTGCGGCATGGTGGTGGACGCCGACGTGGGCCAGGACATGGTGTCGGAACTCACCGACATCATCAGCGACGGCGCCGACTTCCACATTTCCTCCCAGCGGGTGGACTTCTACGGCTGGTGCTCGGGCTGCCGCGCCACCGCCGCTAACTGACCTTAAGAGCTTGAACCACTCAACAAGAAAGTTGCAATTCAGCTAGTCTCCAACTGTAGGGGCGGGTTTCAAACCCGCCCCTACCTGGTCTAGCCCACCTGAACAGCCAGGGCACCAAGTCCTTCCCGCGTCTTGCCCTTTCCCTGTCCCTTGCCCTACAATCTGCCTGCCATGACTACCGAAACTACATTTGCCAATCCTCAATACCTTACCAATTCGGCCTGGCTTCAGGCCCACTTGAGCGACCCTGACCTGGTAATTGTTGACCTGGACGCCGAAGCCGGTTACCTGCGCGGCCACATCCCCGGGGCCCTGTTCCTGGACAACAACTACGAGCGCAATCCCGAAACCGGCTGGGTGGACACATTTCCCCCGGACCGGTTTGCCGCCGCCTGCCAGGCCCTGGGCATCGGCGACGATACCCTGGTGGTAGCCTACGATAACAACATGAGCCTCCACGCCGCCCGTTTCTGGTGGACGCTGGCCTACTACGGCCACAAGAATGTAAGGGTGCTGGATGGTGGCTGGCGCGCCTGGGTGTCTGAGGGCGGCCCCGTAGCCTTCGATCGCGCATCTCCCCGGAACGGGGCGGCGTTCACCCCACAGGCCGACCATTCCCTCATTGCGACCTATGACGAGGTGCGGGCAGGTTGCGCCATCGGGGGCGCCCACGCCGCGGACACCATCATCTGGGACACCCGAACCGCCGCCGAGTATTCCGGCGCGGTCAGCCGCAACAACCGGGCAGGCCACGTCGCCGGCGCAGTCCACCTGGACTGGATGGACCTGATGGATCGGAGCACCCACTGCTTCAAGCCCCCAGAAGAACTTCGGAAGCTTCTTACCGCTGCCGGAATCACCGCCGACAAGGCCGTCTTCGCCTATTGACAGGCCGGTCTCCGTGCGGCGCACGGCGTATTTGTCCTGAACCTGCTGGGCTACCATGGCGCCCGCAACTACGACGACTCCATGTTCGAGTGGGCCAACCTGGAAGAAGAGCAGGCGCCCATGGAATCCGGGGTTTAGGGAGTGGTTTAGCTCACAATTGTGCCCACGTCTTAATGATTTGATTGCAGCTCAAGGAATATCGAATGAAGAATGACATGCTCTCCGAAAAAGAGTGGTTCCAAAACGTTGGAAGTGAGGGTTATCCAGTTTCATTTCTGCATGAATATGCTGTAGGGTTGATATGGGACTTGCTTCATGCCAATGCTGGTCCGATTCACTTGCCGCTCCTTGACGGAACTCAATCGGATAACCTGATGGAAGGCGTGGATAAAGTTATTATCCCAGATGCCCTTCAATCGATCGCCGGAAGAATTCCCGACATTTCGTTACTTAAAGACTCCAGGCCAATAAGGTGTATTGAGGTCGTGGTGACAAATCCAGTGCCGGAACAGAAAGCCACGGCTATAAAGAATTTGGGTGTGGAGTTGCTTCAGGTACCGGTTCGGAATGAGACTGATTTACGTTCACTGTTCGCTACAATCCCTGAGCCAAAGAGAATGTGGTGGGCCAAAAGGCACGAAACGAACGAGAGAAAAGGTGAAACATTATACTTGGCCGACAAGAGGAGGATAGGCTTCAGTTGGCGAGGTTCACCCAGTAGCTGGCAGCGGCAAGCCGACAAAGAGATTTTGGAGCTAATGGATAACCTGTACTGGTGTAGTCCAGAGGTTCGTCGACAGTTCCTTGCCTGCTTACATGACATGAACAGCCTGGAGTCGCTGTATCCCATTCGCCCTGACAATCCAAAGTACGAGTCACTGCAATAGAAACTTGCTCTCAGAGGGGCAAGCTGGCTAGCACATGATATAAGAACGTGTGAAGAAGAGGAGGAACGTATGACAACCGGAGAAGGATTTGCCCGACCGGAGTTGCTGGTTGACGCCGCCTGGGTGGCGGAACACCTGGATGACCCCAATGTGGTGGTGGTGGACGGCGACCTGGAGGCCGGCTACCTGCGCGGCCACATCCCCGGCGCGGTGCTGGTGCCCGATAACTATGCCAAGGACCCGGACACCCGGCGG
Source organism: Dehalococcoidia bacterium (assembly GCA_034428635.1). Lineage (GTDB taxonomy): Bacteria > Chloroflexota > Dehalococcoidia > Lucifugimonadales > UBA3495 > Bin22. Next base: position 11,636 of record DAOUHR010000039.1, read on the forward strand.
GTACACATCCTGCCGCCGGACAAGTTCGCCAACTTCTGCCAGAACCTGGGCATCGGCGACGATACCCTGGTGGTGGTCTACGACAACAACCAGAGCCTCTATTCCGGCCGCCTCTGGTGGTGCCTCAACTACTACAGGCACACCAACGTCAAGGTGCTGGACGGCGGATGGCGTACGTGGGTAAACGAGGGCCGCCCCATCAGCTTCGACCGGGTAACTCCCAAATCCGGCGCCACTTTCACCCCGGGCAGCGACGAGTCCATTATGGTCAAAGTGGACGAGCTAAAGGCGGCCTGCAGCCTGGATGACGCGGTTATCTGGGACGTGCGCAGTGACGGCGAGTACACCGGCGCCAACGACCGGGGCAACAAGCGGGCCGGACACGTCCCCGGGGCGGTGCACCTGGAGTGGTTCAACGTGATGGAGCGGGATTCCCACAAGTTCAAGCCCGCCGCGGAAATCCGGCAAATGCTCAACGAAAAGGGCATAACCGCGGACAAGGCGGTCTTTGCATATTGACAGGGCGGCATCCGTGCGGCGCACGGCACCTTTCTGCTCAAGCTCCTGGGGTACGACCGGGCCAAGAACTACGACGGGTCCATGGGCGAATGGGCCAACATGGACGACACGCCGCTGGAGGTCTAGGGACCTGCTATCTACGAGTAGCCACTAATACTTGCGAATGAAGGGCAGACAAGATTAGCCCATTAGTGATCATTCGTTTGTATTCGAGGAAAAACTGGGAACGGGCTCCCGGCCATGCCGGGAGCCCGTTACTATTACCCGCAGCGTTCTTGCCGGGACGCTGAAGGTCTAGATCTCCACCGCGTGGACCACCGAGACCTCTTCGATGGGCACCACGTGGGACAGGATGAACTGGGCCACGTCCCGCCGCATGGGGTCTTCCAGGTCGCAGTCCCTCAGGTAGCTGAAGTTGGGGAAGGTCTCGTCCATCATCTTCTTCACCCGGGCGTAGCCGTGCCGCGAGGCGACCAGGTACTCCACGCTGCTGGGATCGCGGCCCAGGGCGATCTGCTCCGATTCCATGTCGGTAAGCTCGGCCTCGTAGTCCACCCGGTCAATGATGGCCATCTGTTCCAGGGCTTCCCGCCGCTGGTGGTCGATTTCCTTGAAAAGCTGGTAGAGGGAAGAGACCATAGTGGATACCTCTTCCAGCAACTGGGGAACCCGCTGCTGCTTCTCGTACACCGCTTCCATCTTGCGGTTGCACTCTTCCATGGCGTTCTTGCGGGCCCGGTCCCAGCCCTGCTCTCGCTGGGCGCGGGCCAGCTCCTGCCGGAGCACGGGCGCCTCGGCGGCCAGGTTGCCCAGCCGGGTTACGGCGTTTTCGGCCTCTTCGGCCTTGCGCAGACGTTCCTGTAGGTCGTTGTTGATGCGAGTTACCATATCGTGCCACTCCTTATCGTTTGTGAATAAGTGTGTTGGTCTGGTCGTCTCGGCTCAGGTCTGCCGGACGATGCTGACAAGGCGGGTCCCGGTGTGGACCCGTAGGCACAGCGGTACTGAAAGACGGTTCAGGGAGGGTGGTTCCTGCCGGACTGTCGTCCGGCAGAAGGAGCAAGTGGGTGGGCAGTTGGTCCTGGTGGTGGTCAGCGGCTCAAAATTGGGGCGCCGACCGTAATAATAAAGAAACTGGTGAATATTCCTCGAAAAGCGCTACTGGACTCTTCTGCCTGCCCTCTGGGCTTGCCCGCTGTTGGCGACCTGCCTGCCCCAATAGTCGTGTATCAGTCGCGTTGCCATGCCCGGAGACTATTCTATTTTCTTCGCCCGACCTGGCCGGGTGGTAGACCCTCAAGGGGGTCAGGTTGCTCGTCTATTCGCTTCCACCTCCCTGCACTTAATCCCTGCAGCCTCACAACCCGCAGTGGCGTCTCGGTTCATTCCTGGGGGTCCGCGGCACTGCTCACATCAACCCTTCTGCTTTGGTCTGTCCATTAAATCCCATCGGCAACCCTGACCGCAAGGTGAACAAAACCCAATATTGACCAGAATTTGACAAATTACCAAACCACTGTTGAATTCCCGGCTAGTCTCGCCAGCTAATGATGGCGCTGGCGCAAATCGAGACAGGAGGCCGCAAGCCATGATTCCCCCAGGTACGGTTTGCCATCACCACACGATCTGGTTCCAGCAGTTGCCTCTGACGCAGGTCAGGTGGTATTCAGTGCCATTCAGCAGGAGCCAGACGCTCCTTGACACCCGGAACAAGTAGGGCTCCCCGGGTATGAACCTCTTCAGAGTGCTGGCGTCATCAACCCGCGGGTCGTAGAACTGCCATTCCTTGCTGGCATTGTCGTAGAAAAAGGCCAACACCAGGACGGGGTTTGCCCGGAACACGCTTGCCGGCGTCTCCTCAACCGGGGTAACGGAACTGGCGTTCAGGTCAAAACCCGGCGTAATCATCCCCGCTTCCCATTGAGTCCAGTTCTCCCTGGCGGCGCTGTCAGCCACTGTAAAGGTAACAGTGCTGGTAGACTGGTGGGTGTGAATGCTGAACTTGCCGCCTGGGGTGGCCCTGGTGGCGCCGACCAGTTTGGTTCCGGCGTAAGCGTTGATGGGGGTTCCCTCCGACACGGCATTCCCATCAAGCCTTGCCGTTCCGATAAAAACGTGAGGCGGGAGGCGACCACCGGGCAGCTGCGGCGCAGGTGTGGCTGCGGGCGTCGGCGTTGCCGTTGCCCAGGGAGTTGGGGAAGGAGAAGGTGTAGTGGCCGGCGCTGGCGTGGGCCCGGTGGACTGCGGCAACACCAGCCTCTGGCGTAGGTCATTCTGCATGGTCGCATGGTTGAACCGGCCGTCCACGGCGTTGACATAGTTATTGCCGGGGCTGAACGGTGGGTCATCTACTGTGAAAGAGCAAGCTCCGGTATCGTCGTTTCCCACGGTGACGTTGCACAAGGAGACTTCGCCGGAGTCCAGAGCGCCATTTCCGTTTTCGTCAAGGAAGAAAAGCAGCGAAGTCCCGTTCTTGAAACCCTTGCCGGTGGCCGTAACTGCATCACCAAGGTTAACTGTATCCTGGCTGAGGGTTACCATGCGGTGTATGGTCAGTGAGTTGGTTTCTATTTCATCATCCTCGCGATCAACCTGGTCGTCATCCTCCCCGCCGGATATTTCCGCCCAGTAGCGCCCGCCTTCGGTCGGATTGATAATCCCGGCGGCCCGTTGAATGATTACGGCAACCCTTTCGCCGGCGTTGATTTTGTCCGCGTCCGCATCAATGCCTGCGGTAGAAGGGTCGAAGTCAGGCAGAGTCAGTTCCAACTCTTCACCGTCTTCGACGGAAACGGACCTAGGATTTGCTGGGGCGCCGTCCTCGACCTGTATGGTGATGGTGGAGGGGCGTATGCTGCGGGGAACGCGGAAATCTTCCAGTTCTATTTCCAGTTCATCGGAGTTGTAGTCATAGTCGAATCTGGCCTCGAAGGTAATGCGGTACCCGGTGTTCACCCCCGGTTCGTAGCTGTCGGCCGTGAATGAACTCCTGGGTTGGGGGTCGTGGTCGGCGGCAGCCGGGCGGTATTCCAGGCCGTTCCCGTCGTTGGGCAAGGCGGCAACGGTATTGTTGAACCCGAACAGCAGGAAGGCCAGCAAGGTGCCCAGGGAAAGGGCTGTGGCGGCATAGTAAAGATATCCTCGCGGCACCAGTTACCTCCCAGGATCACGGGTTTAGGTTAGGGCGTATATTATACCGAGGCCGGTTTTCCCTGGCTACAAGTTGGCCTCAATCCCGGGGTAATCCCACTTCCCCGGTCATTATTTCACAGGGAAACGCAGAGATGCAGAGTATCGCGAAGAGTCTCCGATGCCACGTGGGGAAGACACTAAGGGAACCATCTGCGATTGCCCATCCAGTTTCACCACTATCCTGATTTTCCCCGTCAAAGGGGAAGGGACCCTTGAGATAGTTTCCTGGTGAACATTCGCGCCGGTTGATGGATGCCCTTTCCCGATGCTTCGCAATTGACAGTTAGGCATTATAAATTTAGACTACCGCCACTATCCCCGCCAATTTCCCATAGCCCGGAGGGGCGGAAATGGGGCGGGCGAATTACGAATTAAGTGGGGAGAACCTGTTATGCCTACGATAGCACCAACCAGGGATTTGGTTTCCGAAGTCTACCAGAGGCTGGATCGAAACCTTACCACGGTCCGGCAGTTCCAGAACCGGCCACTTACGCTGGCCGACAAGATTTTGCTGTCCCACCTCGATAATCCCGCTGAGACGGGCATGGTGCGGGGCGAGACCTATGTCAACCTGCGCCCCGACCGCGTCATCCTGCAGGACGTGCTGGGCCAGACCGCCATGCTCCAGTTCATGCAGACCCTCCGTAGCACCACCGCCGTGCCCACCTCGGTGCATTGCGACCACCTGATCCAGGCCCGGGTGGAAGGGTCCCAGGACTTGCAGGAATCCCTGGGCGAAAACAGCGAGGTCTACAACTTCCTGCGCACCGCCGCAGCCAAGTACGGTGTGGGCTTCTGGGGCCCCGGCGCGGGCATCATTCACCAGGTAGCCCTGGAAAACTACGCATATCCTGCCCAGTTGATGATCGGGACCGACTCCCATACCCCCAATGGCGGTGGACTGGGCTCCATCTCCGTGGGCGTGGGCGGCGCCGATGCCGTGGAAGTCATGGCCGGTCTGCCCTGGGAGGTACTGTACCCCCGGTTCATTGGCGTACGCCTCACCGGTGAACTCAGCGGCTGGACCGCCCCCAAGGATATTATTCTCTACCTGGCGGGCCACCTGACCGTATCCGGCGGCACCAACTGTATCATCGAGTACTTCGGCCCCGGCGCCGCCAGCATCAGCGCCACGGGCAAGGGCACCATCTGCAACATGGGCGCCGAACTGGGCGCCACGTCGTCCACCTTCCCCTACGACAATTCCATGGCCCGTTACCTGCGGGCCACCAATCGGGGCGAACTGGTGGAACTGGCCGAGCAGTACAGGCACCTGCTAACCGCCGACCCCGAAGTCTACGAGAACCCGTCGGAATACTATGACCAGGTGGTTGAGATTAACCTGTCGGAACTGGAGCCCCACCTGGTGGGTCCCCATTCGCCGGACCGGGCGCGGCCCATCTCCCGCATGGTCCAGGAGTTGCGGGAAGACCCCGGGCTGGTGGACGAGATTTCCTCGGCCCTTATCGGAAGCTGCACCAACTCCTCCTACGAGGACATGAGCCGTTCCGCCGACGTGGCGGAGCAGGCCAAGGCTCACGGTCTGGCAGCGGCGGTGCCCTTCATGGTCACCCCCGGCTCCGAGCAGGTCCGGGCCACCATTGAGCGCGACGGGCAGATGCAGTCACTAAGGGACATCAATGCGGCCGTGCTGGCCAACGCCTGCGGTCCTTGCATCGGCCAGTGGCGGCGGGTGGGTGACCCGGTTGGCCGCCCGAACACCATTGTTACCTCCTACAACCGAAACTTCCCGGCTCGCAACGACGGGGAAGCCTCCACCATGAACATCATCGGCAGCCCGGAGATCGTCACTGCTCTGGCCCTGGCGGGGCGTCTGTCCTTCAACCCGCTGACCGACACCCTGACCGGCGCCGACGGGCAGGAGTTCAAGCTGGAGCCTCCCAAGGCGGCCCCCGACGTTCCCGCGGCGGACTTTGCTCGGGGCGCCTCTTCCTACGAGGACCCGCCGGACAGCGGTACTGACATTGAGCTGACGGTGGCGCCGGACAGCGAGCGCATTCAGCTGCTGAATCCGTGGCAGCCTTGGGATGGCGAGGACTTTGTGGACATGCCGGTGCTGTTGAAGGCCCAGGGCAAGACCACTACCGACTCCATTTCCCCTGCCGGAGTGTGGCTGCGGTACCGGGGTCACCTTGACCGGTTCAGCGACAACATGTTCATGGGCGCCATAAACGCCTACAACGGGGAAGCCGGCAAGGGCAAGAACGTGGTCAGCGGCGAGGAGGGCGTTGGCTTTTCCCGCATCGCCCGGGACTACCAGGCCCAGGGAATCAAGTGGGTGGTCGTCGGCGACTCCAACTACGGCGAGGGCAGTAGCCGCGAGCATGCGGCCCTGTCCCCCCGCCTGCTGGGCGGCGCGGCGGTCATCGTCCGCAGCTTCGCCCGCATTCACGAGAGCAACCTGAAGAAGCAGGGCCTGCTGGCCCTCACCTTCCCGGATCCCGCCGACTACGACCGGATTCAGGAAGACGACCGCATCAGCCTGGTGGGCCTGAACAACCTGGCTCCGGGCAAGCCGGTGGAATGCCGGGTGCAGCACGCCGACGGCACCAGCGAAACGCTGATGCTGGACCATTCCTACGGGGAGTCGCAGGTAGCCTGGTTCAAGCTAGGCTCGGCGCTGAACCTGTTCCACCAGTAGGAAGGGGGTTAGAAGATAGTCTCGGACAACGACGTAGGGGCGATTCGCGAATCGCCCCTACGTCGTTTAGACACCCCGCACTGCAGGGATATAGCGAATGACACATTCTCGCCAGCGACATCACCGCAGGACTCTTCGGCTGGAGGGGTTTGACTATACCCAAGCCGGGTATTACTTCGTAACCATTGTGGTCAAGGAGAGGAAGTGCCTGCTCGGTGAGATTGCTGGCGAAGAAATGAAATTGAACGAGATGGGGAGGATAGTGGCTGCTTCGTGGAAGTGGCTGGGCGATCAATATCCTTACGTGGAGTTGGATGAGTACATTGTAATGCCCAACCACGTTCACGGCATTATTGTTATCAAGGATACCGACAACGGCGCTATTGCATCTCACCGTAGGGGCGATTCGCGAATCGCCCCTACTCCCCCGTCCCAGGTTCAGAAGCGGAAATCTTTGGGTAGGCTGGTCGGCGCCGTGAAGACGGTTAGTGCAAGAAAGGTTAACCTGTGTCGGGGGACTCCCGGGCAACCTCTATGGCAACGCAATTATTATGAACACGTCATTAGAAATGAAGAGTCGCTGGCCCAGATCCGCCAGTACATTCGGGATAACCCCGCGAAATGGGAGTTAGATAGGGAGCATCCATAGTCTGCTGCGACGTACGAATATCTTCTCGTCAACGACCAATCTACCCACCAAGGGAAACTAAGGTTGGTTTAGTCCACGGACACCCGCAGGAGTTCACTCTACCCAACGGCAAACACGTAGCGACCAGCCATCGAATTGAATCCCCAGACGGCGCCATCCTGCACGAAGATGCCAAGGATTTCCACTTGCAGGAAGTCTGCCTTTGGAGGCTCTAAGAGTACGCTCCCCCCTACACCACTACCGGTTCCGAAGCAGCAGGAACTTCAAACTCGCTGATTCTCTTGTACAGCCCCACGCCAATGATGAACAGCCAGATGGTGCCTATCAGGAGAACCAGGTTGGTAACGACGGCCAGCAGGGCAAAATCCTCGCCGTGGAAGTGCTGGATGAACACCACGTTGACCAGTCCCGCCAGACCCACCAGGGCCACGCCGTAGCCCGCTATCCTGTAGATGTTGGGGGTGGCGAAATGGGGCTGCCAGGCCCAGCCACCAGCAACAGGGCGGCCAAGGCAGATACGAAAAGGAACGTTATGTGCAACGCCACGCCGGCGGTGTTGATAGTCAGTGCCAGGTCGGGCAGGGCCAGCGTCGGGGCCACCCCGGATTCGCCGGTCACCCCGTGGGTTGTGATGTGAATAACCATTTGCCTGGTTCCATATTCCAATGCCAGGGCCCCGTAGGAAAACAGCATGCCAATGCCCCCAAAGCGCAGGGCATATCCCGACAGACTGCCCGCCCGGCTCCGAATTCGTGTCAAGGCGAAGAAGCCATAGGCCTCCAGGAAAACGGAAAGCACCAACACCATCGTTATTATGTGGGTGAGGCTGGCATGGTCAGTCAGGACGGCTATCGTTGCCGGGAAGTCGTTCAGGTCAACCGGCGATATGGAAACACCGCCCGGGTGGAAGAGAAACGCCGGTATCGAAAGGACAACGCCGGCCATAAGCGCCAGCCCTGCCGACCTGTTGCCCGAACTCAAGCTGCCCACTGCATCATCTCCTGATTCTTGGCTATTGTTCGGCATTTATACTCCATTAGCATCCCATACATCGCCATGCAAAGACGGCTGGGCTAATCACCAAATCTTCATGGTTGGTCATTCCCACGGGGGTCATGGAGAGGGCCAATGCTATAATCCGTCCTATCCATTTGGCTGAGGTAACAGTTATGACAGACCTGAGGGAAAGGGCACTGGACATCCTGGCACGGCTGGGGGCACAGCCTGCCACCTCATTTATGGAGGCCGGCGTGGCCGGGGTTGTGCGGGAAGTTCTGGACGAGGCAAACGTACCCCACCAGACCGACAGCTACGGTAACATCATCGCCCATCTGGCTGGGCCAGCGTCGGACGCATCCCTTCCGCCCATTGCCTTCATGGCCCACATGGACCACCCCGGTTTTGAGGCCATTGCCATGGACGGGGACTTCCTGGTTGGCGCTGCCATGGGCGGAGTCCCCCAGTCGTCCTTTGAGGCCGGCGTGCCCCTGCAGGTCCTGCTGCCCGACGGCGAGCGACTGGCCGCCGAAACTGCCGGCCCCTTCGGTGAGGCGTCAGAAAGGAAGGCTCTGATCAGCCTGCAGGACGCCTCGCGCCTGGCCGACGTAACCCTGCCTTCATCGGTGGTGTTCGACCTGGTGGACTTCCAACTGGAGGATGGCTACATCCGTATGCGCGCCGTGGACGATTTGGCCGGCTGCGGCAGCACCCTGGCCATGCTGTCGGCCCTGGCGGAAGAACCCGCCGCCGGGAACGTGTACGGGGTATTCACCCGGGCCGAGGAGGTGGGCCTGGTGGGCGCGCGCCTGCTGGCTGAGGCAGGAACGCTGCCGAAGGAGACCCTGGTGGTTTCGCTGGAGTCCAGCCGCACCCTGCCCGGGGCGGAGATCGGCAACGGACCGGTGATACGGGTGGGTGATGCGGGTTTCACCTTCAACGCCGACGCTGAATCGGCCTTGAACCGTGCCCGGGAAACGCTGCAGGCCCGCCCCGAAGGGTTCAAGGTGCAGCGGCAGTTGATGAGCGGCGGCACCTGCGAGGCCAGCGCCTTTTCCGTATACGGCTACCGCACCACCGGAATAGCGTTCCCCCTGGGCAACTACCACAACGGCGCCCCCGACGGCGGCATTGAGGCGGAATACATCCACGAGGAAGACTACCTGGGAGGGGTGGAACTAATGCTGGAAGCCGTCCGCCGCATGCCCGAACGGGAGGATACGGCCTTCCGCCGCCGGTTGCGGGAGATACCGGGGGAGTTTCGGGAGCGGATGGCACTTGACAAAAGTTAACATTTATGATACCTTTAGGGTATGAGGGGAGAGTGTGATTGTGCTGTATGTTTTAACAATCTTTAGGTAGGGGGGTGAAGTAACAAAACCAAAAATTTTGATAATTCTTTAGTCAATTGATGTAGCAAGGCACCTATGCCTATCCGATACCTAGATAGCTATGGCAGATGGTGTTTTGACTTTAATTAGGGAGCATTGCTATGAGCACAAACCAATTTGGGAGAATAACCTTATATGCAAGTCCAATTGCTTTTAAAAGGCTTTGCCTTCACCATTTACGCCCTAAGTAGGAGTCGTGCAGGAGTTGATCAATGCCCAATCCTTGAGTTTCTTGAAGAAGTCTCTGAGCCTTCCCGGAAATCGTTGCTATCAATTATTCAGCATCACGCAGATAGGGGTCCAATATTTAACGTGCAAAGGTCACGCCCCTTGGGAAACGGAATCTTCGAGTTCAAGTCTCGCCAGGGGTATCGAATTCTATTCTTTTACCCTGAAAGTCAAAGAGGGGTTACAATACTAACCCACGGATTCCAAAAGGGAGCACGGATCAGAGCTGAAATAGAACGCGCAATTAACTATCGAACGGAATATTTGAACAGCTTTCGTTAAGAAACAACCTGGAAGTAAACGAGTCATACAGTGTTACAGAGATACTACATCAAATATCAACAGAATCCTGAATTTCTCGCCGAGGGCCTCTCGATAGCCATTATTGAGAATGCTCTGAAGGTGATGAAGCAGAAGGGCATCAACAGGGCGGACCTGGCCAGGGAGATGGGTGTGCCCAAGTCCCAGGTTTCCCGGATTTTCAACGCGCCGCCTAACTTGACCCTGCTGTCTATAGCCCGCATTGCCGTTGCCCTGGGAGTCGAGCCGCAGGCTTTGCTCAAGACGGAGTTGGCGGCAGAAAAAGAGGCGGCCCTCCCCTAAACCGGCCGGTAGCGGTTAACTATGGGCAGGCGGCGGTCCTTGCCGAAGGCGCGGGGGGTTATCTTCACCCCCGGCGGGGCCTGGCGGCGCTTGTACTCGTTGCGGTCAACGAAGGTTATCACCTGACGCACTGCCGCCGCATCGTGGCCCATCTCCACCATTTCCTCGAAACTGTAGTCCTCCTCCACGTAGGCCTTGACGATGGGGTCAAGCTGCTCGTAGGGGGGCAGCGTATCGGCGTCAAGCTGGTCCGGGCGCAGTTCCGCGCTGGGGGGCTTGTCGATGATGGCCACGGGAATGGGGGACTTGGCGCTGTTGGGGCCGGACCACTTTTCGTTGCGCCAGCGGCACAGGTCGTACACCAGCGTCTTGGGCACGTCCTTGATGACGGCGAAGCCGCCGGCCATGTCGCCGTACAGGGTGGCGTAGCCCATGGCCATCTCGCTCTTGTTGCCGGTGGTCAGGACAATCCACCCGAACTTGTTGGAGATGGTCATGAGCACGTTGCCCCGCACGCGGGCCTGCACGTTCTCCTCTGCCACATTAGGCGTCGTGCCCTCAAACCAGGGTTCCAGCATGTCGGTGAAGGCCAGGTGGGCCGGTTCGATGGGCACCACCCAGCAGGCAATGCCCAGGTTGTCAGCCAGTTCTTTAGAATCGCTGACGCTGCCCTCGGAGGAGTAGCGGGAGGGCATGGTGACGCCCACCACGTTTTCCGGCCCCAGGGCGTCGGCGGCCACGGTGGCGGTCAGGGCCGAGTCGATGCCGCCGGATAGACCAATCAGGGCACGGGAGAAACCACTCTTCCGGATATAGTCGCGGGTGCCGGTAACCAGCGCGTGGTATACCTCCTCCACGGGCCCCATGACCGACGCCATGGCGGTTGCTTCCAGGGGCGGACGCCCGGATGATCTGTAGTCGGAAACCTGATCCGTCCTGGCCTCGCCGACCTCGCGCAGGATGGTGGGGTTCTCCTTGCGGGACAGGGGCGTACGCAGCCGCGAGCGGAACACGGCCTCGATATCCAGATCCATAACCAGCAGGTCTTCGGCAAAGGCGGGTCCACGAGCGATGACCTCGCCGGTCATGTCGCAGACCAGGCTGGCCCCATCGAAGACCAGTTCGTCCTGTCCGCCCACCATATTCAGGTAGGCCACAAAGAGGCCGTTATCGGCGGCGCGGGTGCCGATCATCTTCTCGCGGTAGGCCGCCTTTCCGGAATGGAAGGGCGACCCGTTAATGTTGACGATCAGCTCGGCCCCGGCCTCCCGCTGCACGGCGATGGGCCCCACCGGATACCAGATGTCCTCGCAGATGTTGACGCCCACGCCCACGCCATTGATGCGGTACACCGGGCACACGACGCCGCGGCGGAAGTAGCGGTCCTCGTCGAACACGCCGTAGTTGGGCAGGTACATCTTGCGGTAGCTGTCCACCAGCCTTCCGTCAAAGCCCACGGCGGCGGCATTGGCGATATCGGCGCCGGTGGCCGAGTTGCCCATCTCCACGTAGCCCACCACCACGGCGATGTCCCTGGCGGCCGCGACGACCCGCCGCATGGCTGCCACGTTGGCCTGCAGGAAGGAGGTCTTGAACAGCAGGTCCTCGGGCGGATAGCCGGTGATGGCCAGTTCCGGAAAGGCTACCAGGTCGGCCTGGCAGTCCCGCGCCCGCTCCACGTATTCAATTATCCTGGCCGTGTTGCCGTCGATGTCGCCCACGGTGGGATTCAGCTGGGCCAGGGCCAAGCGGAAGGTGCGAATCATGGACTCTCCGCGATGTTATTGTGCCGGTACCCGTACATATTAGCGGTTTGGAAAAATCGGCGCATCTTCTATTGGGGACAGTAATAGCGCAGTTGTGGGGACGGCAATAGCGCAATATGAGAATGCATGCTGCAGCCCTGCCCTTATACCCAGGGCAATCGCGTTTCAGATTCAGACTACAGGTGGCAAACATCCGCCAGGCAGCTTCGTCATCACCAGCAACCGCAGCGTGGAGGAATGGCTCAACCTCTTCGACGACCCCATTCCTGGCAACAGCGCTTTGGACCGCCTGGCCAATGCCAGCTTCCAGGTCGTCATCGAGGGGGCCAGCTACCGGGAGAAACTGTCGCCCCACCGGAAACTACTGGGCGACAGGGGAAGTGATTTACCCAGCAGCCATAACCTGACAAAAGTCTAATTCACCGTAGGGGCGATTCGCGAATCGCCCCTACTCCTTGCTTTACTGGATGACCTTTCTGGATTCCGGCTTTCGCCGGAAAGACGAAACTCGGCTTTTGACGACACCCCCTATACCCTGGCTATCACCGGACTATTGACCTCGGCGATTCACACTTAAACTAACGTTAGCCAGGCCTTTAAGAGACTTTTACCGTCCCTTAATTGGCTCTCCTCCCTTGGGCACTACCCTAGTCCTTGCATGGGGTCCCACAGCCACCTTCAGGCTCTCGGGTGGGACTTCCAGAGCTATTGAAACGGGGTAGTGTATGAACTTCTCGAAGTGCCTGTCCACAAGAAACAGACTGGTCTGGCTAGCCGGGGTGTTGCTCACTATAGCTTTACTCGCTATGGCGGGCTGTGCTGTCGAGGCCGGACCTGAAGGGGTCTCAGGCCCCCAAGGCCAGGTGGGCCCACAAGGCGAAGCAGGCCCCATCGGACCCCAGGGTCCGGCTGGCGCTGCCGGGCGTACTGGCCCAGCAGGCCCCCAGGGTGCAGCAGGACAGCAAGGTGACACCGGGCTCCGGGCCACTGCCGGGGCTGCTGGAGTTGATGGAGCCGACGGTTCTCCGGGCGCAGATGCCCGGGGGGCTGAGTTCATAGTAGAAGAGGGCATGGTTGCCTGGAGATTCGAGGGCGAGGGCGACGACAGCTGGAGAGTCTTGGCATCCCTCGACGCCATGACCCAAGGGCTTCCACAGCCCGATGACTCCTTGATGATCACACCTTCGGCCTCGGGCTGGGAGGTCCAGCACATCTTCACCGTCGGGAATAAGGTAGGCGACTACCAGCCCGTGGGAATCCTGGACGGTGCCGGCGCATTCGAGCTGGACGCCGATACGGTCCGGGTGCTTACCAACCATGAGCTCAGGCCCGGCCTGGGGTACGCATACACCCTGGACAACAGGGCAGAGCTTCGAGGCGCCCGGGTATCTTACTTCGACATCGATAAGGAGACCCTGGCAGTCAAGTCTGCCGGCCTGGCGTACGACACCATATTTACTCGCTACGGCCAGGCGCTTGACCAAGCCACCGTCGACCTGGGTGACCCGGATCTGGGCGACCTGCGTCGCCTCTGCTCTTCGGCCTTCTACGCTGCCGGTGAGTACGGGCTTGCCGACGACATCTACTTCACGGGCGAGGAAACTGGCGATGGCCAGCTTTACGCCCTGGATGTAGCGAACAACACTCTCTACGCGGTCCCG
>DAOUHR010000040.1:0-22213 GCA_034428635.1 Dehalococcoidia bacterium
GGACGGCAGAAGAGATTGCTTTTCACCCCCATCCTAAACCAAAGCCAAGGTGGGATGTGCATTTTGCTCGAATCCGTCAGCTCTTGGCAGCCCAGTCTGCCAGCGTAGGGGCGATTCGCGAATCGCCCCTACGCTGGAGGCGAAGGACCCGCGCCACTGCACCAAATGCGTATTTCACCCTGGCATTGGTTTAGCCTTCCCTCAGGGCAAACTCATCTTAATTCCCGCAGTCCACTTAAGAGGGGGTCATGTCGCTCTGAGCCTGCCGAAGGGCCTAATATCCTTCCCCAAAGCACGGTCGATGGTCCGAAAGTTGGCTTGTGGGAAGGTTTTTAGATTCTTCACTTCGTTCAGAATGACAGCCTTGGTCGTTCAGGGTGTCAATTCTTTAAGAAGTGATTGCCACGGTTATCCAACGGTTGGCTTGACATCGATTACATTGTGCTATAGATTGTTAACGCCAATATTTGCAATAACTGGTAGTGTTATGACCAGCTATGAGCAACTCTTACAGGTTCTTCGGGACCAGGGGCACCGCCTAACCCCGCAAAGGCTGATAGTCCTCCGGGTAGTTGCAGAGGGCAGCCAGCACATGGGAGTAGATGAGGTGTTCCGCAAGTCCCAGGCCGCCTATCCCTACATGGATCTGGCGACGGTGTACCGCACGTTGCGCCTGTTCAAGCAGTTGGGCCTGGTAACCGAGGTGGCTATTGGCGACCGGCTGCATTACGAGCTGACCGACCCCGGGGAACGGCACCACCACATGGTTTGCCGAGGCTGCCACGGGGCTTTCAACCTCAGCCCGCATTACCTGGAAGAGTTCAACAGCACCCTGGTGAACGAGTTTGGATTCGTTCCCGACCTGGACCATTTCACGATTACCGGAGTCTGTGTAAACTGCCGTTCGGAAGGCGGAGAGCCTTCTGACCTGTTTCCGAAAGAAGTTTTGACACATGAGGGCCACTCTTAAATCCATACTACGCGCGCAGAGACCTTTCATTCCGGCTGTTCTGGCAGCCGTTCTCACGGCAATGGCGGGGTGTGCTTCCCTGGGAGAGTCCGCTTCTCCAGCGAACACCCGGGCCGGGGATTCGTCCCAGTCGGCCCTAAAGGTGGCCAGCACCGTTTCTCCCATCACCAGCCTGGCGGAGAATATCGGCGGCGACCGAATCAAGCTGACCGGGATAGTTCCGGAAGGCACTAATTCCCATACCTTCGAGCCGGCCCCGTCGGTGGCCGCCATCCTGGCCGAAGCCGACCTCTTTATTGCCAACGGGCTGTTTCTGGAAGAACCCACCATCAGGATGGCGGAAGCCAACAAGAAGGAAGGGGCCGTTCACCTGATCCTGGGTCCTAAAACCGTTACCGAGGATGAGTGGGTGTTTGATTTCTCCTTCCCCAAGGGGGAGGGACACCCTAATCCCCACCTGTGGACCGCGCCGCACCTGGCAGTGCGGTACGCGGAACACATTCGGGACGAGCTGGTGAGGCTGGACGGAACGAACGCCGATTTTTACCGGCAAAATTACGTGAAACTGGCCGCCAGCATTGAAGACCTGGACCGTCGGATTTTCCTGGCAGTGGAAACCATTCCCCCGGAGAACCGCAAGCTGCTGACCTACCACGACTCTTTCCCCTACTTTGGCCCCAGGTACGGGTTCGAAATAATCGGGGCTATCCAGCCTTCCGACTTTACCGAGCCTTCCGCACGGGAGGTAGCTTCCCTCATTGACCAGGTCAGGGAGAATAACGTACCGGCCGTTTTCGGCTCGGAAGTGTTCCCCAGTCCCGTTCTGCAGCAGATTGCCCGGGAAGGGGGCGCAGAGTTCGTGGACCAACTGCGGGACGACGATCTGCCCGGGGGGCCGGGCGATCCCGAACACACCTATATGGGCCTTATCCTTGAGGACGTGCGGATTATCACTACCGCCCTTGGGGGCGATCCGGCAGCCTTAGAGGGATATGACCCCAGCCACGTGATTGAAGGCGAAAGTGGCGCAGTCTATCCCCAATAACCGAAATCTGGACCAGTATCAGTAAGGAAAACAAATGCTCCATCCTTTCCCCCACCATCGCGAGTCGGGGCAGCCTATTGTAGAACTAAGAGAGGTTACCGCAGGGTACGAAGGGCAAGCGGTACTGTCCGACGTGAGCCTGCGAATAATGCCGGGAGACTTCGTGGGTTTCCTGGGTCCCAGCGGGTCGGGCAAGACTACCCTGCTACGCACCATCCTGGGCGCGACGAAGGTGTTCAGCGGTCAGGCCGAGCTCAACGGGAAGAAGGTGGACCGGCGACGATCGCTGGCCGGATACGTGCCGCAACTGGAGACCATTGACTGGAATTTTCCGGTAACGGTGGGAGAGGTGGTGATGATGGGCCACACCAAGGGCAATCCCCTCTTTCCCTGGCACCGGCAGGAGGACTGGAGGGCCGCCCGGGAGATTATGGAGCGGCTTGGAATAGCCCACCTGGAGGACCGGCATATCCGGCAGCTTTCCGGGGGACAGCAGCAGCGCGCCTTCCTGGCACGGGCGCTGGTGAGCAACCCCTCACTGCTGTTGCTGGACGAACCGACCAGGGGAGTGGACATTAAGACCCGGGACGAGGTGATGCACCTGCTCCACGAGTTGAACCACCAGGGCATTACAATCGCAATGACCACCCACGAGATAAACACGGTGGCGGCGCACCTGCCCTGGCTGGTGTGCATCAAGGGCCACATTCTGGCTGAAGGGCCGCCGTCGGAAGTGATTTCGCCGGAGATACTTCGCCTGACCTATGGCGCGGAGATGCCGGTCATTGAGTACGAGGGAATGACCCTGGTGGCGGAAAGGCCCCATCACTTTGGCAGGAAGAGCAAGCGCAAGGCCTCGGTCAACGGAAGAGTCAAGGCGCCGGAACCGAAGGCAGCGTATAGCCCCGGTCACGATGGGGAAGCGGAAGGCCACAGTCACCCGGTAGGCGCCCGCGAGGCCACTGTCGCAGACTAGGGAGTTCTGAGAATTGCTTGATCCCTTTGGTTACGAGTTTTTTGTTAACGGCGTCATTGCCGCCACCCTGGCCGGCGGGCTTTGCGGCCTGGTGGGTGTGTACGTTGTGCTGCGCCACATGTCCTACATCGGCCACGGGCTGGCCCACTCGGTGTTTGGCGGGGCGGTGGTCAGTCACTTCGTGGTGTTCAATGTCATCTTCGCCGGAGCGGCGGTGGGTTCCGTGGGCCGTGACGGCCTGGGCGAGACCTACCTGTTCCTGGGGGCCATTACCTGGGGTTTCCTGACGGCCCTGGCCATCACCCTGATAACGCGGCTGCGGATTATCGGAGCCGACGCGGCCATCGGCATTATTACCACGGCCAGCTTTGCCCTGGGCATCGCGCTGATCAGCTACACCCGTTCCTTCCGGGATTTTGAAGCGCAGCTTTTCGGCAACATCCTGGGGGTGACGGGGGCAGACCTGGTTACGATCCTGGTGGTTACCGTGGTTACCGGGGCCGTGTTTGTGGTGTGGTACAAACAATTCCTGTTTTCGGCCTTTGAGCCGGAGGTAGCCGGTTTTTACGGTGTGCCGACGTGGCTGACGGATACGATCTTCTCCCTGGTGCTGGCGGCGACTATCGTGGCGTCGCTGGACGTGCTGGGGGTGACGATGATTGCGGCGGCAATTGTAATACCGCCGATTATTGCTCGCCTGCTGACTAACCGCTTCCGTACGATGATGATCCTTTCCACAATAACGGGTACCGTCTGCGGGTTTGGCGGAGTGTACGCAAGCTGGGTGCTGGACATATCCACCGGGGCCAGCGTGGTGCTCTTCTCCTCTGTCCTTTTCCTGTTGACGCTGGTTTACAGCAACGTTAAGGGCCTCGTGCATGCCAGCGGAGGCCGTGGTGAGCGGACGGCAGGACGGCAGCAAAACCAGGCTGCGGCGTTTGATTAGCCCGCTCCTGGGGAACGCGGTACCTGAAATGAAGCGGGACCTAACATTAAGACGGTATCCCCTGTTTCAGACAGGCAGACGAGGGAAGCAGTGCAGATACATGGGCTGCCCCAACGATAATTCCCTGCCAACCAAACTGATTTTGAGCTGAGCATAGCTTGACGAGGGTGGCTTACTCTCGTCCCTATGCCGTGTTAAACTTGGCGCAATCCTCTTCCCGGACCTCTTGGGAGTCGGGAAAACGTCTTTAATCTGCCCAATAGAGGAGGGACCAGTATGGCGTCCCATCACCACCACACTCCGCTGCAGGTAACCGAGGAGCACAAGGGCTTCCGGCGCGGCGCGGCCTTTATTATCGGTGGCCTGACCAGCGGGCACGGGGTGTTCCACTGGCTGACCCAGAGTTTCATCGTAGTGCTGCCGGAAGTGAGGGACCTGCTGCTGGGGGGGAGCGTAATCGCCACCACCAGCATCCAGACGACCAGGGAGATCGCGTCGGGCGTGGTTTCCCTGCCCGGCGGGGTGTTGACCGACGCGCTGCGCAGGCACTGGGGCTGGGTGATGGCCTTATGCATGGCCCTGTTTGGAGTGGGGTGGATACTGATGGCGGCCGGGGGCTGGACGGTTCCGGGCAGCGCCTGGCTCACTTCAGAGCAGTCAATGGCTGCCGGGGAAGCGTCAGGGGAGTTGAACGTCCTGGGCTACCTGCTGCTGCTGTTTGGCATGGCAGTGGTGGGCATGGCGGCGTCCTTCTGGCACCTGCCGGCGGTGGCGGCACTGTCTGCGCAGTTCAGCCACCGGCGGGCTTCGGTGCTGTCCTTCCACGGTGTGGGCGGCAACGTGGGCGACGTCATAGGGCCGGTGCTTACCGGGCTGCTGCTGTCCGTCCTAACGTGGCAGGGCATCATAACCATTTATGGCGCGGTGCCGGTGTTCCTGGCTTTCCTGGTCTTCTGGGCCTTCCGCGACATTGGGCAGCAGCGGCACGGCGAGGAACAGGAACGTCCTGCCAGCACCATGCGGCACCAGATAGACGAGACCAAGATCCTGATGCACAACGGGCGCATGTGGGGCATTACCGCGGTGGCAGGGCTACGGGGAATGGCCTACATCGGGTTCATTACCGTGCTGCCCCTGTACCTGGCCGACGAACTGGGCCTGAGGATGCTGGATGGGGAAGGCGGGTTCGAGAACCTTTTCTACCGGGGTTCGCTGATAGGGTTGCTGGTGCTGGTGGGTATTTTTGCCAGCCCGGTGATGGGCTACCTGTCGGACCGGTATGGGCGGAAGCTGGTGCTGATACCGGGGATGGCGGTCCTGGCGGTATTGACCTTTTTGATGGCGTCACTGGGGGATACGCTGACGGGAATGACGATACTGCTGGCAGGCCTGGGCCTGTTCCTGTACAGCGACCAGCCCATCCTGACAGCCACGGCCATGGATATCGTGCGGGAGGGGACGGCGGCGACCACGCTGGGATTGATGTCCACGTCCCGTTTCATATTCAGCGCCATCTCGCCGCTGATTGCCGGGGCGCTGTACACGATAAATCCCGACAACCTTTTCTACTACACGACGGTCCTGTACTTGGCCGCGATTGCGATTCTGTTCTTCATCCGCCTGCCCCAACCCACGCCGGCGCCGGCCGGTGACGGCCACGACGACCATGGACACGAGCACGCTCACGCCGCTCACGAGGCGCCGGCCGAAGAGGAAGGGCACGGTCATGACCATGGGCACGACCACGGTCACCGACACTGAAGCCTGTCGCAGGCCGGACAGAGGGCAGTCCCAGCCCAAGTAAGCTTCAATTCCCGCACCCATTTCGGGTGCGGGATTTATTGTGGCCGCTGCTATACTGAATCCAGAGATCGGGGAGGTGAGGGGAAGTGGTCTGCACGAATTGTGGCGGGGAAATGGCCGATGCGGCCAACTTCTGCCGGCATTGCGGGGCGGCGCGACCGGCTGCCATGCCCGACGCTGCCAGTGAAGGCAGTCCTCAACCTGAAATAGAAGACTCCAACGTTGACTCCGGGGTTGAACTGCGGGCCGCGATCACGTCGCTGCAAACCCAGGTAGGTCTTCTTACCAACCGGATCGCTGCCTTAGAAAGTCAATTGAGAGCGGGGAATCAGAGGCCCGTTCCAACTCCCCAACAGAGAGCCGCGCCGATATCCGATGCGCCCGCCCGCACTCCGGCAGCGCAATCTCCCGCTGTCAGCCCCGCTACACCTGCGCCCCAAGCTCCGTCGCCGGCAACCGTTTTGCGGCCCAGCCTTGAAGTGGCAAGCCCAGCCACGGTTGGGGAAGCTTCAGGCGCTGACGGGGGCGAGGGCGCCGTTACCGGTCAGGCCCGAGCTTCCAGTACGATGAACTGGGAGTGGCTGCTGGGCGGGAACTGGCTGGCCCGGATTGGCATTCTTGCCCTCATAATTGGTGTTGGTTTCTTCCTGAAGCTGGCCTTTGACAATCAGTGGATTGGGGAGACGGGCAGAATTTTGCTGGGCCTGGGCGCCGGGGTGGCGCTATTGGGGGCCGGCGAATTCTGGCGGCGGAAGTACGCCGTCTGGGCCCAGGCAGTCACCGGTGGCGGTATAGCAATTCTATACCTGTCTATCTTTGCGGCCTTCGGGCTATACCATCTGATAGGAGGGCTTACAGCGCTGGGCCTGGCCTTTTTGGTGACCGCAGCAGCGGCGGGGCTGGCACTTAGGTACGAGGCCCTGGCAATCGCCATACTCGGCATACTGGGGGGATTTGCCACGCCGGTGTTTCTCTCGCAGGACGTGGAACAGCAGTGGGCCCTGCTTGGGTATGTACTGGTGCTGGACCTGGGAGTGCTGTTTCTTGCGGCCTTCCGGAACTGGCGCTGGTTTACGCTCCTTGCTCTCGCGGGTTCATTGATCCTTTACGGCTTCTGGGTGGAGAACGAACCCTCTCCCTCGCTGCTGCTGTCCCAAACGGGCATAACCCTCATCTTTCTCATATTCGTTGGGGCTACAACCCTTTATCACTTGCTTTGGCGGCGTCCGCTCCAGGCATTTGACCAGACCCTGATGGTGATCAATGCGATGGCCTACCTGGCCATCAGCTATAACCAGTTGTTTGATGTGTACCGGGAGTGGATGGGAGCCTTTACCCTATTGTTGTCCGCCTTTTACGGCATGCTCAGCTACGGGATCCTCCTGCGCAATCGTGAACAGGCCCACCTCAGCATGTTCGCGGTAGCCATAGCCTTGGTGCTTTTGGCTATAGCCGTACCGGTGCAGCTTAGCGGCCCTTCGGTTGTCGTTGCCTGGGCTGCCCAGGGAGCGGCACTGACGTGGCTCTCCTTTGCAACAGGGCTGCGCCAGATGCGCTGGTTTGGACTGGCCTTCTTTGCGATTGTCCTGGGGTGGATGCTTGTTATCGACCTGGCGCTGGACCTGGGGATTGATTCGCCCTTGAGTTCATACTCAACTGAAGGTGGTTGGCCTTTCTTTAATTTCCGGATTCTCGCCTACCTCATGGTTATCGCCGCAGGATATCTTACGACTTTTCTGTGGAGGCGAGGTCGTGAAGCACTCGCTTACGAATGGGAAAGGTTCGTGCCCGCTGTTTTCCTGGCAGGGGCCCAGGTTCTAACATTATGGATTCTCAGCATCCAAATGGTGGACCTGGTGCAGATCGCAGTGGATGCAGGGCTACTTGCCAAACACCTGGAGGTCAACGCCATATCTTTGTCGGTGGGCGGATGCTGGGGACTATACGCCCTGGCTTTGCTGGTGGCAGGCAAGATAAGGAACCAACCATTGGTGCGGCTGGCAGGGCTTGCCGTGCTGGCGCTGGCCCTCGCCAAGTGGTTCCTGGTGGACATAGGGATCGACATTGACCTGGTAGTCATCAATTGGGGAAGCTATGACCAAGACTCTTACTGGTTAGTCTATGATATCCGGATTGCCGTGTACGTGATCCTGATGGGGGCGGCGTATTATGCAGCGTCCTTGTGGAAGCGAAATCCCCAGCAGTACATTTGGAACTGGGAGTCCAGGCTGCCCAGCCTGCTGGTGGCAGGCGCGAACTTGCTGACGCTGTGGGTCCTTAGCGTGATGGTTGTGGACGCGGTTAACCTGGCAGCCCACTACGGCCTGGTAGCGGACGGGCAATTCCCGAATGTATTGAGCTTGAGCCTGGGGGCGTTGTGGGCTGCTTACGCCGGGGGACTGGTTTACCTGGGGACGAGGCGTCAGTTGCCGCTGCTCAGAGCAGGTGGGATCGCGCTGCTTGTCATTTGCGCAGCGAAATGGCTGCTGGTCGATATTGTATTGGACCTATCGCTGCTGCAGCAGGACAACTATCACCTGAGCCCATTCTGGTTCCTCTATGACGTCCGTCTGCTGGCCTATGTGGTCCTGATAGGCGTCTCTTATGCTTCGCAATTCTGGTGGAAAAGGATTCGGGATGATTTTCAATACGAATGGGAGCATCACGTTCCCCTGGCGGTTTCCGTGGCAGCAAACCTGTTTACTTTGTGGATCCTCAGCGTGATGATTGCGGATGCGGTGGGCCTGGCTTCACGTAGTGGATTGGTCGGCGCCGCCGCCGCGGGCAATGCAACCAGCCTTTCCCTGAGCGTCCTTTGGGCCATCTATTCCACTGTGCTCATTGCCCTGGGAATAATGAGACAGGAACGCTGGCTCCGCACGGGCGGACTGGCCTTGCTGGCGATCCCCGTGTTGAAACTGTTCTCGTACGATGCCTTCCAACTCGAGGAGGGTTACCGCGTCGGCGCCTTTATGGGCCTGGGAGCCCTGCTGGTCCTTGGCGGGTTCCTCTACCAGAGATACAGCAGGGTTATCAGGGGGTTCTTACTGGAGTAAGTCCGAGTATTGCCGGCTGTAGCGTTGCGGTCAGTCGGCTAGGCCACACATCAGGGACACGTGAAACAGGGCCCCTCCCGAAAATCGGAGGGGCCCATTGGCATGTTTGAACTTATGGAAGCGGCGGGAACTGCAGGGGAAACTGTCTAATAGAAGACCGCAGTGCCCGTACCGCCGCCAGCCGCAATGACTTCGCCGGTTACGGCCCAAGCCTTGTCGGAGGCCAGGAAGGCGGTGACGAAGCCGATTTCCTCGGCGTCCACCATGCGGCAGATGGCGTTGCCCCGGCCGGAACCGGGAGCAAAGTCCTGCTGTTCCACCTCAGAGGCGGTGATGCCCTGCTGGGCGGCCCTGGACTCCAGCATGCCGGCAGTGCGCTCGGTGCGGGTGGTGCCGGGATGGATGCAGTTGACCGTGATGCCGTAGCGGCCGAGGTCGTTGGACAGGGTTTTGGTCATGTGGACCATGGAGACGTTCCTGGCCCCGCCGCTAAGGTTGCCGGCGTTGCGGGCGTTGCCGCCGCTGATGTTGATGATGCGGCCGTAACCCTGTTCCTTCAGGTGGGGAATGGCCGCCTTGGAGCAGCGCAGGGCGCCCACGAACTTCACGTCGAAATCGGCCATCAGCGAGTCCTCGTTCACCGTTTCCACATAGCCAACGGCGTCGTCGGAGCCACCGGGCAGGGAGGCGCTGTTGACCACTATGTGCAGGCCGCCCAACTGCTCCACGGCGGCGGCCACCACCGCGTTAACCTGGTCAGTCTGGGTGGCGTCCATCTGCATGGGAATGACGTTGCGGCCAGTGGAGTCGGAGATTTCCCTGGCCGTGGCCTCCAGCTGCTCCATTGAGCGGGAGGCGATCACCACGTCGCAGCCTTCCTCGGCCAAAACCCGTGCGATAGCCTTGCCGATGCCCCGTCCGCCGCCGGCGACGAAAGCCTTCTTGCCTTCGAGTCCAAAATCCATTTCGTTTCCTCCTGTGCGGGCCCTCCTACGTCGGTGGAGCCTACCGCGTTTACCAAGTTTCTGGATTCTACACAAAGGCAGGTTTGGGGGCAATATGCTGGGCTCGAGGTATCGGAGTACCGGCTTTAGAGTGAGTGGGGTGGATTTCGGCCACAAACAGGCCCATCTTATACTGAAATTCTGCACAAAACCTACGAATTTATTGCTAGAATAGAAGGACGCTCGAGCAGCAGCGGCAAAGCGCCGCGCCTTGTCGCTCCTGACTGAACAGGAGTCGGCGGCGGCGGCATTTCTTTGCGAGACGAATACCTGGCGGAAGCATGGAGAAAGATGGAAGTCAGTCCCAACCAAAACATTCGTAACCTGGCAATTATCGCCCACGTTGATCACGGGAAGACCACCCTGGTGGATGCGCTGCTGAAACAGGGCAGGGTTTTTCGGGAACACCAGGAAGTGGGCGAACTGATTATGGACAGCGACCCACTGGAACGGGAGCGGGGAATCACCATCCTGGCCAAGAACACGGCGGTGGAGTACCGGGGCATAAAGATTAACATCATCGACACGCCGGGCCACGCCGACTTCAGCGGCGAGGTGGAGCGGGTAATGAACATGGCCGACGGGTGCCTGCTGCTGGTGGACGCGGTTGACGGCCCCATGCCCCAGACCCGCTACGTGTTGCAGCAGGCCCTGCAGCGCAACGTCTCGCCCATGGTGGTAATCAACAAGATTGACCGGCCGGAAGCACGCGTTGCGGAAGTGGAGGTAATGGTGCAGGACTTGTTCCTGGAACTGGCAACCCTGCCGGAACAGCTGGACTACCCGGTGCTGTACGCATCGGCCAAGCAGGGGTTCGCCGCCACGGAACCGGATGCCAAGGACGGGGATATGCAGCCCCTGTTCGACGCTATCCTGGAAGTTATCCCGCCGCCGGCGGGTGACCCGGAGGGGCCGCTGCAGATGCTGGTAGCGGCGCTGGACTATGACAACTACCTGGGGCAAATTGCCATTGGCCGGGTTTTCCGGGGGACCGTCCATTTCCGCGAGCCGGTGGCAGTCCTGGGACGAGATGGTATTCCGAGAGCTGAGAGCCTGGAGAACGTCTTCGTATTCCGGGGCCTGGAGCGGCTGCAGACCCAGGAAGCGGTTGCCGGGGACATTGTGGCGGTGTCGGGCATCGCCAGCATATCCATAGGGGACACTATTGCCGCACCGGAAAGTCACGAGGCTCTGCCCTCCATAGATATTGAGGAACCGACGGTGATGATGACCTTCGGCGTGAACACGTCGCCGTTCATGGGCAAGGAGGGGTCGCGCTGCACCTCGCGAATGCTGCGGGAGCGGCTGTACCGGGAATTGCGAACCAACGTCAGCCTGCGGGTTGAGGAAACGGCCAGCGCCGACGAGTTCCTGGTATCGGGCCGGGGCGAACTGCACCTGGCCATCCTGGTGGAGAACATGCGGCGGGAGGACTACGAATTCCAGGTCTCGCGGCCGGTCCCTGTGACCAGGGTCGTGGACGGAAAAGTACACGAGCCCTACGAACAGTTGACGGTTCACACCCGGGAGGAGTTCATCGGTCCCCTGTCGGAAAGCCTGGCCAATCGCCTGGCCCAGATGACTGATATGGACAATGACGGGTCGGGCAACGTAAGGATGGAGTTCCTGGCGCCCACCCGGGGCCTGATCGGGTTCCGGTCCTTCTTCCTGCGCACCACCCGGGGCAATGGGGTAACCAACAGCCGCTTTGTTGAGTACCGGCCCATGACGGGGGAAATGAAGAACGCCAACAGCCAGTCGCTGGTGGCCTCGGAGCCTGGTGTGGCAGTCACCTACGGCCTGCTTAACGCCCAGGGCCGGGGTTCTACGTTTGTTGAGCCGGGAACACAGGTGTACGAGGGCATGATTGTGGGAATGCACCCCAAGGAAGACGACATCAGCATCAACGTCTGCCGGGAAAAGAAGCTGACCAATATGCGTTCGTCCACCGCCGATGTGGCCAAGCGGCTTAGTCCGCCGGTGAAGATGAGCCTGGAAGAAGCGCTGGAGTTCATCGCAAACGACGAACTTGTGGAGGTTACGCCGCAGAACTATAGGTTGCGGAAGAAGGTACTGGCATCGGGGGAACGGCAGAAGCAGCGGAACCGGAAAAGGGAGGCGGTGGCATCGCCACTGGCATAGCGGCAGTTCGGACCCACCAGGATATCCAATATGGAACTACGACTGCCTGGAATCCCGGCGCTGGACATGGAGTCGCCCAATATGCCCAAGCTAACGGAAGCAGAACGCCAAGCCCGCAAGGAACGGCAACGTCGTCACCCAGTCTGGAGGACCAGGCGTGCAGGGGTATGGCCGTAATTTCCGGCTTCAGCCACTGGTCTGATGAGCAACCACCGGAGGATATGAAGGAGCTGTAACGTCAACGAGAAGAACCGAGGCAGAACATGCAGGGGTAGCAGCCCATAACTATTTGCTCCGTTCCGAAACAATATCTACCCCAAAGGGAAAACGGCCCGGAACAACCGGGCCGCTTTCCTTTCAGCATCCCTGGGAATTCAAATGCCCTAAGCCTAGTCCTGCATGGTGCGGACGGTGCCGCGGTGGTAACGCTCCACGGTGGTGTCGGGGTCCCAGTCGGCGGGGACTTCGGAGGCCCAGGGGGGAACCGGGTCTTCGAAGGTGAAGACGAAATCGCGGTCGCCGCGGCCTCGCTTGAACAGTTCCTTGGAAGTGGCGTACTCGAAGTAAATCTCCAGGCGATTGCCCTCGGAGTCGGCGAAGTACATGCTGCGCTGGTTGGCGTGCTCCACCAGGCGGTCCACGGTAACGCCGTTGTTGAGCAGGTGATCGTAGGCGTCCTTCATGTCCTGGTGGGAGTCCACCTTGATGGCGATGTGGGCCACGCCTACCTGGTTGCGCTCGGGAGCTTCTAGGGCGTTGTCGGGGTCTTCCACGGGCGTCAGGTCAAAAACGTGACCCTCGTGGGTGTCGTCACGGCCCAGGCTCATGAACACGCCGCCGTGTTCCGGGTCCTCTTCCTCAATTACGAAACCCAGGACATCGGTGTAGAACTTCTTGGCCCGCTCGATGTCGCGAACGCGAACGGCGGCATGGCCGATGCGGGAAAGGTTGATGGGCATGGAATTTTCCTCCGGCTAACAAGGTAGGTTTAATGTCGGCAATCACTTTATATCAGGGAGATAATTGTAGTCAAATGAGGGCACGTTATTTCAGGGCAATCGCATCTTAAAGGGTCGCTGTCCACTAGAGCCAGAGTTCTTGTCGCCTTGAGCCTGCCGAAGGGCCTGAAATCCTTCCCCAAAGCATGGTCGAGGATCCGAAAGTTGGCTTGTGGGAAGGTTTTAGATTCTTCACTTCGTTCAGAATGACAGCCTTGGTCGTTCAGAGTGTCAATTCTCTAAGATGCGATTGCCCTGCACGTTATCTGAAATCACACCGGTGACCCTTGTGGGTCGGAGGTAAGAACTTGTTCACTAGTCGATACAGGGGATTCAGGGCGTCGTTCAAATACGACAGCAGTGGTAACGTTTTCCAAGGTGAAGTATCAGGCATCAGGGATGTTGTCTTTTTCGAAGCCGAGTCTCTTGAGCAGTTGGAACGAGAGTTCAGGACTTCCATTGATGACTACTTGAGAGTCTGTATTGAACGCGGCCAGACTCCTTCGTAACAGAAGCAGGCTGATTTACCTAACTGCCGTCAATTGTGGTAAATTAGGCCCAGATTCAGTCCGGCCAGATTCCGGACTACAGGGGAGGAAGAGATGCTTGATTACAAGCCCAACATTGTGCTCTCCAACCAGGAGTACGATGTCGTAGGCACCAGGCCCATCCGTCACGACGGGCCGGACAAGGTGATGGGCCGCGCCCGCTACGCAGCCGATATTCACCTTACCGGAATGCTGTTCGGGAAGATTTTGCGCAGTCCCCACCCCCACGCGCGCATTCGTGGAATTGATGCCAGCCGCGCCCTGGCCCTGCCCGGGGTGGAGGCCGTGGTAACTGCGGCGGACTTTCCCGAGGTTTCCGCCGAGGTGTCGGACCTGTCCGAGGGCGCCAACGTCAACTATGGCTTCTACAGCCGCAACGTGATGGCGCGGGAAAAGGCCCTGTACCGGGGTCACGCCGTGGCTGCCGTTGCCGCAACCAGTCCCCACCTGGCCGAGGAAGCGCTGTCGCTGATCGACGTGGACTGGGAAATCCTGGAACCGGTGCTCAACGCCGAGGAAGCGCTGGCGGAGGGCGCGCCTCTGGTCCATGAGCGACTGGTCACTTTTGACAGTCCAAACTGGCGGCCAGGAGCGTGGGGCGATCAGTCGGGCGAAGTTTCCAACCTGGCCAACAAGTTCGAATACACCCTGGGCGACCCGGAGAAGGCCTTCGCCGAGGCCGACGTGGTGGTGGAGCGGGAGTTCCACACCCGTCCCGTGCACCAGGGCTACATCGAGCCCCACTCGGCAACCGCCCAGTGGAACACCGACGACACGGTGACCATCTGGGCCAGCAGCCAGGGCCACTTCGCCCTGCGCGACCATACATCAACCATTCTGGGCATGCCCGTGTCCAAGGTGAAGATCATTCCCATGGAGATCGGCGGCGGCTTTGGCGGCAAGGGTATGGGCGGCTGTTACATTGAGCCCGTAGTAGCCGCGCTGTCCCGCAAGACCGGTAAGCCCGTAAAGGTAGCTATGTCCCGGACCGAGGTATTCCTGGGGACCGGGCCGGCGCCGGCCACTCACATGAAGGTAAAGGTGGGGGCCACCAACGACGGCAAGATTACCGTCGCTGAAGCCCAGCTTACCTACGAAGCGGGGGCTTTCCCCGGTTCTCCGGTGGCGTCGGCATGCCGCACCATGTTCGCCCCCTACAACATCCCCAACGGTTACGTAGAAGGGCTGGACGTGGTGGTGAATACCCAGAAGTCTGCCGCTTACCGGGCGCCCGGCTCGCCCACCGCCGCCTATGCCGCGGAAACGGTGCTGGACGAGGTTTGCGAGAAGATTGGCATGGACCCGGTGGAGTTCCGGCTGATGAACGCGGCCAAGGAGGGCGACCGCCAGATTACCGGTCCCACGTACCGCAAGATTGGCATGGTGGAGCTTTGCCAGGCCGCCCAGCAGCACCCGCACCTGGCCAGTCCCGTTGAAGGAAAGTACCGGGGCCGGGGCGTGGCCGCCGGATGCTGGATGAACGGCAGCGGCCCGGCCAGCGCGGTGGCCAGCGTTAACCCCGACGGCACGGTCAGCCTGGTTGAAGGCTCGCCGGATATTGGGGGCAGCCGCGCCGCCATGGCAATGCAGATTGCAGAGGTACTGGGCATCGCCGCCGAAGACATCAAGCCTTCCATCGCCGACACCGACTCTATCGGGTACAGTTCCGGGGCCGGCGGCAGCGGCGTTACCTTCAAGATGGGTACGGCCGTCTACAACGCGGGCGAAGACATCAGGCAGCAGCTAATTGAGCGGGCGGCCAGGATCTGGGACGTCAGCGTGGAAGACGTGGAGTACAACAAGGGCGTGCTGAGCCACAAGTCCGACTCGGAGCTAAGCATGACCTTCGCCCAGATCGCCCGACGGCTGAACGGCAGCGGCGGTCCCGTAGTGGGCCGGGCCACGGCCAACCCGGGCGGTGTGGGCAATGCCTTCGGCATCCACGTCGTGGACGTGGAGGTTGACCCGGATACCGGCAAGGTGGAGGTGCTGCGATACACCGCGCTGCAGGACGCCGGCAAGGCCATCCACCCCAGCTACGTCGAGGGCCAGATCCAGGGCGGCGCCGTCCAGGGTATCGGGTGGGCGCTGAACGAGGAATACTACCTGGACCGGGAGGGGCTGATGGTCAATTCCAGTTTTCTGGACTACCGGATGCCCACCTCGCTGGACCTACCCATGATTGACACGGTTATCGTGGAAGTAGCCAACCCCGGTCACCCCCTGGGTGTGCGGGGCGTGGGTGAAGTGTCGCTAGTGCCGCCCATGGCCGCCGTGGCCAATGCAATTTACCACGCGACGGGGCTACGGCTGACCGACCTGCCCATGAACTCGGCCAACTTCCTGGAAGCCAAGTGGCAGCAGGAGAATGGCGCTGATTAGCTAACGTCATTGATTCAAGAACGGGAACGTCTTCAGGGGCGGGTTTCAAACCCGCCCCTGTTTGTTTTGTCTCGTACAGGGCAGCTATACCAGCCGCGGGTCCGGTTCCAGGCCAGCCCTGACCCTGCCGTACTGTTCGGCCAGTGCGTCCCAGGACAGGCCCACGTGGTGGGCGGCGGCGTGGGAGTCGCGGTGGAAGCGCTGCATGGGGCTGGAGTCGTAAAGGGCGTGGCCGCCGCTGGCTTCAAATAGCCGGTCGATGGCCCAAACGCAGAGGCGGGTGACGTAGGCGTGGTCGCGGCGGTAACGGGCACGGTCGTCAATGGTGGGCAGTTCGTCCCGGTGGGCGCGGTCCATTATTTCGCGGCAGTCCCGCTGCATTAGGAGTTGAGCAGCGTCCACCTCGGCCGATGATTCGGCCAGGCGCAGGTGGTAGCTGGCGACCTGGGACAGGGCATTTCCCTCTCTGGCCGAAGCGCCGTGGCGTATCCGTTCCTCAAAGGTTTCAACGGCGCCCCGGGCCATGCCGACAATGGGAGAGGCCAGCGCGTTGGGGATGATGCACTGCTGGGGGATTCGCTGATTGGCAGTGTCGTGGACCTGGCGGCCCGGGGCGTTTCCTTCCCGCAGCAGGGGCATGGGGACAGTTCGATGTTCAGGAACGAACACGTCGTCCACGAGGATGTCCTTGCTGCCAGTGCCCTTGAGGCCGGACACGAACCAGGTGTCCTTGATGACGTAGTCCTGTCGGGGCAGGAGCATCATCATGGGGAATTCGGGGCCGTTGGCGATGAGTAGAACCCACTGGGCCGGGTCGCAGCCGCTGGAGAAGTCCCAGTGGCCGGTAAGGCGATAGCCGCCCGGGGCACTTGAGGCCTTGCTGCGCGCCGGATTGAAGGACGTAGAGGCGAGCGTATTGGGGTCGTGTGCCCAGTATTCGTCCTGCGCTGCTTCAGGAAAAAGGGCTACCAGCCAGTTGTGGCTGGCCCAGATCCCGTAACACCAGGCAGTGGAGCCGCAGCCCCGTCCCAATTCGGCGGCAATGTCAAAGACTACGTCGAAGTCCATGCCCAGACCACCGTAGCGTTGGGGCTGGGCCACAGTTATTAGCTGGGCCGCCTTCAGTTCATCGATGGTTTCAGGCAGCGCCTGGCGCCGCTTCTCGGTTTCCCCAGCCCTCTCGCGAAGGTTGGGAACCAGAGTGGCGGCACGCTGCAGCAATTCTTCCCTTGCGGTCATTTGGTCCGGGGTCCTTCCTCTGGGACGGGGAAAGTATCAGCCGTGCCCAGGTGTCGCTTTGGCCAGCAAGTCCCCTACAGGGATTCCAAGGAACAAGTGCAGGGCTTCCGCCATTTCGAGGGTAATGTCCCTTTTGCCGGCCAGCACCTCGTCCACCTCCTCCCGGCTGCCGATGCAAGAAACCAGGTCGTCCTCCTTCAAACCCAGCGCATCCAAACGTCCTTGAACTACGCCGGCTGGCGTCGGATCTGGGATGGGATAGTGTATAGCCTCGTAGGCCTCAACCAAGTCGGAAAGAAACAGTAATTCTGCTTCTTCAGGACTGTTTTCCGGTGATCGGAGCAACTCCCCAATGCGTTCTAGGGCGGCGTCCAGATCGGCGTCGTTATTAATCGCCTTGATGCTCTGCATTACTAAATCTCCACAGAGTTAATTCGGTCATATTCGGCATGAGTTCCGACGAAACGCACATACACCCTATTGTAACGGTATAGAACGTGGGTTACCAAGCGATAGTTGTTGCCTTTGACGTTAAACACGACCCTATCGTTGCCGATGATGCTGGCGCTGGAGAAATCGTCCTTGACTTGCTGAGGGGATCGCCAGTTCGCGGCCTTCGCTTTTCTGTGCCAGTCCCTTAGGGGTTCCTCAGCATCGGGGTGTCGTTCCCAGAATTGCCGCAGGGTCTTTCCTGCAATAACGTGCATGTTTAATTTTCAATTCCCTAATGGTATAGGGTAATCAGGCAGGCAACAACCGTCCGGAGGCGCTACTTCGGTTAGTTGACCACCTTCACCCACCGTACAACCGGTTAAAGCTGGCAAACCGGCTTGGGTCCAGGTCCCTTCCCTGCAGGGCCGGATGGTCGGGGCCGTAGCGGTGGGCGCGGAAGTTGGAGTTGGCCCGGCCGCCGCCCCTGACCCCGGTGGTGAAGATCGGGTTGACGTACTCCCAGACTATTTCCTTGTTGGGAGTTACTTCGAATGTGCGGCCCGGGGCGCCTTCGCAAATTAGGGTGTTGCCGTTGGGCAACCTTTCCGCGCCGCTGATGTGGAAGCTGTAGAACGAAATGGGCGGGTCAGCCGTGTAGTCCCACGCTATATCGCTGTTGGCGGGGTTGACTTCGACTGCCCGGGAAAAAGTGAACCCGGGCCGGTGGCAGCCGTTGTCGAAGAGGAGGATGTTGCCATTGTCCAACATGTAGGGGAAGTGCTGGTGGGATATCTGGCCGGGGCCCCACTTCCACTTCCAGTCGCCGGTCTCCCGGTCCACAATGCCCACCGTATC
The DNA here is from genome assembly GCA_034428635.1 of Dehalococcoidia bacterium. Taxonomy (GTDB): domain Bacteria; phylum Chloroflexota; class Dehalococcoidia; order Lucifugimonadales; family UBA3495; genus Bin22. Next base: position 18,397 of record DAOUHR010000040.1, read on the forward strand.
GGTGCGGCGGAAGCTGACGATCAGGTCCCCTTCAGGGGTGGTGCGCAGGGAGTTCTGGTGGGTCCACTCCTCCCGGTTCTCCAGGTGGCAGATTACATCGACGTCCGGGTCGAGGTGTTCCCAGGAGCGCCAGGAGTAGACGGTCTCTCCTTCGGGAGTAATCTCTTCGACCAGATCGCCCAGCATTTCCACTTCCCGATCGGCGTCAGGCTGTCCGCCCTTGATGCTTGCCGCCAGATCGGGATCGAGGGGCTCGAAGAGCAGGACCAGGGTGTTGCCGTTGGGCAGGCGGTCAAAGTCGTGGTGCAGAAGGGGATTCTCGTACCGCCAGACTTCCTTGCCATCCCATTCCAGTTCCACGATGGCGCCGGCCCTGGGGCCGGCATCGCTGCGCTGGCCACCGGCCCGGGAACTGATGGTGCGCGCTAGCAGGTTGCCGTTGTCCAGGAGATAGCCGTAACCCAGACGCTCCGGGTAATACCACTGGTGGCAAAGCCGGCCTTCCATGTCAATCAGGTTGACATGATTGTCGCCGTTGGTAGTTAAAAGGGTGTAACCCCGGTAGCAATGCTGTGGGGCGTGGTAGATGAGCCCGTTCTTGTGGTGATCTGACCAGCCCATAGGTCCCTCCCGTTGACTGTTTGGTTGTTTTGTCCGCAGGGGGTCCGGTATTGTTTCACCGCGACTTACGGTATAAACGCGGCGTAGTGGTCCAGGATGGGCAACACCTTGTCCCGCTCGTCCGACGGCAGGCCGAGAATCAGGCGGTCGACTCCGGCCTCCCCCATTCGGGATACCAGGCCCTCGTCGGGCGGACCGAAGATGCAGAGCGAAACGGGCAGGCTGTTGGGGTCGCGGCCGGCCTCCTCAGCCTGCTTGCGGAGCAGGGCGATTTTTTCGGCCAGGACACCCTCCTGTCCGGCGCCGCGGGCGATAGGCATCCAGCCGTCGCAGAAATCAACCACGCGGTCGAAGGTGGTGGCGCCGTCGCCGCCCATGAAGATGGGTGGGTGGGGCTTCTGCACGGGCTTGGGGTAGGACCAGATCTTGTCGAAGTCCACGAATTCGCCGTGGAACTCGGCCTCTTCCTCGGTCCAGATGGCCTTCATGGCCAGGATGCGCTCCCGAAGCAGACGGAAGCGGCGGCGGAAGTTGGTGCCGTGGTTCTCCATCTCTTCCGAGTTCCAGCCGCCGCCGATGCCGAACATAAAGCGGCCGTTGGAAAGCATGTCGAGAGTGGCGATTTCCTTGGCGGTGATGATGGGATCCCGCTCCACGATGAGGCAGATGCCGGTACCCAGCTTCAGCGTGGTGGTGACGGCGGCGGCTGCCCCCAGGGCAACGAAAGGGTCCATGGAGTGCCAGTACTCCCGGGGCAGGTCGGGGCCGCCGGGCCAGGGACTGCGGCGGCTGGCGGGAATGTGGGTGTGTTCGGGCACCCACAGGGACTCGAAGCCCCGTTCCTCCAGGGCCATGGCCAGTTCCGCCGGGCGCATTGAGTAGTCGGTTACGAAGTTCAGGACGCCGATATCCATTGGTTGCCTCCGTTAAAGTTTATCCACGAATTAACACGAATGTTCACGAATGCTGGCTCTCACCAGGTCAAGAAAGGGTTTATGCTATTCGCTCCCGACCGCGGCTGAAATGAGGGTTAGAAGAAGTTGCTGACGTTTTTGGCGGACAGGACGGTCTGGTCCAGCACGACTTTGCGGTAAACAAGCAGCCACGAGTCGCCGGACTGCCGAAGAATGTCCTCCCGGCTGCCCACGTAGAAGTCCTCCTCACGCTCACCGCGGGTTCGGTACATGATGAAGTTGGAATAGGCCTTGACCTCGTCGGGGTTGTCCGTGGATTCCAGTTCCACGTTGGAGATGAAGTGGCGGGTGCGGGACGGTGGGTCTTCGGCCCAAGCCAGGCCGCTGTCCAGGCGCTCGACGCGGCGGAGCAGGGAGTCCCGGGTCTCGTCCATTACGGCAAGCTCGTGGGGTTCGGTGAATTCCCGCTCCTCGTGCCGGGACTCGTCCAGGGATGCGATGGACTTGCTGATGGACGGATAGACGTTGCTGCGCAGGGGCATCCAGTACCGCAAGTCGTCGGCCAGCAATTCCACCCACTGGTGGAATCGGCGGCTGTCCAGCAGGCGGGCCTCCCGGTACAGGAATTGTTCGATTTGGCGGAGCAGGTCGGGCGTTATTAGCAAGTTTGCGACCTCAAGGTTTGGCCGGTTGGTGGTGGGGTGGACATGGTGGTCTTGCGTTAGCGGTCACCCCCATCCTAACCTTCCTCCGTCAAGGGGGAAGGGATTGCTATCATCGTGACCGTAACTTTCTCCCGTCAAGGGGGTCCTTCAACTGGCTCAGGACGAGCGGAAACGATACTTCATCGCTGATTTTTCTCCGTCAAAGGGAGTAGGTAAGACCTGGTTAGTCCCTAATTGGGCAAGTCGGCCCAGGTCTCCGCTGCCATGAGTTCGGACCAGCGGCGGTAGAACTGGCGGTGGTTGCTTTCGCTGAGCCGGTAATCGCTGGCCCAGCCGCCCAGGTCGGGGCGATACTGCTCGTGGCCCAGGCCCATCTGCATGTTCAGGTCGAAGCGGCGGGAGACGACGCCCCGGGACGTGTGGGTGCATTCCTGCCAGTTGTCCATGTCGTCCTGCTCGAAGGTGCCGGATGGGCCGAAGCCCCGCAGGCCGTTGATCCGCAGCGCGTCCTTTACCTCGGGCGGCGCGGCCTTGTCCACGAAAATCCAGGCCCAGATTTCGATTTCGCCGGGTCCCTTGGGGTGCCAGACGCGGAAGGAATGGGACGTGGACCGGATGATGGACAGGTTGGGGAAGACGGTAGCCACGATGGGGCTGACCTGCTCGGCCCTGGGTCCCAGGCGGTTGACGGTTTCTGGGCGGGTCTCCTGTTCGTAGGCCAGAAGCCCCGGATCCGGAGCTTCGGCAATGGAGCCGCCGCCCAAGGTGATGACGCAGTGGCCGCCGCCGGGCGATATCAGGGTGCCGCCGGTGTTGTTACGGAGCCGGAAGTCGCCGGCAAAACCGGCGCGGATGGCGGACAGGTGGCTCCAGGAGACGTGGTAGGCGTCGCCGCCGAAATTCTCGGCAGGGAGCTTCCAGTTGCAGGGCACCACCCACTTGTGGACGCCGCCGACTACCTCGACCCCGCCCTCACGGCGGTCGAAAAAGCTGTCCAGGTACCAGGCCATCTCGCCCAGGTACTCCCGCAGGGACGGAGCGTCGGGGTCGAAGGTGGCGAAAATCATGCCCCGGTAGCTGTCAAGCTGGGCCACGGGAATAAGGTTCCACTGGTCCAGGTCCAGTTCGCCGAAATAGGCGTCCTGGAGATTGGGGACGGCCACCAGCTTGCCGTTGTTGCCGAAGGTCCAGCCGTGGTAGGCGCAGGTTATGGTGGCGGCGTTGCCGAAGTCGGCGCGGCACAGGCGGTTGCCCCGGTGCCGGCCGACGTTAAGGAAGGCATTGATGGCCCCGCCGCTGTCGCGCATCACCAGCACCGGGTCTTCGCCCATGTAGGTGGTGAAGTAGTCGCCGGGGTTGGGAATCTGGCTGTCGTGGCACAGGAACAGCCAGCAGCGAGCGAAGATGCGCTCCAGTTCCTGCTGGTAGATGTCGGGTTCGATGAAGATGCGGCGGCTTACCAGGCCGCGTTCAGAGTCAACAAGTCCGTGCATTTCGGCAACCATAAGCTACCTCTACCTCTTTGTCCACGAATGCTCACTAATCTTGCTTATATTCAAGCAATGGTTCATTAGTGAACGTTCGTGTTTATTCCTGGATAGACTCTTGGGCTACATT
>DAOUHR010000041.1:0-35937 GCA_034428635.1 Dehalococcoidia bacterium
ATCCAGCAGGACGCCGTCGGCAACGGCACCCAGGTAACCGTCCAGGTACAGTGCCACAACCAGAATGGCGATACTACGGCCGTGGGCCAGGGTTACGCCACCGTTCCCCAAGCATAAATGAGGGCGGGCTGATAATGGCCCGCCCCATTCTTCCCCCTTTTAACTTTCCAACCCATGCCGCACATCTGCGGTCAGATCCTGTGCCGTATATCCCTTTGCCGGAAACGGATCTTTTCCCTGCCTGTTAGAATCCCCCGCCGGAGAGTCGGAAGAGAAAGAAATAGGCCAGGAAGGCCACGGCCACCAGGATTCCAATTATCAGGCAACCGTACCGCGCCAAGTTAACCACCCCCTTCTTGCCCCGAATTGGCCGCGACCGGACTTTGCCTGGCGCCGCTTAAGCAAACAGGCCACCGCCCACGGGGACAACGAGGTCTGCGCCGTTGTTGGTGGCCTTGTTTACCAGCGGAGATACCTCGTAAGCCTCCATGGATTCATCAGGATAAGGGGATAGCACGTCGGTGAGGGCCGCCGACTCCGTGACTTCACTGTCCAGCCACAACTCCTCCAGTTCTCGGGGCAGAATCACAGGCATCCGTTCGTGGATGGGCCGGAGCAGGTCGTTGGCCTCGGTGGTGATGATGGTGCAGGAGCGGATGGTCTCTCCCTCTGGGTTGCGCCAGGTCTCCCACAAACCGGCAAACGCAAAGGGTTCGCGGGACTTGAGGACGATGCGCATGGGCCGCTTGCCCTTGCCCGCCTTCTGCCACTCGTAGAACCCGTCGGCCAGGACCAGGCAGCGACGACGCTGGAGGGCGTTGCGGAAGCTGGGCTTTTGGGCCACCGTTTCGCCTCGGGCATTGATCATGCGGTTGCCGATGGACGTGTCCTTGGCCCAGGAAGGGATCAGGCCCCAGCGCATGTATTCGGCGTGCCGGACATCGCGGTTGGTAACGGTCAGTACCGCCTGGGTGGGGGCGACGTTATAGCGGGGCGTGTTTTCGAAACCGTTACCGTCAAACTCAAACTGGCGGGCCAGTTCCTGTATGTCGGCGATAAGGCTGTATCTTCCGCACATGGTGGGTGTCTCTCCCGGTAGACAATTGTAAAACTCTCTTTTGATCTGTGGGGATGGCGGCGATGCCGACTGCTATCCTGATTTTCGCCCAGATTTGCTACAAAGCTGCCCGCACTGGCATTTGCAGGCCGGGAATCAGCGCCGGGCTGATGGTTTCCTCTTCTCCGGCAGTGGTCCGTTCCTGGTAGCCTTCGGGCGACGGCCGGCTGAGCTGATGGACTTGGCGGTGGGGCAGGTCCACTACCCACATTTCCGGTACTCCCGCCTGTGCATATGCCAGGCTCTTTTCCCCCAGATCCCTGGCCAGGGATGATTCGGCGACCTCAATGACCAGCAGGACGTCGGCAGCCGTGGGCCGGTTATCTCCCCGGTATCCAGCCTCCTTGTACTGTAGCAGGATGAAGTCCGGGTCCGGGGTGAATCCCTCTGCCAGCCGGATGGTTACCTGGCATCTGGGCACGTAATCCTGTCCGCGTCGGTCGCTGAGCCAGGTGTTCAGGTCTCCGATACTGTCGCCGTGTTCGTCTCCCATAGGGGGCATGGGCAGGATTTTTCCTCCGATGAGCTCCACCCGGTGGTCGGTGGTAAGGATGCCGGCCTCGATGAGCCAGTGGTACTGGTCGCTGCTAAACTTGCAGTAACCCTTTTCTTCCGGCGGCGCCTGTCCGGTTGCAGGTTGGGCTGTGGTCATGACTGCACCTGTCTTTATGGCTTTTGCTGCCTCAATTTTACACCGGCGAGAATGCCGGATGAGGTTGCAGCGGTGGAGTTTTGCAAATCTCTGTTCCCTGAGTTATTTTCTCTCGGTTGGAAATCATTGTACATCAATGCCAGTCATGCCCGTCCGGCATGGAGACCCGGGGGTCTATGGCCCGCACGTCGGAGACTATGACGTTGGCGGTGCCGTCCCATCTCGACACGGTGCCCCGGGCCAGGATTACCTGGCTGCTGAGTTGCCGCTTGCACCGCTCAAAGACGGGCGGCCAGACGATTAGCTGCGTATCCCCCTCCTCATCCTCAACAGTTACAAACACCGTGCCGTGGCGGCCCCGGGGATGCTGGCGGGCCACGGGCCAGCCAGCCACCAGTACCTCCGTGCCATCTTCCAGAAACTCGATGGCCGTGGTGGGCAGCACCCGCGGGTCCAGCCCGGGGCGGACGAACTGCATCAGGTGGCCGCTGGGGTAGATGCCCATCACCCGATACTCGCCGGCCATCCGCTCAAAGTCGGTGAAGTCGGGCAACTCAGGAGCGTGTTCCACTGTGCTCAGGGGCAGGGCCGGTTGCCCGTTGCGGCCCGGGCGCACGTCTAGGCCGGCGTTCCACAAGGCCTGGCGGCGGTTGGACACCAGGCCGTCAAAGGCCCCGGCCTGCACCAGCGACTGGATGGCCTGGGGTTTCAGGCCGGTGCGGCGTACCAGGTCTGACGGGTTCCGGTATGGACCGCCCCGTTCCCGCTCGGCCACGATTGCCTCCGCTCCCCGGCCGCCCACGTCCTTGATGAACTCCAGGCCCAGCCGCACCGCGCCGTCCTCGGGGCGGCAGCGTTCCAGGCTGCGGTTGACGCAGGGGTTCAGGAAGGGCACCCCGAAACGGCGAGCGTCCTGCTTCAGCGTCTCCCTGGGATAGAAGCCCATGGGCTGGTTGTTCATCAGAGTGACGAAGAACTCCACCGGGTAGTAGCGCTTCAGCCATGTTGCCTGGTAGGCAGTAACGGCAAAGGCGTGGGAGTGGGACTCCGGGAACATGTACTGGCCGTTGAGCTTAGCGAAGATTTTGGCGGCGGTTTCGTCGGGAACGCCCCGCTGCCGGGCGCCCTCCCGGAAGCGCTGCCAGTGCTCCTCGATGAGATGCTTGTTGTTGGGGCGGGCGAAGGCGCGGCGCATCTCGTCGGCCTGGGCGGCGGTCAGGCCGGCTACGTCCATCACCAATTGCACCACCTGTTCCTGCCAGACGATGATGCCGCACCCCCGCTCCAGGGCCCGCTGCTCCAGGGGATGGTCGAACTCCCACTCTGCCCCGTGCCGGTACCGCTCCACGAACTGGGAAACGGCGCTGCCCTGGACGCCCACGCCGGGGCGGATGAGGGCTACCTGGTAGGCCAGGTCCAGCAGGCAGCGGGACTTGAGCCGCTGGCCCATGTTGAGCTGGGCCGGGGACTGCAGCAGGAAGACGCCCTTGGCCCGACCCTGGTTGATCAGGTCGTACACCTGGGGGTCTTCAGGATCGATGCGGCTGATGTCGGGACGGCGGCCATCCCGGGCCTCGATCAGGTCCAGGGCCTCCTCCAGTTGGTCCAGCACGGGCAGGGACAGCAGGTCGATCTTGGCGAATCCGGCGTCGGCCACGCTGTCCTTGTTCCAGTCCATGATGTAGCGGCCCTCCATGGCCCCGGCCCGGGTGGGGACCATCTCCGGGATGGGAGAACTGCTGAGCACCATGCCGCCCACGTGCTGGCTCAGCAGCTTGGGCGCGCGCATCAACTGGGGGGCCAGTTGCACCAGGTCCCGCCAGCCCGGGGCGTCCGCCTTGTCCCGGAAGGCCGGAAGTTCCCGCATCTCCTGGTCCAGGTCTTCGGCCTTGTAGGAATAAAGCTGCTTGGACAGCAGGGTAAGCTCCTCCCGGGGCAGCCCCAGCGCCTTGCCCAGGTCCTGGACAATGCCCCGGACGGTGTAGGTGGAGATGGCCCCGGTGAGGATGGCGTACTCGCGACCGAACCGCTGGTGCACCCGGGTGATGAGTTCGTCCCGCAGGTTGCGCGGGAAGTCCAGGTCGATATCGGGGAGCAGACTGGTGTCCTCGGATATGAACCGCTCCAGGGTGAGGCCCCACTTCAACGGATCCACGTGGCTGATGCCGATGAGATAGCCCACCAGCAGGGCCACCGAGGAGCCGCGGCCCCGGCCCGGGGGCCGTTCCTCAAGGGGTGTTTCCGGGTGGGAGAGGCCCCGCTCCTCCATGATCTGCTGGGCCAGCAGGACAATTTCCCGGTACAGCAGCAGGAACCCGGCCAGGCCGTGCAAGCCAATCAGCTTAAACTCCTCCTGCAATCGCTCCTCCACCTCCCGGGTTACCGAGCCGTAGCGGCGCTGGGCGCCTTCCCGGCACAACCGCTCCAGGTAGTTGTCCGGGGTATAGCCTTCCGGCACTTCGGGTTCGGGGAGGGTGTAGCCCAGGTCGGCGCTCAGGTTGAACCGGCACTCTCCGGCGATGCGCCGGGTGTTGGCCACCGTCTCCGGGTATTCCTCGAAAAGCTGCGCCATCCTCTGGGGCGACTTCAGACAGAGGTGCCGGTTGGGATGGATGAAGGGCAGGGCCTGGTCCATGGTGGTATTGTGCTTCGCGGCCACCAGGGCGTGCTGCAGGCGGTAGCGGTCGGGGGCGTGGTAATGGACGTCGTTGGTAGCCACCAGTGGGGCCCCGGCCTGGGCCGCCAGGCTGGCCAGTTCCCGGTTGCGTCCGGCGTCGCCCTGCAGGAAGTTCTGCTGCAACTCCACGAAGACCCAGTCTTTCCCGAACCAGTCCAGGTAGTCTTGCAGCAACCGCAGACCCTCGGGACGGCGGTTTTCAGACAATAGCCGGTCCAGTGGCCCGCCCCGGCCCCCGGTCAGCAGGACGGTCCCGGCGGCGTGCTGGGCCAGATACATAGGGTCCAGCTTCGGCTCACGGCGGTCAGCGGTGTTGGCCAGGGTAAAGAGGCGGGAGATGTTGGCATACCCCTCCCGGGTTCGGGCCAACAGGACCAGGCGGCTGCCGTCGGCCAGGGTCAGCTCCCCGCCGGTGATGGGCTGGATGCCCAGGCTGCCGGCCAGGCGGGCGAACTCGAGGGCGCCGCAGAGGTTGGTGTCGGTCAGGGCGAGGGAGTCATAACCGTATTCCCCGGCCTGTGCCAGAAGTTCGTGGGCGTGGGAGGCCCCCAGTCCAAAGGAGTAGAAACTCTTGGCGTGGAGTTCCACGTAGCCGTCGGACATGACGCTTTTCCGCCGTGGCCCGCGTTACTCTAATGGCCCTGCTGGTACCAGCGGTCTTCCCGCTGGTCCCGGAACAGGACAACCTGTCTCCCATCCTCCCGGTCCACCCGGTAATAGGTCCTGGTCAGCGGCCTGGGCAGCCACCACAGGTCGAAACTCCATCGCTCGGCGATCCGGTCCACCCGGCGCCAGTGATTGCCGACCCGGACGGCGGCGGGCCGATGATCGGGATGTTCCCGCACCAGCACCGGAACCGGGGACAGCAGGGGACGGATACCGCCGGCCCCCGACCGGTCCAGGGGCGCCTGCACCGCCCGCATCTCCGGGGCCGGGTGCCAGGGAGCGACGTTGACCACCCGGTACAGAGTGGGGGCGCCTGGGACGCGGGTCTGCAACCGCCGTTCCACCTCCTCCAGTTGCTGCTGCCGGGTCTCCCGCACCTCGGTCAGCAGGCCCAGTTGGGCGCCCGACTCTCCGGTGAAATCGGCCAGGGTGAGGGTCAGGTCGTCTATGGGAACTTCCGGCGGTTCGACCTCCAGGCGGCTGCGGACGATGAAGGAGGCCCGGTCCCAGCGGTTGACGCCCTCCTGGAAGGCGATGGACCTCTGCCAGGGCGCTGCCCGGAAGACGGCGCATTCCAGGTGGACTTTGCCGGCGTAGCGGCCGCGTATCTCCGGGCGGGCGTAGGCCCGGCGCAGCAGGGTATCCGACGCTACCTGCAGCAGTTCCAAAGAGGTGGAGGAAAAGGGCAACGAGGCGCGCTCCATCACCGCCTCCTCGTGCCTGAGGGGGACCAGGGGACTGTCGTCGCTGCCCTTGGCCAGGGTCCAGGCCTGCCAGCCCTCGTGGCCGAACCGGTCCACCAGCAGGGTTGGGGACATGGCCGCGATCTGTCCCAGGGTGTGGAGGCCAAAGCGGTGCAGGGCTTCCCGGGTGCCTGCCGACAGGGGTAGCAGGTCCACCGGGTGGGGAGCCAGGAAGGCCGCCGGGTCGGTAGGCACCCGGGTGGCGCCCAGGGCCTGGCTGGAACGGGCGGCCACCAGGGCCGGGAACTTGCCCTCGCCGACGCCGATGCGGGGATTCAGCCAGCGGGGAATGGCGTTCAGCAGGGTGGTAACCAGCCGGGCCTCGCCGCCGTACATCTGCTCCAGGCCGTCGATGGCCACGTAGGCGATGCCCAAATCCGCATCTTCCACCCGGTCGCTGACTCCCAGCAGGGCGGTGAGTACCTGGCGGAAGACCCGGCGGTAGTGGGACTCGTCGGCTTCCAGCGCCACTGCGTTGGGCCGGAGTACCAGGGCCTGTTCCAGGGTTGTTCCCGGCGCCACCGCCGGGGCCCCGGGTGAACTGTCAACTACCAGGGGACGGGTGTGGGTGCGGTCAACTATAATGGTTGGCAGGTCACCGAGGTGGGGCTGCCGCTTCAGTTCAGCCTTGACTCGGAAGTGGGTAATCAGCGCGCAGGCTATCTTCATCTTGTCCCGGCAACTCCCGATATGGGATGAGTATTGCCGGGATAATTTTACGAACTGATGTTCTAAAAGTCAATGTCCGGGGATTTAATCCACGAAGTAATACGAAGGGTCACAAAGGAGAATTTACCCACGAATAGGCACGAATCCCCACTAATTTCAGAACACCCCATTAGTGAATGTTCACGCCTACTCGTAGACAAAAAACAACCGGCCCAACTGCGTGTTCAACAGCAGGTGGGCCGGTTTCATGTCCGTCTATGGGGGCGACGGAACCGGGTTGCCGGGGCTGGCTACCGGTCCATTACCTTCATGGTGTTCTCGTCGGGGTTGTACTGGTAGCGGACCAGGCGGTCCAGCTTCTGGGACTCCAGGCGCACCACCAGGGCCCGGCCGCCGGTGACGTTGCGGGTGTTGTGAATTTCGCCGGGCAGGAAGAAGGCCACCGCCCCTTCCTTCTGGACGAACTGGCCGGTCTCCTTGAGCTGCAGGCGGTCAACGCCCTCGCCGGGGTAGAACCAGCGCCACTTGGTCTGCTCGATGGCGCCGTCGTATACGCCGTAGACCACCCAGGCATTGCCGTGGTCGTGGGGCAGGTTGTCGCGGCCGTCTTCCTGCACTGAGGCCATCAGCCAGAAACCGGGGAGGGGATGGCCAGCCTGTTCTTCCAGGTGCAGGCTCTTCGGGCCATAGCCGCCCTCTTCGGGCAGGTCCAGCATTTCTTCCAGCCAGCCTGGGGTGTTGATCAGAGTCTTCAGGTTGTCGGCCACGGCCTGGGCCTGGGCCAGCGGGTCGTTGGTAGTGGCGAAGGTTTCCCTGACGTCGTCAAGAAAAGCATCCATGGTGTAAGCGGGCGCCATAGTCATAATCGACCTCCTATTCGTCCGAGGTGTCGAACCTGTTTATAATTTTCATTGAATTTTATGTGTGTGTCAATTTTTCCTGAATTGGGCGCAACCTGGCAAGATGGGCGAATAATCCGACTGATATGTGGGCAAAATTCGGAACACGGAACCCATATTGAGAGGCTTTTACCCCCTGGCAGCTTCCGGAACCAGGTGTTGTCCGATGCCGCCAATCCTGCTGGCGGTGACGCTAGAAGGGCAATTCCTGCCCGATGCCCTGCTCCCTGGCCTTGTGGTAGACCAGTTGGGCCGCCGCAATGTCTTCCAGGGCAACGCCCATCGACTCAAACAAGGTGACGGCCTGGTCGTCGGGCCTCCCCTTTACCCTGCCGGCCACCACGTCCTGCAACTCGCAGACCATGTCCCAGCGGAACTCGCCGCGGGCCTCGGGCCACATCAGGTCGCCGCACTCGATCTTGGCTTGGTCCAGGTCGTCCACCGCGATCACGGCAGACCGCAGCACGGTGGCTTCGTCCACCTCCCGGCGCATCCAGTGGTTGCCGCCGGCCGCATTGACATGGGTGCCGGGGGCCAGCCATTCTCCCTCCAGGACCGGGTCCCGGGCCGAGGTAATGGTGATGGCCACTGCCACGTCGGACACGCACTCCTGGGCGCTGTCCACGGGCGTAATTTCAATGTTGAGCTGTTCGCTCATGCGCTGGGCGAAGGATTCCCGCCGTTCTTGGCGTCGGCTGAAAACCTTGGCGCGCTTGATGTCCCGCACGGCACAGACGGCCTCCAGCTGGGTGCGGGCCTGGAAGCCGGAGCCGATGACGCCCACGCTGTCGGCGTCGGCCCGGGCCATGTAGCGGGATGCCAGCCCCGGGGCGGCGCCGGTGCGGATCTGGCCGAGGCGGCCGCCCTCCATACAGGAGAGCAGTTCGCCGGAGGCGTAGTCGTAAAGCATCACGATCATTTTCGCCCCGCCGGCGAAGGAGGGGTAGGCCTTGTAGCCAAAGACCTGGTGGCCGGCGTCGGCGGCGGCCATGAAGTGGAAGAACCCCCCGGGCATGCGGATGCGGGAGCGGGGCTTAATATCCACCTGGCCGGCGCCGGCATGGGCAAAGCACTCGTCCAGCACGTCCACGCACTCCGACATGGGCAGTAGCTGCGCCACTTCTTGTTCGTTCAAAAACAGGGCCATAAATCCTCCAGGGTATGGTTTGAAGGGCGCCGGGCGCCGCAATCGGGAGTTAGTATAGCATCAGGAACGAAGGGACTGAGGTGAAGGAAAGTTATACCCCATAAGCCATAACGAATTTGTGGCAAACTGAATATGGCTTTGTTAAGATTTATTAAAGGCAGTTAATTTAACCACCCAATACCACTCTCACTCTCATTTATTTCAGGTGGTCGCCGTGAACGCCAAGCCCCGTGTCTTCGTTACCCGCAAGATCATGCAGGAAGCCCTGGACCTGATCGACCGCCACGCGGAGATGGAGGTGTGGCCCGAGGAAGAGCCGCCGTCCCCCGATATCTTGAAGGGAAAGGTGGCCGGTGCGGATGGCATCCTCACCAACATCATGGACCGGGTGGACTCCCAACTGCTGGACGCGGGCCCGGGCCTGAAGGTGGTAAGCCAACTGGCCGTGGGTCTGGACAATGTGGATGTTGCGGAAGCCACCAGGCGGGGCATTCCCGTGGGGTATACGCCGGAGGTGCTGGCCAAGGCCACCGCCGACGTGGGCTTTGCCCTGCTGATGTCGGCCGCCCGCCGCATCGGGGAGAGCGACCGGTGGGTGCGCGACGGTCAGTGGACCCTGGCCTTCCACCCCCTGCGCTGGCTGGGTGTGGACGTGCATGAGAAGACCCTGGGCATCGTCGGACTGGGGCAGATCGGGCTGGAAATGGCCCGGCGGGGCCGTGGCTTCGACATGCGAATCATCTATCATTCCCGCACCCCCCGGCCCGACTTGGAGGCGGAATACGGACTGGAATACGTGGACCTGCCCACCCTGCTGGCAGAGGCGGACTTCGTGTCTTTGCACGTACCGTTGACGCCGGAAACCCGCCACTACATCGGCGAGGCGGAGTTGCGGCAGATGAAGGACACGGCGGTGCTGGTGAACGTGGCCCGGGGGCCGGTGGTCGACTCCGCGGCCCTGTACACGGCCCTGAAGGAAGGCTGGATTTACGCCGCCGGCCTGGACGTTACCGACCCTGAACCCATTCCCGCCGATGACCCGCTGCTGACTCTGGATAACGTGGTGATTTCACCCCACGTTGGCAGTGCGTCGCTGATTTCCCGCGGAGCCATGTGCATGCTGGCCGCCCGCAATCTGGTGGCGGGCCTGGAGGGCAAGCCCCTGGACCGATGCGCCAATCCGCAAGTCTATGACACAAAGAATAGCTGATCGTGGTCGAACCGTATCAACGCCAGTAAACATCTGGAGCCTCAAATGCGCAAACGGAACATTTTCATTATCGCCGCCATCGCAATTGCGATTCCCGTGGTTGCCTTCGCCTGGTGGTTGCTATCGCCCCTGTTCTTGACCACCACGGTGGACGAGGAATTTCCCTTTGCCGCCAACGCCGAAATTCCGGCGGAAATGACCATGGCAGAAGTGGAGATGGTCATGGAGACCATGGCAAGGATGGACCAGGAGCCAATGGAAGAACCCATGCCCAAGCCTGTGGATACCGAGGCCATCAAGGAAGTGGCCGTACTTACGGAAGCTTCTCCGGAAATGAGGGAGGCTATAGAAAAAGTTATGGCCGGGGATACATCGGCCATGGAAGAAATGCTGGAGGAAGCCGCCAATGCGGGTCCTCCCCCCGAACCGATAGCCTTGGCCTCCGGCAGCTTCCGCGACGCTGACTCTTTTCACCAGGGCAGCGGGTCGGCGACAATCTATCTACTGCCCGACGGTTCCCACCTGCTGAGGCTGGAGGACTTTAAGGTTACCAATGGACCGGACCTGCGGGTGCTGCTCGCCGAGCCGGGGGATCCCATGAGTAGGGACGAACTGCAGGCCGGCGGCTACACCCACCTGGCCAAGCTGAAGGGCAACATGGGCAATCAGAACTACGAAATCCCTGCCGACATCAACCTGGACGAGCAGAACAGCGTCATAATCTACTGCATGCCCTTCCACGTAATCTTCAGCGTTGCTCCCCTGGAGAAAGCGGGGTAGTCAATTCGCGAGCAACCCTTGACGGCGTAGGGGCAGCCTTTGTGGCTGCCCCTAATTTCTCTTTAGTGCCTGTTTGTCGATTAGCCGCCTGAATTGCCGGCCTTTTCAAACCTCCCTTCGGCCAGCCATTCCAGCACGTCGGCCAGGGGCAGCACATCGGCGTACTTCTGGTGCATGTCGAACAGGTTGATGGCGTGGGTGGCCTGGTGGCGGTCAAAGACGCATTCTTCCACGACCACCATCCTGTAACGGTTGGTGCAGCCGTCCACCACACTGGCTCGCACACACCCGCTGGTGCTCTCCCCGCAGGTTATCAGCGTGTCCACGCCCAGCCGGGTCAGGTGGCCCGTCAATGGAGTGCCCCAGAAGGCGCTGGGGGCCGTCTTGTACAGTACAGCTTCACCGTCAACTGGCCCGCATTCGTCAATAATGTCGAACCGTCGCCGCTGACGGTCCAGGACGGCCTCGTCCACCATATTCGGCTTCCGGTCCGAGTTGCCGGCAGGCTGCTTGAGCGAACTCCACGACTCTACACCCGAGTCGCTCAAGCCCGTAACGTGCACTACCGGAATGCCCGCTCGCCGGCAGGCGTCCAGGAGAGTCTGGATGTGGGGAATGGCGTCCCAGGCGGCCAGCCCGCAACTTCCGGGCCAGTCCTCGACGGCCTCCAGCAGGGGTTGTGGTTCGTCCCCGAAAACCCAGCGGTACAAGTCAACCAGGAGCAGGGCCGGTCGTTTGCCGAACCCCACTTCTTTCTCACCGGTCATGGCCAGGTGGGCCTTGTCCTGTTCCGTAAGGTAGGGTTCCCAAACGCGTTCCGGCATGTGGTTCACCTCTCGTAAAGGAGTTGGATGGTCGGGTAGTTCCCTGCCGTCTACAGCCCGAATTTGCCCGGGTTCATGATGCCGGCCGGGTCCAGCACGTCCTTCAACTGCCGCATCACGTCGTGGCCCACCCCCATTTCCCGGGCCAGCAGGTGGTTCAGCTTCATGCCCACGCCGTGGCAGTATTCCATGGTGCCGCCCATGTCCTGGGACAGGGTCAGCACGTCCTCCACGGCCTCGGCCAGGTTCCGGCGAAATTCCTCGCCTTCCCCGCCAGCGTCTTCGGGTACCACCATCATGGAGAACAGTTCGGGCCGGCTCCAGATGGCATATTCCACGATGCGTACGCCGCGGGCGGTCAGTATCTCCTCGCAGCGGCGGCGGTAGTCCAGCACTTTGGATATAGGCAGGGCCATGTGCAGGTAGTCGAAGCTGCGGCCCCACTGCCGGTTCCACCGCTCTTCCCGGGGACGGTCTAGTGCGTTGCGCTTGTAGCGATGGCCCGAGTCGTGGCGCCCTTCCCAGTAGTCCAGCGTATCTTCGGGGCCAATGTCCCGCCCGCCGAACTGGGTGCAGATTGCCATAGCCCGCTGGTGTCGGGCCTCTACCCCCTCCCGGTATCCCTCGAAGAGCAGGAACATGCGGATCAGTCCGTCCTCTTCGGTAAGGTCCAGCAGGGTGGGGTGCAGGTCCAGCGCCTTCATTTCGGCGGCGGCATCAAAGCCCTGCTCAAAGTTGTCGAAAGCCGCCGTGGCGAAGACGCGGGCCTCCGGTATGCGGAAGACCTTGATGGTGGCCCTGGTGATGATGCCGAACACGCCTTCCCCGCCAATGAACAGGTGGTTGAAGTTGGGGGCCGACGAATACTTGGGCACAGAACGGGTGTCCAGGATACGGCCGTCGCCCAGCACGACTTGCAGGGACACCACCTGTTGGCCCATGGGTCCGAAGGCGCTGGCGCGGTAGCCCACGCCGTTGGTGGAGATCGTGCCGGCCACGGTGGCGATGGGGACGCTGTAGGGGTCGTGCCCAATCATCAGGTTTTGTTCTGCCAGGGCATCAGCCAGGTCCTGCAGGACGACGCCGGGGCCCACCGTGGCGGTCATGTCGCGCGGGCTGATTTCGAAAATCTGGTTAAGGCGCTTCACGTCGACGACTATTCCACCCTTGACGGGCAGCACGCCTCCCATGACGCCCGTGCCGCCGCCATAGGGCACCAGGGGAACGCCTTCCTCGGTGGCCAGGGCCGCGATACGGGAAACCTCCTCAACCGAACCGGGACGCACCACCACGTCTGCCAACTGCTCAAAGGCATAGCCGGCGCGGTAGGCGCGGAAGGGAGTCAGGGCATCGGCGGAGTATCGGTCCAGGTCGTAGGGGGCTGTGAGCACGTTGTCCTCGCCAACAATGCGGGACAGGGATTCAACAATGGAAGTTGCAATCATAAATCAGCCGATCTGCGCCGGAAATATTAGTGCGAATGGTTTGATATTGAACTGAAGTGCCAATGGGCGCGTTCCCATTATGTCAAAGGGAGTTTCAAAGGGCAACAAGGGTTACCGTGAAGCCAAGGCCGGTGAGCACCTTCCTTATCGTGAGAGCACGTCGAGGGAGCCGGGCAAGTCATGCTATCCAAGTGGCAAAAATGGTGAAAGAATTATCAGATTCCCGAATTTTCCCAGTCACGTATGTTACAAGATGTTGAATGCGGACTAACGCAGCGCCTAAGCGTAACATGATTGTGGCGTATTTCGGCGTACACGCAGCGTTGAGCCCGATTTGGCCGTGGCCCCACCTGTACCCCAATCCACCGGACGGCGGCAACGCTTTCGTGGCTCACGGTGGCGAGGTAACCATCCTGTGGTTCATCGTCGCAGGAATCATCGGGGTGATGGGAAACAGGGGAAAGTACGCACTGGATAAGGTTATCTTCAAGAAGGAACTGCTGTAAGAAAGGGCCCAAACCTGTAAAAAACGGGGCCGGATGAAGACCCGGTCCCGTTTTTTCGAATCTTATTGAAGCGAAAAAGGCGGCGGAAGCTACCGCTGGTACCGCCAAACGGTGCCCTGGGCGGAGTCTTCCAGCACCACTCCCTGCGCGGCCAGTTCGTCGCGGATTTGGTCGGCCAGGGCAAACTGGCGGGCCTGCCGCAGTTCGGTGCGGGTGCTGATCAGCAGGTCGATGAAGGGCTTGGCGGCAAGTCGGTCGCTGCCCGCGGCGCGCTCCTCGAAGGTCAGCCCCAGAACGCTCCCAAGCTCCCGCAGGATGGCCTGGGCCTCAGTCACCGAGTTTCCCGCGTCCCGCGCCCGGTTTATGTCCCGGGCCAGGTCAAACAGGGCCGCAATGGCCTGGGGAGTGTTCAGGTCGTCGTCCATGGCGGCAATAAAGCGCTGGCGGAAGGGAGCGGCGTCCAGCACTTCACCGCCGGCAGGCGCCCCGCCTTCAGCATCGCTGGGCCGCAGGGCGTGGTGGAAGCGGTCCATGCTGCGTTCCATTGCCGCGGTTCCTTCGTCGCTGTACTGCAGAGGACTGCGGTAGTGGGAACTGAGGAAATAAATACGCAGGGCGTCGGCGCTGTACTGGGTCAGGGCTTCCTCCACCGACACCAGGTTGCCCAGCGACTTGCTCATCTTGTCCTCGCCCAGTTGCAGCAGGCCGTTGTGGACCCAGTGGTGGGCGAAGGGAGTAATGCCGGTGTGGGCCTCGCTCTGGGCAATCTCGTTCTCGTGGTGGGGAAAGATCAGGTCCTGCCCCCCGCCGTGAATGTCCAGGGGGTAGTCCAGGTAGCGCAAGGACATGGCGGTACACTCAATGTGCCAGCCGGGCCGTCCGGGGCCCCAGGGACTTTCCCATGAAGGTTCGCCTGGCTTGGCTCCCTTCCAGAGAACGAAGTCCATCGGGTGTTCCTTGTCCTCGTCCACCTGGATGCGGGCGCCGGCGATCATGCCGTCCAGGGTGCGGTGGCTGAGCTTGCCGTAGTCGGCCTTGCGGTTAACCCGGAAATAGACATCGCCGCTGGCGGGGTAGGCAAACCCCTTGTCCACCAGGCTCTGTATGGTCTCCAGAATGGGGCCGATTTCCTGCGTAGCCCGCGGGTAAACATCGGCCCGCAGGATGTTCAGCGCGTCCATGGTGCGGAAGAAGTCGTCAATATACTGGGCGGTAAGCGCTTCCTCGCTGATACCGGCTTCCTGGGCCCGCTGGATGATCTTGTCGTCCACGTCGGTGAAGTTCTGGACATGCTTCACCTGGTAGCCCAGGTACTCCAGGTAGCGGCGCAAGGTATCAAAGACAACGTAGCTGAGGGCATGGCCCACGTGGGTGGACGAGTATGGCGTAACGCCGCAGACGTACATTTTCGCGGTCTTGCCATCGGAGGGGACGAATTCCTTGTCCTCTCCGGTCAGCGTGTTGTATAGACGCATAGCTCTGCCGTATTTCTTGCGCTTGCCCGGGCTGCCAGGCCGGAAAGGCTGCTTTGCTGCGTCCGGCAGGGACCGGTTCAAAGGGAATTTGCTATTCCTGGCGGAAGATGGTGGCGATGGCCACGGCGGCGATACCCTCTTCCCTTCCGGTAAAGCCCAGGTGATCGGTGGTGGTAACCTTTACGCTCAGCCGCTCCACGGGCATGGAGAGTGCGGCGGCGGTCCGGTCTTTCATTTCCGCTATGAAAGGCCCCAACCGGGGCCTTTGAGCCAACATTGTAGCATCTACGTTAGCTATGCGCCAACCAAACGACGCCACCTGCTGGCCCACCTTTTCGAGCAGCAGCAGGCTGGAAATGTCCCGGTATTGCTCGTCTGACGAGGGAAAATGCTGCCCCTTGTCGCCCAGGTTGGCCGCGCCCAGGAGAGCGTCCATGATGGCGTGGACCAGTACGTCGCCGTCGCTGTGGCCCACCAGCCCCCGGTCGTGGGGCACCACAACCCCGCCCAGAACCAGCCTTCGGTCGGGCCCTAGGGCATGGGAATCAAAGCCAATGCCGGTGCGGATGTCAGGGATCTTATCTAGCATTGATATACAGGATGCACAGGATGAAGTGATTGAACCCAATTATATCCTGTTTATCCTGTCCATCCGTGTCTAATCAACCCCTCCCCAGCAGCACCGCCTCCATTACCACCAAGTCCTCCGGCGTGGTCACCTTCAGGTTTTCATAAGAACCCCGGAACACGCTGACCTGGCAGCCCAGGGCCTCCACCATCATCGCGTCGTCAGTGGCGTCTCCCTCAAACTCCGCGTGGGCCCTGCACAGCAAGTCAAATCCGAAGATTTGGGGGGTCTGTGCGGCCCACAGGGTTTCGCGCGGCGGAGTGTCCGCAACTAAACCGTCCACGTCCACCACCTTGATGGTGTCCTTGACGGGTACCCCGGCAATTGCCGCCCCGTCAGGCGAGGCCGCCGCCGCTTCCAGGCCCCGCAGCAGCAGCGCCGAGTCCAGCCCCGGTCGCGCGCCATCGTGGACCATTACCCACTGGCATAGGTCCAATGCTTCCAGGCCGGCCCGGACCGAATCCTGTCGGCGGGCACCACCGGCGCAGACTTGGGAGACTTTCCGGTAGCCCCTATCTCGCACCAGGGAACGGCCCAGTTCCAGCGAGTCAGCGGCCAGCGCCAGGACAATCTCCGCGACTTGGGGGAACTCTTCAAACCGGTCCAGGGTATGGGTGATCAGGGGGCGTCCCAACAGGGGCGCAAAGGTCTTGTCCACACCCTCCATGCGGGTGCTGCTGCCGGCAGCAACGATAACCACCCCTACTTTGGCATCCGAGGTAAGGCTGTTTGTCTCGGGTGAATTCACTGTGCCCACGAAAAGGGCGCGGTAATTCGTGGAGAATTTACGTCTCTTTCCACGATTGCCGCGCCCGGATGGTTGCTAGTTACTGTGCTGTTCGTTAGTTGCTCTTGGACTGGGCAAAGATGATGCGGCCGGCGGCGGTCTGCAGCACCCGGGTTACGGTAACGTCATGGGAGGCGTTGATGTATCGTTTGCCGCCCTCCACCACTACCATGGTGCCATCATCCAGGTAGGCCACGCCCTGGCCCAGTTCCTTGCCTTCCTGAACAATGTTGACCCGCATTTCCTCGCCCGGGAGAACGATGGACTTCAGGGCGTTGGCCAGTTCGTTCACGTTCAAGACCTGTACGCCCTGGAACTCGGCGACCCGGTTGAGGTTGTAGTCGGTGGTCAGGATGGGGCACTTCATCGAGCGGCCCATCTGCACCAGCATGGAGTCGACCTCGTCGCCGTTGGTTATGCCAACGTCCAGAATGTCCAGGGTAATGCTGTCGTCGCGGCGCAGCCTCCCCAGAACTTCCAGCCCTCGGCGGCCTCGATTGCGGCGCAGGGGGTCGCTGGAATCGGCGATGTGACGAAGTTCGTCCAGGATGAACCGGGGCACCACCAGTGTCCCTTCCAGGAAACCCGTGCCAGTCAGGTCGGCGATGCGGCCGTCAATAATGACGCTGGTGTCCACCAGGATCTTGCCATTCCGCCCCTCGTGGGCTACGCCGTTAGTATTGTTGGTTTGTTCGAGGGCCGGAAACACAGCCTGCACATCGCGCCCGCGAATGCCGCCCAGCAGCAGGCCCGCCAGACCCAGGGTAAGGCTGACCATTATGGGTATGCCCCAGGCCATCCAACCGTTGATGTTATAAAAGGGAATAGATATCAGGGCTGCAAAAACCAGGCCCACCAGCGCTCCGAAGGCGGCGGAGAGGAGGGTAGAACCTGGGATGGAGTTAATATAACCGACCGTTTTGCGCCACGGGCGCAAAAGGAGATAGGGGGTAATGAAGGCCCCCACGGGTATCCCCACGATTGCCAGGACGATGCCCCAGGGGATTATCTGTTTACTGTCGGACGGGAAATCCGGTACATAGGGCCCCAGGCGCCACCCCAAGGCGCCGATGCCTCCGGCCCCGATAATTCGTAAGGCCCATACATCGAACACGAAAACCTACTCCTCTCCAAGCGCCTGCCGTAGCTACCGGCTCTGTACCCTTAAGGTCCGATGCAATTGCCAGTACACCCACCCTCCAACACGACCACGGCACAAATGTATACAAGAACATGGCAACGGCCAACGCAGGATAATTAAAAAAATTAGAAGAATGTTGGCAACTGTTCCCGCATCAGGCCTTCCGAAGACAAATGAAAAGCGTGCGCGAGGAATCCAGTTGCTGGGCCCAAAACAAGAGAAAAGTATTGGGCGACTTGAGCATAACATAAAGCGGGCAGTTTCGGAAGTTTTCGATGCAGGGTCGGCAAAATTTGCGAAAATACACTTATTGCAGCCATATGTCCAACATAATTCGGCGAAGCCAGCACGGCTTCGCCGAATTATAGTTATCCGCTCTATTACGAATGTGGCAAATGGGTTGGTTAGATGGGTTGCCTAGTGGTGGGGTTGAGCAAAAATCTCAGCGGTCACGCTGGTAGTCGGGGTCGCCACGGCGACCGAACCGTAGAGGGGTCAACGGCGTTTCCACTGGTCCACCAGGTACTGGCCCTGGTCGTCGTCCAGACCCCAGATCTGGAAGTGAACCTTGATATCGTCGTAGACACTGACGTTGCCCTCATTGGCAATGGGCGCCCGATCAGAGTCACGGTAGGCTTCAACGCTGACGTCCATCCAGTGGAGAGGGATCTCCTCACCGCTCGCTATGCGTTCCACCATATTCACCGCGCAGGCCGTGATGCCGGACAGGAAGAGTTCTCCGGCGCCTACCTCTTCTCCGCCGGACCCGTCGGCAACCCAGTGATGGTTGCGGGTGTTGCAGATGGCGCGCCCCGGGGTGCCGGTACTATAGCTCCTTACCTGATAGGCCAGGGTTAGTTCTGCCATACTCGACCTCCTTCCGTTTCCTGCATTCCCTTGATGGCTAATATTAACTATAAGCTTGCGGCAAAAGCAACCGTTACCTGGCCCAAATCTTTACCTCACCCTGTCCGGTTTCCCTGTGGTATATTTACGAACCGGAACCCCCATTTCTACGGCAATAATATACCCCGGCCGGAGGACGAAAAATGAAGCTGGTCACCTACAATACCGGAACCGGACCCCGCTGCGGAGTGCTGCAGGACGATTCGGTAATAGACGTCACCGCCCTGCTGGGCGCGCCCCAACCCCTGCGCGACGTTCAGGCCCTGTTGGAAACCGGCGCCGACGCCCTGGACCGTCTCCAGTCTGCCCTGGCCCAGGAAAATTCCGGGGCCCCCGTATTTGCCCTGGAAGACGTGCAGCTCCAGTCTCCCATCCTGCGCCCGCCCACCATCCGCGACTTCATGATTTTCGAGGAGCACGCCACCCAACAGGGCACCAGGGAGCGGGAAGAGGCGTGGTACCGCATGCCCATTTTCTACTTCTCCAATCCCCTGTGCGTCTATGGCCCCGAGGACACCGTGCCCCATCCTTCCGCATCCAATATGCTGGACTACGAACTGGAAATTGGCTGCGTCATTGGCAAGGAGGGGACCAACGTTTCAGAGGCCGACGCCCTCGACTACATTGCCGGTTTCCTCATCTTCAACGACTGGAGCGCCCGCGACCTGCAGCGCGACGAAAGCGCGGTTGGGCTTGGCCCCGCCAAGGGCAAGGACGGCGCTTCCAGCCTCGGTCCCTGCCTGGTTACCACCGACGAACTGGCCCCCTACATCCGTGACGGTCGCCTTCACGTCAAGTGCTCAGGTCGCGTCAACGGAGTGCCCTGGGTGGAGAACAGCGACGGCGGCCTTTCCTACCACACCTGGGGCGCCATGGTGGAACGGGCCTCCAAGGACAGCCGTATTGCGGTGGGCGACGTGCTGGGCTGCGGCACCGTGGGCGGCGGCTCCATTGGCGAGGCCATTCGCAAGGGCTACGAGGCCCGTTGGCTCCAGCCTGGCGACGTGGTGGAATTTGAGGTTGAGGCCCTGGGCACCCTCCGAAACACGGTAGGCCCCAAGGCGGACGAGGACCCCGACTACCGCTACGGCGTAGGAATAGAAATTGACGCGCCGGTACTCGGCATTGCCACCGACTACGTTTACGAGTTGAAGCTTAAGTAAATAATACTCTTCCGGAGTCTATATTTTCACGATGCGGGCACATGGAGAAACCCGTGTGACTACCAAGTGACGGTTGATGGAGGTACCCCTTCAAGACAGGAAACAGTTATGAGGTTCAGGCACGCTGGACTGAGAAGGTTTTGGGAGCGAGACGACTCCAGTCGATTACCTTCCGCCTATATAGCTCGAATTAATCGTTTGCTAGACGATCTGGCTGCTGCTGAAAGACCGGCAGATATGGATCTACCGGGTCTGCGTCTACACCAGTTGTCCGGTAATCGGCCAGGGACTTGGAGTGTACGGATATCTGCCAACTTACGTTTGACATTCTCATTCGTCGACTCTGAAGCCGTGGAAATCAATCTTGAAGACTATCGTTAGGGAGTTCTAAGATGACCGCTGCAAATCCAACCCATCCGGCTGACACTCTCCGCGAGAGCCTTGAGGCAGAGGGATGGAGCATTACCGAGTTTGCTGCTCGGCTCGAAATCAGTCGCAGCACTGCTTCGAGGCTGTTGAATGGACGCTCTGGTATTTCCGCTGAGGTGGCGGTGGCTCTGGAGTCCATTGGTTGGAGTAACGCCGCTTTTTGGATGCGTCGCCAAGCCTACTATGATCTTGCTCTGGCCCGCCGCCGAAAGTTGGATACCGTCATAACTTGAGCCGCCAATGTAGTGAACCTTCCCGCCTATGTAAAGCACTAGGGAGAACAGTATTGTTCTCCAGGATAAAGAAGGAGGCAACCATGCCAAACAAGAAAGGCACCGGTCTGTTGATGGTGTGGGCCGACGTTCCGGCCGACAAGGAAGACGACTTCAACGCCTGGTACAACGAGGAACACATTCCGGAACTGCTGGCAGTCCCTGGCATTCTCAACGCCGCCCGCTACGAAGCGGTCAAGAGCGGCCCCAGGCACCTGGCCTGCTATGAACTGGAAAGCCCCGCCGTGGTGCACACCGAGGCGTTCACCAACCGCCCTCGTTCCGAGTGGGCCCAGCGGGCGTCGGCCCCGGCCATCGCCACCACCCTGATCAGCAACGTCTATGAGATGATCCATCCCACGGAGTTGACCGAGGCTATCGCCAACAGTGACATGGCCCCGGCCCTGCAGATCGGCCGCATGGACGTGGGCCCCGAAAACGACGACGAGTGGAACCGCTGGTACAGCGGCATCTACGTCCCCAACTACGAGAAAGTCCCGGGTGTTATCCGCGGACGCCGCTACAAGTCGGTGCGGGGCACCCCCATGTACGCCACC
Organism: Dehalococcoidia bacterium; assembly: GCA_034428635.1. Taxonomy (GTDB): domain Bacteria; phylum Chloroflexota; class Dehalococcoidia; order Lucifugimonadales; family UBA3495; genus Bin22. The sequence goes on from DAOUHR010000041.1 coordinate 20,694, forward strand.
GTGTACGAATTTGAGCACGAACTGGTGTCGGAAAGCGAAGAATGGGACCGCCAGCGCGACATCGACCCGTCCACCGAACGGATCCGCCCAATGATGACTCACGCTCCCGGATCACCCGGCGTCTGGAAAAAGACCTTCCAGATCTAGCGCCTGTGCCATCTCCGGCAGCTCGGCACGCAGCCACCAGGCAGGGGCGGGTCCTATACCCGCCCCGTTTCCATCGCAGGAACCCTCCTGGACCGCATCACCCCTAATGCAACGCTGGCCGGGCCCTTGGGTAGCCTTCCGGTTTAGAGGGCTCGGACACCGGAATGGCAGAGTCAGACTTTTGTGTCAGCCCTGGTCTCCCGCGCGAAATCACGCAAATTGGAACTCTGTCCAGGCTCTTCTTTCCCAAACCATAGTGCCCCGAATCTGGTAAACTGGAATACGCGTACATTCCGGACAACATCTCGCCGGTGGAGTACGCCTGGACAATCCATAAAGTTAGTGGAATCGAGAGTCCACAAGGACATCCAAATTGCGTTGCCTGACTCCCTGCACCTTCGCACTTGCCCTGGCTGCGTTGCTCCTCTTCTCTATTACCACTCCCGGCACGGCGCTGGCCCAGGAAGCCGGTCAGCAGGAAGACCTGGCCGGCCCCGTGCGCATCGACCGCAATGTTACCGCCGGGGTCTATAGCCTTTTCGTTGAAGCGGAGGCTTCCAACCTTTCCCTGGGCACCGCCCTGGTGAGTGTAGCGGTCCTGAACGCCGATACCGGGGAACCGGTGCCCGGCGCCAGTGTGGAAATCCACACTATCCACGACGAGACCGGCGAGACCGGCTGGGCCACTGCCCTTCCCGTACCCGAGCGCCCCGAGATTTACCGGGCCCGCATGAAGCTGGAACATCCCGGGCAGTGGGACTTGAGCGTGGAAGTGGACGGACCCCTGGGCCGGGAATCCACCGTGGTTGGCTCCGTAGCCATCCCCCAGCCCAAGCAGTACTGGGTCGGTTCGGTCGTATTTGCCGGAATGTCGGGCGTCCTGCTTTGCGGCCTGATCTACGTCCTCTGGTCCATCCGCCGCGCGCAGAAACAGCGGGAAACGGCCAATGCTGCCTAGCGCGCCATCGCTGCGGCGAATCGTCCCCCTCCCCCAGAAAATGGGGAATAAGGAGATCGACAGGGATGCCCGTCCAAGGGACAAGTACCGGGTGCCAACCCCGGTCCGCCTCAAGGGGTGGCTGTTGGTTGGCCTGGGCGCCATCATCCTGTGGCAGTTGCTGGTTGACGCCCCGGTCGCCTTCGCCCACGGCGGCGTAGATCCCGGCGATAACCTGTGGCTGGCCTGGAACACGGGCAATCCTCTGCCCACCCTGTTCCTGTTTGCCGCAGCTTACCTTTACGTCAACGGCCTGGGCAAGTGGGACAGGCCCAGCCACCCGGTCAACGTCTGGCACAAGATATCGTTCTTCTCCGGCCTGGTGGTCATTTTTCTGGCCCTGCAGTCGCCCATAGACCCCCTGGCCGAGCACTACTTCTTCATCCACCAGATACAGCACCTGATAATCCGCATGATCGGTCCGATGCTGGTGCTGCTGGGCGCCCCGCTAACTCCCATGCTCCGCGGCTTGCCCCTTTGGCTCCTGCAGGGTGGCGTCCGAACTATAGTGCGCCAGCCATGGGTGAGGCAGGCCTATCACCGACTGACCAATCCGGTAGTGGCCGTGGGTATCTTCTTGGGCGCCCTTTATTTCTGGCAATTTCCCTTGCCCCACGACATGGCGGTCCGCAACGACCTTGTGCATGAGCTGATGCACATCACCATGCTGTTCTCCGGCTTCCTTTTCTGGTGGCTGGTAATCGACCCCAAGCCCCATCGTTCCCGCATGCACTACGGGCTGCGGGTCCTCTACCTGGGTTTGATCGTCCTGCCCAACACCGTGCTGGGCGCGGCCATCACCTTCTCCAGGGGCGTGCTGTACCAGTCGTACGGGGAGTTCCCTCAGCCACTAGTCCTGGACGCCATCATCGACCAGCAGCTTGGCGGATTGCTCCTGTGGGTGGTTGGCGACATGATGAGCATCGTGGCTGCCGGCATCGTAATGGTGATGTGGTACCAGCAGGAACAGGAAAAGGACCGCCTTGAGGCAGCCCAGAGGAGCAGCCAGGCCGGCCAGTAAGGTTCATCGGTTCCCACCTGGAGGGCGACCAAGCCTTCCCGCTCATCCTGGGCCTGTAGAGGGATGCGCGTGACCGTGAAGTTGGTTGGACGAATTCACTGGGTGCGGTTCGTGGCAGATTTTCCTGTTCTTGTAACAATCCCGCTGGACAAAATCCCGATTCCTTGCGATATTACCCTATCACCCGGCTATAGGGTCAGATATGAACTGGATTGGCTCCCTGTTTTGGATTCTTCCCAGGCGCCTGCGTTCCTCGTGGGCGCTGCTGGTCATTACCGGCTTCGGAGTCCTGGCGGCGGTAACCCTCATGTCGCTGGGAGCGATCTACACCCGCGGCCTGGCTGAAGCCGGCCTGCAGCACAGCCTGGCGTCAACTTCCCGCGAAATACTCAACACCCACATTATCGCCCAGAACCGGCCGTTGGGTCCCGCCGACTACAGCACCCTCCGCGCCAACTTGGAGGAAGTCGTCCACGACCGGCTGGGTTTCATGATCCGCGACATCCAGCGGTACGGCCGACCCCAGCCCGAAATTCTGCTGGTCGACGAACCCTTCCAGCAGTCCCAGCTATTGGGCGCGCCGTCCGCCCGTCCCTTCTTCAAGACTGATTTCCAGGAGCATGCCCGCCTGATCGACGGCCGCTGGCCTTCACCCACGCCGAAAGAGGACAACGGTCGTCTCTCCATAGAGGTGGCCGTGGGCGAGGATACCGCCTCCGTCATGTTCTGGGAACTGGGGTCCCAGGCCCTCATCCTGCCCTATCGCTCCGACCTGGACCAGCAGATCCATGTCGAAGTCGTCGGCCTGATAGAACCCCTGGACACCGACGAAGAATACTGGATGGGCTTCTACGACTACTTCGGACCCCAGGAGGCCGGCGAAATAGTCCTCATGCCCATGTACGTCCCCGAGGAACTGTTCTTCAACGGCATCGGCGCCCGTTACCCTACCCTGGTGGGCGACTTCGGTTGGTACCTGTACCTAAATACGGACGTGCTCAATGCCGACCTGGTGCAGCCGACCAGGGATGCTTTCGAAAGCATGGAAACCGACATCAACAAGCGGGTGCCCCGTTCCCTGATCCTGACCAGGCTGGAGAACAGCAGGGACACCGGCCTGCTGGCCCAGTACCAGCGGGCCGTTACCAGGGCCCGCGCCCCCATCTACCTGTTCATCTCCCTGGTTGTGGTGGTCATTCTCTACTTCCTGGCCCTGGTTACCGGGCTGCTGGCCCAGACCCGCAGCGAAGAGGCAGGCCTGTTGCGCAGCCGGGGCGCCAGTATGCTCCAGGTGGGCGGCGTAATCACCCTGGCCGAAGCCCTGCTGGTGGCGGTTGCCACAGTGGTGGGCCCCTTCCTGGCCCTGCTCATCTTCCAGTTAGCGCTTTTTGGCACCATCAATCCCAAGGGCGGCACCGATGCCCTTGAGATTGGCCTGCGGATCGACATGTTCATCCTGGGCGCTGCGGGAGGCCTGATGAGCCTGGCCGTCCTGCTGGCCGCCAACTTCAACCTGACCCGCCTTGGCCTGCTGGACTTTCTCAGGGAAAGGGCCCGTCCCCCTACCGTCCCCTTCCTGCAGCGTTACTACATAGATGCCCTGGTCGTGATTGCCCTGGGCGTTGTGTGGTGGCAGATTGAGCAGCGGGGCAGTTTCCTGCAGCGCACCCTGTCCACCGGAGACAACCAGCTTGACCTGAGCCTGCTGGTGGCCCCTTCCCTGGCCCTGTTGACTGCTGCCTTTGTGGTGCTCCGTGTTCTCCCCCTGGCGGTTAGGGCCCTGGCCCTGGTCGCCAGGCTGGTGGCCCCGGCCTGGGCTGCCTTTGCCCTGTCCCGCGTGGCCCGCGACCCCCTGCCCTACGGCTCACTGACCGTCATCGTGATGCTGGCCGCCGCGTTGGGAGTCTTTGGCGCTTCCTTCCAGTCCACCCTGGGCCGCAGCCAGGAGGAACAGGCCCTCTACCGGGCTGGCGGCGACCTGGAGGTCCACGTCATAGCACCCACCGGCGACACGGTGGATAACCTGGCATCCAGTCCGGTGGTGCATTCTTTCACCCCGGTCAAGCGCGATTCCGTTAGCCTGCTGGACGCCATCCCCGGCTCGTCGGCCGGCCTGCTGGCCTTCGACCCGGTTTCCCTGTCCAACATTACCTGGTACCGGGAGGACTTTTCTCCGTCCGGCAAGACGCTGTCCGAACTGGTAACTCCCCTGCGCCGGGGCCAGTCCCGCCTGCCGGATCTCAGCGGCAACCTGCCTTCCGGAATACCCTTACCGGAGGACGCCGAAACCATTGGCGTTTGGGTCAACACCGAGACCTTCGCGGATAGCGCCGTTCAGCAGTCCCTCAGCATGTGGATGCGGCTAACCGATGCCGACGGCAGCTACGAAAACCTGGACATGGGCGAGGTGGAACTCTCCCCTGGCGGCCTGATGCGGACCAGCGGCGGCATTCAGTGGACCTACTATGAAGCCGCCCTGCCCGTGGAGAAGGTGTGGCTGGCCCCGCCCTTCAACGTGGTGGCCCTGTACTTCGTGGGCCGTTCCCTTTACCGCATGCCGCCGGGCTCAATCTACGTGGACGACATAACCGTCAGTTTGACGCCGTCGCCCGGTTCGCCTGCCGTGCCGCAGGTCATCGAGGACTTCGAAGACCTGGGCCGCTGGGTCCCGCTGCCCCACGACGGCGACGTTGCCGACAACGCCATCGTAACCTCCCAGGCCGGCCGGTCCGACGGTCGGGGCCTGGAATTCACATGGGAAGACCCGTTGCTCCAGGACCCCAGGGGTATCCTCATTCCACCGGGAGACTATCCACTGGCCGCCGTGGGCAGTCCCAACCTTCCGGTGGGCCAGACCCTGCGGCTGGACCTGGGCACCCAACTGGTGCCTGTGGTGGTGCAGGAAAGCGTCTCCCACTTCGCCACTATGCACCAGCGGAACATTCCCTTCTTGCTCGTGTCCCTTAAGTCCCTGGAAGACTACACATCCCGCATTCCCCGGGGCATTGCCACGCCGCCCCGGGAATACTGGATAGCCCTGGAAGAAGGAGTGGACACTCAGGATGCCGTCCGCGCGGTGCGCGAGGCTACTTCCGTTTCCGCCTCCATCCGCGACCGTTCCAGCCTGCTGGAGCGTTACAACCAGGATCCCCTGGCCGGGGGCGGCTGGAACGGCCTGACCCTGCTGGGCCTTGGCACCCTGACGCTGGTGGTAACGCTGGCGCTGGCCACCCACGCCATCGTTGCCGTCAACGGCGCCAGGGTTGAACTGACCGTTACCCGCGCCCTGGGCTTCTCCCGAAACCAGCTTGTCGGCCTGCTGGTACTCGAGCGGGTGCTGGTGGCTGGCATAGGGCTGGCGGTCGGCGCCGCGCTTGGTTACTACCTGGGTCGCTGGACCCTGGGTTATATGGGCCTGACTCCCAGCGGCCTGCCCATCATCCCGCCGATGTTATTCACTGTCCAGGCCTGGCTGATCGTACTGGTCATCGTCAACCTGACCATCGCGGCGGCCCTGGCCACCGCGGTGGCGGCCGTAACCGTAGGGCGCCTGCGGGTCTCTGATATACTTCGCAGCAGGGGCTAGATACGGTGACAGATAACCAGCGAATAAGTCCCCTCCAGCTGGATGGGGGAAGGCTATGACGAGGGTCATAGTGCACCCATCATACCGGGCAACCTTGATTTTACCTTCCCTGAGGCTGCGGCAACCCTTCCCGAGGTAGCATGTCCTTCCTGCAACTGGCCTATACAATGGCTCGGAGGAGAATCGCCACGGCGTGGCGGTTGGAACTGGTGCTGTTCCTGGGCATCCTGCTTTCCGTCGCCCTGCTCTCCAGCAGCGTCGTATTCTCTGACCTGTTGGCGGAGGCTGCCCTGCGCCGCACTCTGCGGGAAGCCGAGGCCGGCGACGTCAATTTCTGGGTGCGCATCTTCGTCAACCTGGAGGAACCGACCATCGCCGCCCGGCGCACGTCCATTTACGAAAGGAGCCTGGACCTGGTCGACCAGCGGGTAACCCAGGTCTTCGACCCATACGTGGACGACCGCGCCCACCTGCTGGAAACGTCCACATTCTTCTATACGGGCGACCACCGCTTTGAACTGGAGCAGGACGCCAGGCCCCGGGGCCGCATCCAGTATATGACCCGCCTGTTTGACGAAGACCGGAGTACCCTGCTGGACGGACGCTGGCCCTCCGACCCGACTCAGGTCTCCGGCCAGCCCCTGGAGGTGGCCATCGAAAGGCAGGGTGCGGAAATGGTGGACATAGCTCTGGGCGAAATCCTGACTGTCCACCCCGCCACCGGGAACACCGAACAGAAGACAATAGAAGTCAGCGTTGTCGGCATCTTTGAACGTATTGAACCCGAGGACGACTTCTGGTACGGCCGCCAGCACAACTTCAGCAACCACAACGGCGACTGGCCCACCGTCCCCCTGTTCACGACCGAGGCCGGAATCCTGCAGCAGGTGGCTACCGAATACCCCGGCATATACTCCAACGTTACCTGGATTTACGACCTGGACCGCCAGGGCTTCAGCTTCGACCAGGTGGACGAAATTCAGCAAAGCATCCGCATTATGCGGCGGGACGTGGTGTCCTTGCTGGACAACTCCACCGTCTCCCTGAAGCTCGACCGGGTGCTGGACCAGTATTCGGAGCAGCTTGTCCTGTCCCGCATCCCCCTCTACCTTATGGTATTTCTCGTGGTCGGCATCCTGGCCTACTACCTGGCCCTGGTATCCGCCCTGACCATCCGTTCCCGCAGCGCCGAAATCGCCATGCTCAAAAGCCGGGGCGCCACCACGCCCCAGGTGGGCCTGATGGTCTTCGTGGAGGGACTGCTGCTGGCGGTCCCGGCGTTGGTGGCCGGCACTCTCCTGGCCGCGCCGGTGGCGGGCATTCTGGGCAGCCTGTTCTTCGACGTTCAGCGCGACGGCATCCTGATAGTGCTTTCGTCCCGCGCCTTCCTGCTGGGGGCGGCCGGGGCCCTTCTCTCAGTGGTCGTGCTTACCCTGTCCACTTTGGTCGCGGCCCGCCAGGGCATCGTCGAGTTTCGGCAAGCCGGCGCCCGCCCGGCTCGCGCCCCGCTGCTCCACCGCTACTATTTGGACTTCCTGCTGCTTGCCCTGATCGGCCTCATCTGGTGGCAAATACAGAGCCGCAGTTCCTTCCTGCTGCGTCCCGTGGGCCGGGGCGAACTGGAGATCGACTTCACCTTGCTCCTGGGCCCCGTACTGGGGCTGCTGGCCCTGGGCCTGATTGTCCTGCGTTTCTTCCCCCTGGCCGTCGCCCTGCTGGCCCGGATTATCGAGCCAATTGGCCCCGTCTGGCTGGTCCAGGGTATGCGCCGCGTGGGCCGCGACCCCATAGCCCCGGGCAGCTTGGTCGTGTTGCTGATGCTGGCCACCGCCCTGGGCGTAATCGGCAGCGCCTTCGGCTCCACCCTGGAGCGCAGCCAGGAAGACCGGGCCCGTTACCTGGTGGGCGCTGACGCAAGAATCCAGCACACCGGCAACCGCGTGCCAGTGGCCACCCTGGGCCTGGACGACCGGGAATTGCAGGAAGTCCCCGGGCTGCGCACCGTGGAAGTAGCCAGGCTGACCGGCAATCTCCTGACCCAGGGCTTCAGCAGTGAACGCTTTGACTTGCTGGCCGTGGATACTTCCCGGTTTCATCGGGTAGCCTGGTTCCGCTCCGACTTCGCCGATGGCCAGCCACTGGGCGAACTGATGCGGGCCATCCAGCCCCCGCCCGGCCTTACCGAACAGCGGCAGCCCGCTGAATTACAGATTTCCCCCGCGGCCTTGACCGGCGGGGGCGACGGCATTCCCCTGCCTCCCGATGCCACCGGCCTGTCCCTGTGGGCCAATCCCGGCCAGCCTGGCGCCCGCCTGGCCGTGGGCGCCCGTTTGCGGGACAGCACCGGCTACACCTTTGACGCTATTGTCGGCCAGCCTGGCGACCCCGGCTGGCAGAAAATATCTGCCGACATAGAGCCCCAACGTACCCGGAGCAATCGTCCAACCCGAAGCGTCGAACCACCCTTTACCCTGGTCAACATTCAGGTATTCAGCCGATTTGGCCTCAGCGACCCGGGGGTCTTGTTCCTGGACGATCTTTCCGCCATAACCCCGGACGGCGAGGTCCTGGTGGAGGACTTCCAGTCCCTGGCCAACTGGCGTGTGGCGGAGGACTACACCCGCCCCGGCCTGTACGCCCTGGAGTCCAGCCAGGCCGTCAGCCGCGGCGGCGGCCAGCAATCGGCAGCCTATAGCTGGGCGCCCGGCGGTGTCAGCCTTCGGGCCATTCGGCCCGGCCCGCCCGACACGCCCGTGGCTGCCATCGTCTCCCCTCAAATTCTGGAACTGGCCGACATCGGTGTGGGCGACGTCGTGGGCGTAGCCACTTCCAACCTTGCTTTTCCCATCCGGGTGGTGGCGGTGGCCGACTACTTCCCGACGCTGGATCCCCGCGACCAGCCCTTCATTGTGCTGGATCTGGTGACCCTCAATCTCTACAACGATCGCCTGGGCCGCCGTCCCGGTCCCGGTCCCAACGAGGTATGGGCCGCCGCCCCGAACGAATCCGTGGCGGTGGAACTCCTGACCCGGAACCTGACCGGTATGGGTCTGACGGTTGAGGACTCTTTGATCACGCCGGAGGAAATCCGACAGCGGGTGGAACAGCCCCTGGCCAATGCCAGTTGGGGCGGATTGCTGGCCCTGATGTTCCTGGCCCTGGTGCTGGCCAGCGCGTCCGGAGTTGTCTTGTTCTCCTACGTGGACACCGGCGAACGGCGCACCGAGTTTGCCCTGCTGCGCACCCTGGGCACGTCCGCCGGCCAGCTGAACGGCATGGTCTGGTTCAACCTGCTCCTGATGGTGGTTTGCGGTGTGGCCCTGGGCACCTGGGCCGGCCAGCAGATCGGGACCACCCTGTTGCCCGTGCTGGAAGTGTCCGAAGGCGGCGTCCGGGTTACCCCGCCTATGGCCCTGGAAACCAACTGGGTCACCCTGGCCGTGGCCTACCTGGCCCTGGCCGCGGTGGCCGTCGCCAACGTAATCTGGCTGGCCTGGTTCACCACCAGGCTGAACATCCAGCAGGTGCTCCGCGCCGGTGAAGCCGGCTAGAGTTGCCAAGATAAGAACCTGAACGGCAGGACGTAACAATGGCCATCGAAACACAGAGAAGTTCCACTCCCCAGCCGGCTGCCCCGGCGGTAGCCATCGGCCCCGACGGTCACCCTCTTCCCTACGTGGAGTGCCGGGACCTGTTCAAGATATTCAAGCTGGCCGACCTGGAAGTAGTGGCCCTTCGGGGCGTCGACCTGGAGGTGGCCCCCGGCGAGGTTACGGCCATCGTTGGCGCCAGCGGCAGCGGCAAGACCACCCTGCTCAACATTCTGGCCGGCCTGGAACGCCCGTCGGCGGGTCAGATTCGGGTGGGCGACCGGGACTTGCTGAACATCTCCGACCGGGAACTGGTCATCTACCGCCGCCAGGAAGTGGGCTTCGTCTGGCAGTCCACCTCCCGCAACCTGGTCCCCTATCTCAACGTTCGGGACAACATCGAACTGCCCATGGCCGTTGCCAAGGTGCCCCGTGCCCAGCGCCGTCAGCGCAGCGAGGAATTGCTGGCCGCAATGCACATGGAATCAATGGCGCAGCGCTATCCCGACCAGCTATCCGGCGGCGAACAACAGCGCGTTGCCATCGGCGTGGCCCTGGCAAACCGCCCGCCCCTGCTGCTGGCCGACGAGCCCACCGGCGAGCTGGACACTCAGATGGCCGACGAGATATTCAACCTGCTCCAGCGGATGAACCAGGCCTTCGGCGTTACCGTGGTGGTTGTGACCCACTACCCTGGTGTGGCCCGCCACGTCGGCCGGGTCGTCCACATTCGTGACGGCCGCATCAGCGCCGAAAGTTTCATGCAGACCACCTACCGCCGCGCCGGCGACCTGGTGCAACAGGAATACCTGGTAGTAGACCGGGTGGGCCGCCTGCAACTGCCCCCGGAGCACGTCGAGCAGCTACGCCGCAACGGTCTCGCCGGTCTGGCTGCCGCCGACTACCTGGAGGGCCAGGTGACTATCCGCCCCGCCGGTCGTCCTGACGCCGCCCCCACTCCGGTGCCGTCCCAGCCAGTGCAGTCCCAGCCAGAGCAGGCACCTGATTCCGCGACGCAAACTGCCCCGGTGGCTGAATCACAACCCGATCCTGAACCCGCGGCGGCGGTAGCGGAACCGGTGGTTCAGGCATCCGATCCCCACGCCATTTTCCGCCGACCATCCCGGGAAGAGGAAGGAGACTAGTGGCAGGACTTGGTTGGGGAATGAACGGTTTTTCCGCTTATACCGAGCCTGTCGAAGAAGCCCCTTGACGAGGGAAAATCAGGATGGGGGGTAAGGCCCCCGCCGCCGTGAATCAACACAACCACAACGCCAGGAGCTACAGCCGATGAACCGCCCCACCTTTGAAAGTCCCCAGGCAACCGGGATTGCGGCCCCTGCCCCCATTCCTGCTTCCAGCGTCATATCCGCCCGTGGCCTGGTCAAGGTCTTCGGCTCCGGCGATCAGGCGGTTACCGCCGTCAACGGGGTTGACATGGACATAATGCCTGGCGAGTTCCTGGCTGTCACCGGCCGCTCCGGTTCCGGCAAGACCACCCTGCTAAACCTGCTGGCCGGTCTGGACCAACCCAATGAGGGCGGCGTCATTTTCGAGGGCCGCAACCTGGGCGAGTTCTCCGAGGCCCAGCTTGTGGACCTGCGCCGCACCCGCATCGCCTTCGTCTTCCAGTCCTTCGGACTGATTCCCCTGCTTTCCGCCTTCGAGAACGTGGAACTTCCCCTGCACATCGGCGGCGCCGGCTGGCGCGAGCGTCGTCAAAGAGCGGCTGAGGCCCTGGAACTGGTGGGACTTGGCTCCCGCACCGGTCACCGACCCTACGAACTCTCCGGCGGCGAACAGCAGCGGGTGGCCATCGCCCGCGCCCTGGTTGCCGGCCCGTCCGTCCTCTTCGCCGACGAACCGACTGGCGAACTGGACAGCGTAACCGGCATCTCCATCGCAACAATTCTGCGCGACATCGCCCGCGAGCGGGGTGTAACCGTCATAACTGCCACCCACGACCTGGCCCTGGCCGCAATGTGCACCCGCCGCCTGGAAATGGCCGACGGCGAATTCGTTAATGGGTCCACCGGCTAAGCGACTTACCAACTCTGAACGGTTGCCTGTGCACTTTCGCCTTGCCTGCCCTTGACCCTTGTGGTACGCTTTCGGTAATCGCAACCTTTAAACTGCAAAGGAGAATTGCATGGCATTTGTAACTCCCCGCGAAGGCGAAACGCCTGAAAGTCTGGTCAACCGGTTCCGTGCGTCGGTTCAACACGCCGGTATTCTGCGCGAGTTGAAAGACCGCCGCTTCTTCCGCTCCAAGGCCCAGAAGGAACGTCTGGCCGCCCAGCGCGCCGCCCGCCGTCGCCGCCGCCAGCGCCGCTAGGCCTGACCACGGCAACCCCAGACCATTGAAGAATGGCCCGTTCTGCGGGCCGTTTTCTTGTTTGGCAGAATTCCTAAGGAACCTCTGAGTAAGTCCCTTCCCCCTTGACGGGGGAAGGTTAGGATGAGGGTGAAGACCCTCCAGGTTTATCTGGCATCCGGTGAGATTATCCCCTATCACGGGCAGACACCTCACTTGTTCAGAGTTTCCCTAACCCGCTTACAGGAGATGTCCCATGACCCAGAACCGCCGCACCATCCGCGATACCCTCAACGCCTTCGTACCCGGCGACGATACCTGGCTCCCCGGCGGCGACGGCCCCCTGGCCGGACTGACTTTCGCGTCCAAGGACATCTTCGACGTGGCCGGCAAGGTGACCGGCGGGGGCAATCCCGCGTGGACTGCCACCCACGCCCCGGCCGAGGCCAACGCCTGGGTGGTCCAGCAATTGCTGGACGCCGGCGCTGAACTGGCCGGCAAGACCATTACCGACGAACTGACCCGCGGCATTTTCGGGGAAAACGTCCATTACGGCACGCCGACCAACCCCCGCGCTCCGGGGCGGACGCCTGGCGGTTCCTCCAGCGGGTCGGCATCAGCGGTTGCCGGAGAACTGGTGGACTTTGCCCTTGGTTCCGACACCGGCGGGTCGGTGCGGGTCCCCGCCAGCTTCTGTGGCCTGTACGGCCTGCGCCCCACCCACGGCCGCATACCACGGGGCGGTATGCTGCTCCAGGCCCCAAGCTACGACACCATCGGCTGGTTTGCCCGCGACCCCGACACCTTCCAGCGGGTGGGCCGGGTCATGCTGGCATCCAACGTCGAACCTGCTTTACCCACGCACCTGCTCATCGCCGAAGATGCTTTCGAACTGGCCGAACCCGAAACCCGCGTCGCCCTGGCCGCCGCCGCGGACAGCCTGGGATCGATGTTCGAGTCGGTAACCACGGTGCGACTGTCCCCGACCAGCCTGACCGACTGGTCCAACCAGCAGCAGATACTCCAGAGCCGGGAAGCGTGGGAAGCGGTGCGCGAGTGGATAGACCGGGTCAATCCTGCCTTCAGTTTCGAGGTGTCCGACCGTTACGTTACTGCCCGCGCGGTAACCGACGAGCAGGTTGCCGCGGCCCAGCTTAGAAGGGAGGACATTGTGGCCCGGATGAATGAAGTGTTCCAGGGTGGAAACAAGGTACTGTGCCTGCCCACCACCATCAGCCCCGCGCCACCCACGGGCCAGCCCGTATCCCAGCGCCATGAACTGCGCCTGCGCAACAGCGCCCTGACATCCGTAGCGGGCAACACGGGCCGCCCCCAGATTTCATTGCCCCTGGCCCAGGTTGGCGGCCTGCCCGTCGGCCTGTCCCTGCTCGGTGACCGCGGCTCCGACGAGGCCCTCATAGCCCTGGCAAAGAACATTTGGGAAGGCGCCTAAAGGGAATGCAATCAGTTATGGGGACAACTCGTCGTTCCCGCGCCGGCGGGAACCTCGACATTGAGGCAAACTAGGGAACGGTCCAAAAGCCTTTCGGCCACTAAAGCGGAAGGTAAGGAAAGGGGTGTCAAGCAGCACCGGTCACCGGGCCACTGCCGTTAGCGGAACACTAAAAGGTATGGTCGTGCCGGTTCCCCAGGAATGCCGCCCCATCTCCCCTCTGTGCCGCCTCCGCCAGCGCCTTGTCCCGCGCGTCCCGCCTCCGCCTGGATGGGCCCCCCGCAATCAACAGCACAAAGATGGCACCCACTCCGAACACCATCACGGCAATCAAGGGCGGCAGGAACAACACTGCTGCCATCGTTAGAACCAGGAGAATCCCCACCGATATCGTAACTATCACGAGCCTTTTCCTTCCACCCATAACCACCTTCCCCTTAGGTAAAATATGAACTCTGCGCCCAGCTACCCCAACTACCAGCCTGCGCCATGTCCTCTGCTGTCCATAAACGCCGCCTGGTCCCCCCTCTGGGCCGCCGCTGCCTGCGCCTTGGACATCGCGTCACGCCTGCTCCGCGCCGGCCCTGTCGTGATGGACAGTAGCAATATGACTGCCACTCCACCCACAAATAGGGCCATCTTCAGCGGCAGAAATAATGACGCCACTATGGTCATCAATGAGAAAACCGCCGCTGATATCGTGAGGATCAAGAGTTTCTTTCTTCCACCCAGAAACACCTCCCCTGGGAAGTAAGGTAGACATCGGGTGACGCCGGAGTATCTGCAAGTGAAACTTCCGGTCTGCCTTACTTGAGGAACGGTGAGGGCCATTGTAACAGATGTGCGGTAGTACGGCCGATTGCTTCCAAAACAAGGCGGGCCGAACGCATTCTAGAATTGCAGAATCCATCGTTCGCTCTCGGACGGGAACCTCGAACTGGGAGCAGACCCGTCTCAGCTACCAAAGAGAGGGCCATCTGGCCATACATTGCCAATTGCGGTTGCCCTGCTTCCACCCACAACTTCCATGCCGGCGACGGGTCGCACCTAATCCAAAGCCAACGTGAAATGGACACCAGAGAAGCGCGCCCGATTAAGGCTGTCATCCTGAACGGAGTGAAGGATCCAAGATCCTGGCCGTTAGGTTCGTTTCCGACCCGCAGATATATTGGTTCTTTTCTTCATTCAGGATGACAGTTTGGTGGTTAGGTGGCGTGGCCTGAGCCTGCTCGCCGATTATTGAAATGCAAACCCCACATTGGCTTTGATTGGGACCATTGCAGTTATCCCCCACCTCCCAGGGCAATCAAGCTACAGTTTGGGCAAAGCCGTCGAACGTGGGGAGGCAGTAACCTCGAAACAGAGTCAGGCCTGCCGCGACTATCTCTAAAAGGCCCATTTGCTAGTACGGCTCCAAAGGCAAAAGCCTTGCGCCCCACCCCTTGCCACCCTGCCTGACCTGCCCCTACCATAATTAATGCGGCCCCACCCAATTCTCAGTTCCGGCCATCGGACGAAAAACACAGGCCGCCAATCCACCGCCACATCCGCCCACGCTGTATCTGGCAAGTGGGGCCGAAACCACCCAAAAAGGCGCCATTGCCCTCTCAAGTCCAGGTACAAAATAGGCAGAAATGAGTGGGAATGATAGGGAAAACAGAATTTTCGTTTTGGCCCCCGGATTCACGTCTGTTTCAGGGGCCCGCCCGAGGGCAAGGGCGGCAAAGCCAATAGCCAGATTTATGCTAAAATACCCCCCAGCTTTCCCCATTCCACCCCAACGGGAGGCAAGCTATGGCCGGTAACCGGATAACCGTGGGCAACGTCGAGATCACCTCCCTTTCCGACGGCATTCTTGAGTTCGACCTGTGCAACTTCTTCCCTAACCACAAGTCCGACGACGAGTGGCAGGGCTACCGCCAGCACCTGGTGGACGGCCACAAGGTCCGCTTCAACCTGGCCTCCTACCTCATCCGCTCTGATGGCCGTACTATCCTGGTGGACACCGGCATGGGCGCCCGGCCTGCCGACGCCCCTGACACTCCCTGGGGCGAGCTGATGAACGACTTCCAGTCTCACGGTGTCCGCGCCGACGACATAGACATGGTGGTGATGACCCACCTGCACAGATCGGAA
>DAOUHR010000042.1:0-45000 GCA_034428635.1 Dehalococcoidia bacterium
CCTTATGCCATGGCGAACCAGCGGGCCCAGAGCAGGGACAGGTCGGGTTTGGGCTTTGGGGCGGGCAGTTCCCGCATGAGCAATTTGTCGTACTTGCTCTCCCAGGCCCAGGGGAGCAGGGCCAGCAGCATGCGCCGGGGTTCGGGGATGTCTCCCTTTTCCCTAACCTTGTCCAGGTAGTTGTGCAGGTGCATCCAGGTGGTGAGGTGGAAGCCCTGGTCGGCGATCTTGCGGATTACCTCCAATGGTTTGGGCGGTTCCTGCTGGTCGGCCACGGCGCGGGCGTAGTCGTGGTGGACCTCTTCGGTGACGCGGCGCATGCGGTAGATGGTGAGTTGGCGGTGGTACTTGCGCTGGAGGGCGCGGATTTCTCTTCTGATTTCGCTGAGGGTTCTCATGGTTTTCTCCTTTTGTTTTTTCCACGAAGGGACACGAAGGGGCACGAAGGTGGGATTTTTTGAAATGTGTGCCGTTTTGTGCCATTTTGTGTCATTTTTGCCCTCACGCCGGGGTTGGTTCCGGAGGGTGAGGGGGTATTGTCAATTGGACAGGGCAGACACATAGGTCTGCCCCTACGGTGGCGGCGGTTGGGCCAGGGCAGACACGCAGGTCTGCCCCTACGGTGGGGAGTGGTTGCCTCCGGTTTCTTTTTTCAAGGCTGTATTCTTATGGTGAAGATGGGTTATGCAGGATGGCAAGGGGGTGGTGTCAGGGAATTTGAGGTTGTGAGGGAGTGGGTACAGGACTGTGCGCGTTTACGATTCCGCCGCAAGGGGTGCGACCGCGCCATCTGCCACGCGCAGGTAGGTGGCGTTGTTGCCGAAGTAAAGACGCACCAGGCCAGGGTCGGTGGTGGTGATGAGGGACTGGCCGTAGCCGGAGACTTTTTCCAGCACCCGGCGGCGGCGGTCTTCGTCCATTTCGGAGAGTACGTCGTCCAGCAGGACCACCGGTTCGTCCTGGCGGATCTCGGACAGATAGGAGGCCTCGGCCAGGCGCAGGGTCAGGGCAATGGTCCGGGCCTGGCCCCGGGAGGCGAAGGTACCCATGTCCACGCCGTCCAGCAGCAGCTGGAAGTCGTCCCGGTGGGGGCCGACGGCGGTGCTGCCGGTGGCCAGTTCACGGGCACGCAGTCCCGCCAGGGCCTGGCGAAAGTGGCTGGCGGTGGCATCGACGTCCTCGCCCACGGGTACGCTGGGCAGGTGTTCGAGGGTCAGCAGTTCCCCGGGGCTGCTGAGGTTCCGGTGATGGTCAGCGCACAGTCCGGCCAGCATACTTATGGCCCGGGCCCGCTGCCAGCTTAACCAGGCGCCCTCGCGAACCAGGCGGTCGTCCCAGAACTCCAGCTCGGAATTTTCGGCCCGCCCCTCGCGCAGCAGGCGCAGCAGGCGGTTGCGCTGGCGGACCACTTGGGTGTAACGCTGGAGGGCCTTCAGGTAGAGGGGATCACCCTGGGAGATGAGGATATCCAGGTAACGGCGGCGGCCCGCCGGCGGGCCCTGGACCAACTGGATATCGTCGGCGTTGAAGAGGACGGCGCCCACGGTCCCCACCAGGTCGGCGGCGGTGCGGCGGACGCGGTTGACCCGGATTTCCTTGCGGACGGAGTAGTTGAGGCCTGCCCTGCCGCCGGACGCTGGAACGGAGGCAGAGGGTGTGGTGCAGGAGTAGCCGACGAACACCAGTACGCGCTGGTCGTCCCTTTCCAGGTGGCCGCCTACCAAGGCCTGCTGTCCGTCCCTGGCGGCAGCGAAGTTGACCACCTCGCGCTCGTTTTCGGCGCGGAAGGAACGGGCAATGGCCAGCAGGTACACCGCTTCCAGGAGGGTGGTCTTGCCCTGGGCGTTGGCCCCGCACAACACCACCACGCCGGGAGGCAGGGCCAGGTCCAGCGCGGCAAAGTTGCGAAAGTTGGTCAGGATCAGGCGAGACAGAAGGGCCAAAGGTGGGGAGACCTCCGGGCAGATGTGGGGTGCGCCTGGGGTAATTTTAGCAGTAGGGCGGGAGTGATGTAGGGGCGAAGTCGGGACGATGGCGCTTTAGGGAGCCTCTGAACAAGTCATTAGCGTTGAATCGACAATTCAGTATCAGGATGCAAGCCAATGAGTTTCAGATAGGAACTTAACGCCATCACCCCCATCCTAACCTTCCCCCGTCAAGGGGGCAGGGACTTATTCAGAGGTTTCCTAGTTTCCGGTCACTCTGAGTGAAGCCGAAGAGGCCAGAGGCCTTGCCCGTGAGGGACCATTGGGTTCATAGTCCAGTTTTGCGGGCAGGATTGCAGGCGCTTCGGCAGGCTATCAGGGCCATGCCCTCGGGTCGGGGCATTGATCAGAAGTACAGAACTCGATTGTTTTGACCTCACTAAACGTCCGGTTGGGCAATCGCGCTTTAGATTCAGACTATAGGTGGCAGACATCCGCCAGGTATAAGACAGGTCGCTCTGAGCTGGCCGAAGGGCCTGAAATCCTGCATGTCAGCCCGGTTACGGGTCCCCCAGTCGGCCGGTGGGATGGAGTTTAGATTCTTCACTCCGTTCAGAATGACAATTTAAACATAATGCGATTGCCCTGGAGAGGCGGGTAGGGCAATCGCGTTTTAGATTCAGACTATAGGCGGCAGACATCCGCCAGGTATAAGACAGGTCGCTCTGAGCTTGCCGAAGGGCCTGAAATCCTGCATGTCAGCCCGGTTACGGTTCCCCCAGTCGGCCTGTGGGATGGAGTTTAGATTCTTCACTCCGTTCAGAATGACATACTAACGGGGCAACTTCTTTACCAGGCACATACTCCTGTTACCCGTTTAAGAGGGAAAGGACTTATTCGGATGTTCAGACCAACCAGCGTACCCATGCGTGTGCGGCCCCAGGGAGTGACTGAACACAATATCCTGAAACCCGCTGCCTATCCCTCGTTGGACAGTGGACGGGAAAGCATGTCCTTGACTCTCTCGGTTATGCCCGCCTGGTCGTAGTTGCGCATGAGGTTGATGCGGTTGCGGTTGGGGTCGCCGCCGTGCCAGTACTCGTAAATTTCCTGGCGCATGCCGAAGGAGGACACGGCCAGGTCGTGGGCCAGGCGGAAGAGGCGGGACTTGTACTCCACGTCCACGCCCTTGCCCCGCATGTACCGGTCCAGGTAGGGCCGCAGGTCGGGGCTGGCCAGATCCTTTTCGCTGGGCTGCATAATAATGCCGGAACCGCAGATTTCCCGCAAAAGCTCAACCATACGTGACGACATCTGGGAAAAGTAGATGTTCATGGCGTTCATGTCGCCCAGGGACATCAGGCCGTCCTCGGTCAGGAAAGCGTTGTGCTCGATGCCGTCCATGGCGTGGCGCCACATTTCCGTATAAGTGGCCATCTCGCCCAGCTTGGCGGATACCTCCCGGTATTCGATGACGCCGATGGCCTCGGCGATGAGGGTGGCGACGGAGGTCATCAGCTTCATGCGCTGGTGGATTCGCACCAGGTTGGGCCAGCCCTGGAAATTGGTGCGGCGGGTGAGGTGGGCCACCAGGGGCGACGAGTCGTACAGCATGAAGATGCGGTCCCAGGGCACCAGCACCTCTTCGAAGAAGAGCATTGCGTCCTGCTCGTCGTAGTTCAGGCCCAGAGGGTGGCCGAACCCGCCATAGCCGGATGAGACGGGCTCCCGGCACATTATCTTCATGCCCGGGGAGTTGGTGGGGATGGAGAAGGCCAGGACGCACTTGGGGTCGGAGCGGCGCAGGAAGGTGGCGGACAGGGAGACATAGGTCTCGTTGCTGATGGGCGCGGCGGTGGCAAGCTGCTTGCCGCCGGTGATGATGACGCCCTCGCCGGTCTCCTCGACAACGTGGAGGGCCAGTTCCTCCTCGATGATGTTGCGCTGCTCGTTCTGAGGCTGCTGGCTGCGGTCCACCTGGGGGTCGCCCAGGGCGTGGGTGAGGAACAGGTCATTCTCCTGGCAGTAGCGGTGGTAGTTGGCGATGTTCTCGCCGAAATCGCACTTGGGGTGTTTCACCGAACCCAGGGAGTCGCGGATGGCGTAGAGGGCCGCGATGTGCGGGGCCAGGATGTCGGGGCTGCGGCCAAGCTGGCCCCAGCTCTGTTCGTTCCAGATTTCACTGTTGCGCCGTTTGCGTTTCAGGTCTCCGGCGGAGCGGGGCAGCAGCCAGGAGTAGCTGCAGCGGTTGCCCGTGTCGGGAGATACGAAGGTCATCTCATCGCGGAAAGCTGGGGAGTGCTGCAGGTCGTAGATGCGAGCCAGTTCGTTGACCATGCCCCGGAAGGCGGGGTGGTCGGGCACACTGGATACTCGCTCACCGTCCAGCCAGACTTCCCGGTTGTCTTTGAGGCTTTCGATATAGCGGGCGCCGGTCATGGCGCCGGCGGCGGTGGTAACGTCAAGGATCATGGAAGCCCTCCCTGCAATGAGCCCTTCGGGTTGGGGTCAATAATACTTGGCACAGGGAACGTTGGCAAAGGCCCGACGCGCGGGGAGGTAGTTGAGGAAGGCACTTGAAGGAACGGACTTCAAAGCATGGCTGAAAAGCCCGATTACGGAAATCGGGCAGGGCAAACGCACTCTCCTCCCAAATCGGAGTCCCCAGGCCAAAACGAGGGCTGCTTCGATGCTCTTCTGGTTCGAGGTTCCCGCCTGCGCGGGAACGACGGGTTTCCCAAAGTTAGAATGCGTTTGCCCTAGGTAATCGGGCCATTTCGCGGAAATGTTCAGCAGTCCTACCCCGTGGCTGTGGCGCTGGCATTCACAGCGGGAGAATTGCCGTCTTCGACCTTCGCCGGAGGCTGCGGTCCCTTTCTGAGGACGGAAGTAACCTGATGCATGTGGCTGAGAATTTCCCGGTACGACTTGAACGTGCCGGTTTCGTAATAGGGAATGCCCCGTTGCTGGCA
The DNA here is from genome assembly GCA_034428635.1 of Dehalococcoidia bacterium. Taxonomy (GTDB): domain Bacteria; phylum Chloroflexota; class Dehalococcoidia; order Lucifugimonadales; family UBA3495; genus Bin22. Next base: position 4,898 of record DAOUHR010000042.1, read on the forward strand.
GAACTCCTTTACTATGGGCCGCGCCTTGCCCAGCTTGTTCCTGGGCATCATTGAGAAGAGGTGGTGCTCAATCTGGTAGTTGAGCCCGCCGTAAAGGAAATCGACCACAAAATTGGGTTTGACGTTGCGAGTGGTGAGTACCTGCGTGCGCAAGAAATCCAGGGGCTCGTCCTTGTCGAGGATCAGCATTCCCTTGTGGTTCGGGGCGAAAACCAGCCCGAAGTACAACCCGAAAAGTCCCTGGTGGATCAGGGCGAAGACCAATGCCTGCCAGGGACTGAGCGCATATACGAGGAGGCCGGCATAGAGCGTAAAGTGCAGCGCCATCAAAGCCAGTTCCGGAAGATAGGTGCCGGGTCTGCGCCTGCTGACCAGGAACTGGGCGCTGGAGAAGCGAAGGGCCAGGCACTCGAATGTCAGGATGGGCAGGAAATAGAACGCCTGGTATGCCGCCATGAACCGGAATATGCCCCGCATACGGACGGCTTTCTCTTCCGAGAAGGCAAACACCGGAATATGAGTGTGCGGATCATCGTCAAGGTCATTCGGGCTTCGGTGGTGCTGGTTGTGCTGGTTAAGCCACCAGGACTGGCTCATGCTCAGCAGAAAACACACGGCGTAGCCGGTCAGGCGGTTTCCCCGTATCGACCGAAAGACTCCAAAATGCCCGGCGTCGTGCCCGATATAGCCGATCTGGCCAAACACAAAGGCCAGGAATACTGCGTTGGCTATCTGGAGCCAGAAATTGTCCACCAAAATAAGAAAGGCGATGCTCGTGCAGAGCATAGCCAGGGTGGAGGTTATCTTGATGGTGTAGTAACGAAGCTGCCGGTCCAGCAGGCCCTGCTCCCGGATGCGGCGGGGTAATTCAGCGAAATCGGCCACCTGGTCCGGCTGCGTCGATTCCTGGGGTGTGAACGGAGTGGCAAAGGTGTCAGTAGAATCCGGCATATTCTCGATAATCTCCTCTTTCAGGCGGGTAAGCAAGATAGACTCAGGGTTTCCCCGGGATATTCAGTATGTTGGTAGAAGAACTTGGGCAGGCACTCGTAAACCGTCTCAAAAGTCCATCTACCAACAATGGAAGGGCTACCGGGGATGTGTTTTGAGACCATCTCTTGGCGGACCCGGATTCTCGAGAACACGACCAAATACACTGGCAAACCAAAACCGGGGCGGGCCAACAACCCACCCCGGTGAACGTAATGTGGCGTTACCTGAATTGCAACTGCCTAGTCGGCGGCGCCGATAGGAAGCTTGGCGCCCTGGAAGGGGCCCTCGGTGGCCTCAAAGCTCTGGGCAAAGGCCATAAGCTCTTCGTCAGACTGATTTTCCAGGTCTATAGGGCGGCCGAAACCCTGCTTGACTATGAAGCCGGTCTTGTAATAGACCTCGCCCACGTTGCCTTCCGGGTCCTCGAAATAGATGCTGTTGGAAATGCCGTGGGTGACGGTGCGCAGGATGGTGGTGCCTTCCTTCTTGAACCGGCGGTCCAGCTCCCTCAGGGCCTCCATGCTGGGGACGATGAAGGATACCTGGCCCACGTTGCGGGTGCGGGGCCGGTTTTCGTTGGCCTGGCCCAGGTTAAGTTCGTGGTGCTCGTTTTCGGGGTCGGCGCTCAGGAAGCAACTGCCCCGGTCGGGGTCCTCGTCGGTGACGGTCAGGCCAAGAACACGGGTGTAGAAGTCGCGCATCTTCAGGAAGTCGTCGCAGATAATGCCCACGTGGCCCAAGTTGGATATGAGAGCCATGTCAGTACCTCCGTATGTAGCTTGGGGATAATGTTAGCACTAGCGAAAGGCCTTTACAAGTTGAAGCCTGCCGTCAGTCGTCGGCCGCAATTTCCTTCTCTTCGGAATCGACCGATGAAAGTTGTCTCGGCAAGGTTTCTATCTGCTCAAATTCCTTTATGTCGGTGGGGTCAACGGCCCTCATTTCCGCCATTCTCCTGGCCGAGACCAGTACCCTGCCCTCCAGCGAACCAACGGAGGAATTGAAGGCGCTGACGGTCTGGGTCAGGCGCTGCTGCACCGTCCCGTAGTTCTTCAGGAACATAAGCAGGCGTTCGTGCATCTCCGAGCCGAGCTTGCGGATTTCATCGGCGTTCCTGGCAAATTCCCACTTCTGCCACCCGCTGTTGACTGCCCAGAGCATGGCGACGAGGGTGGCTGGCGTGGCGATGGCAATCTTTAGGCTCATGGCATAGTTGATCAGGTCCTTGTCTGCCCTGAGGGCGGCGGCCAGGAACTGGTCTCCGGGGATAAACATCACTACGAAATCCAGCGAACCTGGAACCACATTGCCGTAGTTCTTGCGAGACAGGCCGGTAACCTGGGCTTTCAACGCGGCGGCGTGCCTGGCCCAGGCGGCGTCTGCGGCAGCTTCGTCGTCGGCAGCCTGGGCTTCCAGGGCAGCAGCGACGGAGGCCTTGGCGTCCACCACGATGGAGCGGCCCTCAGGGAGCCTTACAATCAGGTCGGGGCGGTCTTGTCCTGAACCGGTAGTCTCCTGTTCGGCGAAGTCGCTGTAGGCCGTCATATTCGCCATCTCAACAACTCGCCGCAGCTGAACCTCGCCCCAGTTGCCAACCTGCCGCACGTCGGTCAACGCCGACGACAGCTTTCCGGTTTCGGCGGCCAGGGACTGGCTCTGCTGCACGAGCGACTCAATCTGGGGGTTCAGCTTGCTGTAGTTCTCGGACAGGGGTTTGACCAGTTCCTGGAACTGCTGGTGCCGCTGCTGCAGTTCCCGGCTGGCCGACTCCAGGGTCTTGCCCAGGTTTTCGTTGGCCAGTTTGAGGAACTGGTCGTTGTTGCCCTGCAGGGCTTCCGCGGCGGTGAGCTTGGCCGCCTCGGTGAACTGGGCCCTGGCGGATTCGAGCAACTGCTGGGTGGTGGCGGCCTGCTCCAACTGGCCCTGCAAACGAGCCACCTCCGCCTGACGGTCAGCCGATTCCCGGGTGGCCCGGCCGCTCCGCAAAACCCAGCCCACCAGCCCGCCTATAGCTCCCCCGAGCGCCAGGACACTAATCAGAATCACAGTCTCCATAGTTCGCCCCCAAGGCTTTCAATGTTAATTGAGGTTACCCAATTCAACGCAGATTTCCCTCAGCCCTTCCAGCAATGCCGCTTCGTGGTTGACTTTCTCACCAATGCGGCTAACGGCATGGTCCAGAGCGTCCCGCCAGCCGTGGCCGGCTTCGTGGAGTCCGTCGCCCTCTTCGCCCGTCGGCAGGGAGACGATCTGATGCTGGCCGCTGTAGTCTGAGAAGAGTACCAGAGACGGTTCGGCGCCGGCTTCCAGGCCGAACTTCGACTGGAGCCGCCGGGCCGTCTCCGACAGACCGTGCTGGCCGAATATGACCAGGTGGGCAAAGCCCAGGCTGCGCTCCTCGAAGCTGGTGCGAAAGGCCCGGAAAACGTCGTGGGCGGCCTTGTCCTCACCGGACACCAGGAAGATGGCAAAGACGGGCGGGACACCGTCCGGCGTGGCTTCCAGATCCTTCTGCCAGCGCCTCAGCTTGTCCAGGTCGTGAGTGTCAGCGCGGGTTGGCATTACGGTTCCCCCCTTATTCAAACATGGATGGACAGGATAAGGCCAGGCCAGTGGCAGGGATTCCTGTCTTTCCCGTATATTCATCCCTGGGTTCATCGGTTACAGAAATGCGTCCGCCAACAGCCAGACGCCCCAGGCCAGCAGGCCGACGCCGGCGGCGCGGCCCACCCACACTCCGCCTGGGACCACCTTTTCCACCAGTACGAAGGCGGCCAGAGCGGCAATCCACAGCAGGTTCATAACGCCCAGCAGGAACAGCAGACCCATCAGCGCCCAGCAGCAGCCCAGGCAGTAACCGCCGTGGTGCAGGCCCATCAGCAGGGCGCCCCGGTGGCCCTCCCGCCAGTCGTTGGTAATGAAACCCATGGGGGTGCGGCAGTGGCGCAGGCAGACGCTCTTGAGGGGGCTTAGCTGGAAGGCCCCGGCCGCCAGCAGAAGAACGCCGCCAATTATGGGGCTGACCATGTTGGGGGATCCCAGGATGGCAAATATCAGGGCGACCTGGGCCACGGTGGCGGCCACCGAAAAGCCGGCCCAGACCAGGAGGTAGCCGGACAGGAATACGGCCGTGGGCACGTACGGGTTGCCCTGCTCCCGCCGCCGCCGGTTAATGTTTGCGAAGGCGAGAATCATGGGGGCGGCCGAGGGCACCATCATTCCCACCATCATCACGGCCCACATCAGGAACATGAGGACTACATCCACGGGCCCAAAACCCACCGATACTCCGGCCATGGACATGCTGCCCAGTTCGCCCAAGCTGTCCATGCCGGACATGTCCGGGGTGAGGTAGAGCAGGTAGGCCCAGGCCAGCAGGGTAATGGCTGCCAGCCCGCCGAGGACGATGTACCGGTCCCGGCGAAGGGCGAGTTCCAGGAGGGTTGGTTGCTGTGGCGGTGTTTGCATGGGGGTATTTTGGCATAGGGCTTGGGGGAATGGCTACCCAGGCAGGAGCAGGCGCCTGTGGGAGGACTGCATTAGAGTGAAACTACGGGCCATATATTGCTGCGTAATAATCAGCTTGACCAAATATTATCTGCTGGGATAATATAGCCCAGCCATTATGAGCACCACCCACTCCAATCCACAGACAGATCCCAACCCGGTAGAAGCAGGCACAACCCAGCGGCGGCAGGGCCGCTATTTTTATGGCTGGAATGTGGTGGCCGTGGCCTGCCTGCAGGGGATGTTCGGCAACGGGGCCATTTCCACCGGCTTCCCCCGGTTTTTTGAGCCCATCCGCGCCGACATGGGAATTTCCTACGCCGCCATGTCGCTGGTGTTTTCCCTGGCCCGGGCCGAGGGCGGGCTGGGCGCGCCCCTGGTGGGCTGGCTGGTGGACAAGTTCGGTTCCCGCCCCATGATACTGTTCGGTGGCTTGACGGCGGGCATCGGGCTGATGCTCCTCTCCTTCGCCACCGAGTACTGGCAACTGGTGCTGCTGTTCGTGGGCGTGGTGTCGGTGGGCAAGACGGCGGGCCTGGGCCAGACCCTGATGGCCACGGTCAACCAGTGGTTCATCCGTCGCAAGGCGGTGGCCCTATCCACCCTGATGACCGCCTTCGCCGGCGGAGGCGCCATCGTGGTGCCCATGCTGCACGTGGGTGTCGTCTTCCTGGACTGGCGCCCTACGGTATTTATCATCGGCCTGTTCATCGCCATTCTCACCCTGCCCGTCGCTTATGTCATTCGCAGTCGGCCAGAGGACATGGGGCTGCGGCCCGACGGCGACCCTCCCGCCGGGGTTGCGGCTGCGGTCCGGACGAGCCGGGGCGGCGGGCATCACGCTCCGGCGGCGTCCACGACTGGCGAAGAGCAGAATTTTACGGTGCGCCAGGCCCTGCGCACGCAGGCCTTCTGGTTTATCCTGCTGGGCGTCATCACCCGGGTTTCCGCCACCAACTCCATCATCATTCACCTGTTCCCGCTGCTGGTCTGGAAGGGTATGAGCGAGGACGTTGCCACGCTGGCCGCTTCGGTGATGTTCTTCATGGCCATTCCGCTGCGATTCCTGCTGGGCGTGGCCGGCGGGCGATTGTCACCCCGCAAGCTGCTCTTTTACGGCATGAACCTGGGCGCTATCGGCTTGGTTGGCCTGTGGCTGCTGCCCCAGTGGTCGGCCCTGATCGTCTTCATCCTGGGGCTGGCCATAGTGGAGGGAATTACGTCGGTCAACTGGATTATGGTGGGCGACTACTTTGGCCGGAATCGCTTTGCCAGCCTGATGGGGGCAATGAGCATCTTCCACAACATCGGGATGTTCATAGCGCCCATATACGCAGGGTGGATTCGGGACACCACGGGCAGCTACGAAATAGTGCTGATGACCTTTGCCCCGACTTTTGTAATCAGCGGGCTGATGTTTGCCCTGGCCCGCAGGCCCACCCTGCCCCAGACTACCACCGAAGGCCAGGAGGAGCAGGGCGCCGTGGACGGTTCAGCCGGCAACGCCGGATCATAAGGCTACCGAAACATTATTCGGGCCTGTCGGGCGGATATCCCAAAGGCCTGCCGGAAACGTGAAAGTACTGTCCCCAGGGCAATCGCGTTTTAGATTCAGACTACAGGTGGCAGATATCCGCAAGGTATAAGTCATGTCGCCCTGAGCTTGCCGAAGGGCCTAAAATCCAGCACGTCAGCCCGGTTACGGGTCCCCAAGTCGGCCTGTGGGATGGAGTTTAGATTCTTCACTCCGTTCAGAATGACAATTTAAACATAATGCGATTGCCCTGGTACTGTCCCCTGCTATTGTTCGCCCGCCTCGAACTCGGCAATTACGGGGTTGGTCAGCAGGCCGATGCCGGGGATGTCCACCTCCACCACGTCGCCGGGGACAATGGCCCGGGTTGCGCCGGTGGCGCCGGAAAATACAAGGTCGCCAGGCCGGAGGGTTACCTGCTGGCTGATGTAGCTGACGATTTCCGCGAAAGAGAAGAGCATATCCGAGGTGTTGCAGCGCTGGACCTCTTCGCCGTTGATCCTCACCAGCAGGTCCAGTTGCTGGGGGTCCAGTTCCGTTTCAATCCAGGGGCCTACGGGAGCGAAGGTATCGGCGCCCTTGGCCCGCCAGAAAGTCCAGTCGTCCTTCTGCCAGGCGCGTTCGCTGACGTCGTTGCCGCAGGTGTAGCCCAGGATGTACTGGGGGGCCCTTTCGGTAGAGACGCGCCGGCAGACCTTGCCAATTACGGCCACGGCCTCGCCCTCGTAGTGGACCTCGCCGGCGGTGTCGCGGGGAATAATTATCGGGTCGTTGACGCCGGTGAGGGCGTTACGGCCCTTGCGCCAGGGCTGGGGACGTTCGGGCACGGGCATGGCCCCCTGGCCAAATACAGAACCGGCATATTCCAGGTGGTCCACAAAATTGAGGCCCGGCCCCCACAATTCTCCAGGGTCAGTGGGCGGCAAGAGCCTCACGTCGGATAGCGGGTGGCGAGTATCGGTAATCCTGAAGCTGGTAAAGATGCTGCCGCGGATTTCGGCTATCTCGTCTCCAACTATTACCCCGTTTGCGGTTCGGCTGCCGGCTCGGAATCTGGCGATTTTCATCCCACTCCCCCTGTGCATTTACATAACTTTAGCGTAATGGTCGGGAATTCTACAATACCTTGACAGTGCCACAGCATTAAGCTTTTGTAAACATGCCGGTTCCTTTATCAAGGCTGGCTTATTGTTTGGGCCGCTGCCAACCCTTAGAATAGGGCGGGCAAAGGCTGCAGGCTGCCCGGCCAAGCAAGTCATAATCACCGAAAAAGGACTGCCATGAAGCTGGGATTTTTCGTTACCAACCAGTATCTTCCCGGGGAGTCGTTTCCCCAGAAAATCCAGGAAAGCGTGGAACAGGTGCGGGCCGCGCGGGAAGCCGGCTTTGACATGATCTGCACCGGCCAGCATTACCTGGCCGCCCCTTACCAGATGAGTTCCAGTCTTCCCCTGCTGGCCCGCCTGGCCGCCGAGGCGGGGGACATGGAGGTGGCGGCGACGGTGATCCTGGTGCCCCTGCACAATCCGGTGGAACTGGCGGAAAGCGTGGCGACCATGGACGCCATCTGCGGCGGCAGGTTCATCTTTGGCGTTGGCCTGGGGTACCGGGACGAGGAGTATACGTCCTTTGGCGTGCAACGGGGTGAACGGGTGGCCCGCCTGCGGGAAGCGCTGGAGGTGATGAAGCTGCTCTGGACCCAGGAAGAGGTGGAGTTCAACGGACAGTTTTATACTGTCCCCCGGGTGTCGCCCTCCACCAAGCCGGTGCAGCAGCCCCATCCGCCCATCTGGGTGGCGGCCAACAACGACGTAGCCATCCGGCGGGCGGCCCGTTGGGGATATCCGTGGCTGGTGAATCCACATGCCACGGTGCAGATGGTTGCCGACCAGTGGCAAGGCTACCAGGAGACCCTGGAACGGGCCGGCCAGCCCACACCCGAATCCCTGCCAATGATGAGGGAATTGTACGTGGCCCAGGACCGGGAGACGGCCTTCGTTGAAAGCGAACCCTGGCTGGCCCCCAAGTACGCCGCCTACGCCGCCTGGGGCCAGGACAAGGCCCTGCCTGGAGAGGAAAGTTTCTCAGTACCCTACCAGGAACTGGCCCGGGACCGCTTCCTGCTGGGTTCGCCGGATGACGTGGCGTCGGAGATTCAGCGTTACGAGCAAGAGTTGGGAGTCAACTACCTGATATTCCGGATGCAGTGGCCGGGAATGTCCCAGGAAGCAGCGCTGCGGCAGATTGAGTTGATGGGCAGCGAGGTGATACCGCGGGTTAAGGGGTAGCAAGAGTCTGATGGAATGGGCCGGGACAGATGAGAAATCCCGTCACGGTAAGGGGAGTTTGGCCCAGGGCATTCGCATTTGGAATTGTTAGACCAGACGGCTCCTTAATTGAACGCTGAGACGGGCCTGGCCACAGTTCGAGGTTCCCGCCGGCGCGGGAACGACGGAATTCCCCTAAGCTGAAGTAGGATTGCCATGGAATTTGGCCAGTCTCATGCTGACGTCCACGGTTCACGATCAAGATGACAGAATGGGTGCGGGTTCAGAAATCACAACCTCCCCGTCCCTCATAACCACGCCGTCTTCGCAGTAGCACTCCACGTCGCCGCCTTCGAACTGTTCCTCGTACAGGTGGGCGTACAGCCCGCCCCGGGCCAGCAGTTCCAGGTGGGAACCGTGCTCCACCACCCGGCCGTGGTCGATAACGTAGATAACGTCGGCGGCCATAATGGTGGACAGGCGGTGGGCAATGGCCACCGTGGTGCGGCCCCGCATGAGTTGGCCCAGGGCCGACTGCACGTACCGCTCGCTGGAAGTATCCAGGGCGGAGGTAGCCTCGTCCAGAATCAGGATGCGGGGCTGGTGCAGTATTACCCGGGCAATGGCCAGCCGCTGCCGTTCCCCGCCGGAGAGGCGGTAGCCCCGTTCGCCGACCACCGAATCGTAGCCTTCGGGGAACTCCACAATCCTGTCGTGGATGTAGGCGGCCCGGGCGGCGGCTTCCACTTCCTGCAGGGTCGCCCGCGGATTTCCGTACAGCAGGTTGTCGCGGATGCTGGCGTGGAACAGGTAGCTCTCCTGGGTTACGTACCCGATGAGACCGGCCAGGGACGCTTGTTTGATCTGGCGGACGTCTGTGCCGTCGATGGAAATGGAGCCTTCGGTGGCGTCGTACAACCTGGGGATCAGGTAGGAAATGGTCGTCTTGCCGGCGCCGCTGGGGCCGACAAAGGCAGCCAGTTGACCTGGCTTAATCTCAAAACTGACGCCGTCCAGCGCCCACTGGTGCGGATTCCCGTCCACACTGTCCCCTGCCGTCCCAATGGCTTGATTTCCGGCTGGAGCGGGGTCCGGGTGGACCGAGTAATCCACCCGCACCGAATCGAACCTGACAGCCCCAGCCACCTGCTCCGGGGTCAGTTCGACGGCGTCCGGTTCATCAACTATCTCCGGCCTGATATCCAGGTAGCCGAAAATGCGCTCGAACAGGGCCAACGACGCCTGCAGTTCCACCGACACTTCCAGCAGCCGGCCGATGGGGAAATAGAGGCGGCTCTGCAGCGTCGTGAATGCCACGATAGTTCCGGCGGAGACCTGGTTTACTCCGCCGCCCATCAGCATATAACCGGCCAGCAGGTAGATGGCGACGGGAGAAACGGAAAAGAATATCTGCATCAGGGTGAAGAAGGACTGTCCGGTCATCTGCCGCCGGATAATCAGGTCCGACAGCCGCTGGTTCTGATGGTGAAAGCGGTCAATCTCGCTGCCCTGCCGGCCAAAAAGCTTGGCCAGCATTACGCCGGAAATAGAGAGGGTTTCCTGGGTGATCGCGGTCAACTCGGCGGTGGACCGCTGGGCTTCGGCGGCAATTGCCCGGCGTTTCCTTCCTACAAAGCGGCTGATGGCAAAAAAGAACGGGGCCGACGCCACGGCCACGATGGTCAACTCCCACGACAGGACCATCATCGCTATTACGGTGCTGATGAGGATGACGCAGTTGGAAAGCACGTCGGAGACCGTGTTGGTTACGACGCGCTGCACTCCACCCACGTCGTCGGCCACCCGGGACTGGATTTCGCCGGTGCGGGTGTCGGTGAAGAACCCCAGGGAAAGACTCTGGAGGTGGCGGTACAGGGTGTCCCGCAGGTCACGCATTACCCGCTGGCCCACCAGGTTGGTCAGGTAGGTCTGGACGATGCCCAGGCTGCCGGACACCACGGTAATGCCGCCCATAACAGCGGCCAGAATCCACAGCAGCCGCATGTCGGGACTGCCCGACTCGGGAAACAGGGCGTTGTCGAAAACCACCTGGATCAGGACGGGGTTAACGACGCCCAGCCCGGCGGTGACGAGGATCAGCAACCCCACGAGCACGATGCGGCCGGTGTAGGGGCGGAATGCCGCCACTATGCGGGGAACGAGTGGAGTGATAGGAGCGGTTGGCTTATTCGCCGTAACCATAATAACTATAATGTACTACAGATGTTGTACAGGATAAAGCCGGCCTGGTGTGGCAGCAACGATATGCCGCCATTGACTGACAGTTGCCGGTAGCGCAGTGCCTGGGAATGGTGTAACTTGCTTGAAATCAACCAGACAGCGGTGTTAATGTGGAAATCAGGCAAGATAGCAACAATCTTTCCGACGACCAGATATCGATATGGTCGGTTCGGCGAAGGCTGTTTATCTCCTACTTCATAGTGTTCAGCCTGCTCTTCCTGCTGGTATCAGTAGTGGCGGGGTGGCTCTCTTACAACCCGGTTATCAACATTAGAGACACGGCGGAACTGGGGATGACCGCCATGGGCCTGGCGTCAGGCCGCATTCTCTGGCTGGCCGCCTTTTCCATCATCACCGTGGAGGTGGGCAACGTGATAGTTGAGTACTTGATTGTGGACCGGTACAAGCGGGGGAAGAAGGAGGCCAACAAGAAATGGCAGGATTGGTACGAGCGGATGCAGGCTGCTAAGCGGGAGGGCAGGCCGTTTGATGAACCGCCGCCGGGGGATGGGGAACACAAACAATAGTAAGGCCGCACCCTGTTTCCGCTACGGTTATTTAGGGCGGGCTAAGGGCTCGCCTTTTTTCTTTTGGGGCAATCTCTTCCCCACCCAAAGCACGGGTCAACTCTCAAAATCCCACGTATGTTACACTATCTCCGCCCCCAAAAGCAGGGCGAAATTCAACCACCGGAGTCCTCCACCATGGTCCCTCCTGGCGACATTTTCGGTATTGTTCCCGTTTGGATCGGCGTTTACCTGGCACTGATCTCAACCCAGGCATTGGCTGGCTGGCTGGCCTACAAGCGGGTCATCCACCTGATCCGGCAGGGGCGCAGCGTTGCCCGTTTTGACCAGCCCTGGAAGCGTTTGACGGGCGCCATAAGCATCGTGGTGGGGCAGCGCAAGGTGCTGCAGCGGGTGGGTTCCATTGACGCCCGCAGCCGCAACCTGGACCTGGCCGGCCTGGGCCACGCCTTTGTCTTCTGGGGCTTCCTGTCATTTTCCCTGAGCTACGTCATATTCATCTTCATCGGCTCCATCTGGCATTCCTTCCCGGAATTGCTGCTGACTACCACCGGCGTCAAGATCTACAGCATCTATCTCGACCTGTACGCCGTCCTGATCATTGCCATTCTGGCGTGGATGCTGGTACGGCGGTGGGCCGCCAAGCCCTACCGGCTCAGCTTTGACCTGACCCGCAACATCGACGCGGTTATTGTCGTCGGCCTGACGGCGGGACTGATGGTAGCCACCCTGCTGGTCCACTCCTTCTATGTCGCCGCCGGTGGGGAAGGACCCGAGGCGGCGGTTTTGGCCGGTGGCGTGCTGGCAGATGCCTTCACCGGCATGGGCCTGGGCCCTGGGGTTGCCGAAGCGTTGCACGCCATCTTCTGGTGGGTGCACCTGGGCATTATCCTGGGCTTTGGCATTTACGTCCCCACGTCCAAGCACATTCACATGATCGGCGCCCCCCTGAACGCCTACTTCCGTTCGCTGGAGCCCCGGGGAACCATGGCGTCCATCGACCTGGAGAACGTCGAGCGGTTCGGGGCCGGACGGGTTCAGGACTTTACCTGGAAGCAACTGCTGGACGGCTATGCCTGCGCGGTGTGCGGCCGCTGCACCGACGCCTGTCCCGCCAACACGACCGGCAAAATCCTGTCCCCCATGCACATCGTCGAAAACCTGAAGGAACACATGCTGACCATCGGGCACCAGGGGCCGCGAGACCCGGACCACGTGGAACCCAATCCCATCATTGACCACGCGATACCGGAACAAATGGTGTGGGACTGCGTTTCCTGCGGCGCGTGCATGGAAGAATGCCCCGTGGTGGTGGAACACATCCCCACCATCATGGACCTGCGCCGCAACCTGGTGCTGGAGGAGTCCCGCATCCCCGAGACGGGCATGAACGCCCTGCTCAGCATGGAGCAGCGGGGCCACCCCTGGCGGGGCACCCAGTTCTCCCGCACCGACTGGGCCGAGGGCCTGGACGTGCCGACGCTGGCCGAGAAGCCGGACGCGGAAATCCTGTTCTGGGTGGGCTGCACCGCCGCCCTGGAGCAGCGGAGCCAGGGCACCGCCCGCTCCATGGTCAAGGTGCTCAAGGCCGCCGGAGTGGACTTTGCCATCCTGGGCGACGAGGAGACCTGCACCGGAGACCCGGCCCGCCGCATGGGCAACGAGTACCTGTACCAGATCCTGGCAGCGCAGAACATCGAGGTGCTCAACGGCTACAACGTCAAGAAGATAGTCACCATCTGTCCCCACTGCTTCAACACCATGCGCAACGAGTACCCCCAGTTCGGGGGCGAGTACGAGGTGCTGCACTACAGCCAGTTCGTGGACGAACTGATCCAGCAGGGCCGGGTGAAGCCCATCAAGATGATGAACGTGGACATGGCCTACCACGACTCCTGCTTCCTGGGCCGCCACAACGGCATCTACGACCAGCCCCGCAACATCGCCCGCTCCATCCCCGGCCTGAAGCTGGTGGAAATGTCTCCCCGCTGCCGCGAACGGGGATTCTGCTGCGGCGCCGGCGGTGGCCACATGTGGATCGAGGAAAGCCAGGGCCAGCGCATCAACCACGTCCGCACCGACCACTTCCTGGAAACCCAGGCCGACACAGTAGGCGTTTCCTGCCCCTTCTGCCTGCAAATGATGACCGAGGGCATCCAGTCCAAGGGCGAGGACCAGACCAAGCAGGCCAAGGACGTGCTGGAGATCCTGGCGGATAGTTTGGGGGATTAGGGGAGCAGGCTGACTTATCGGCCACGGGGATCGGCAGCAACCAGGACGAAGGGTGGACTACAGGCCGGATGAATCGCAGCGACTTTCAGGCCCTGGCAGAGGTTAGAATAAAGGAAGCGCTGGTGCTGCTGGAAAATCAATGCTACGAGGGCGCCTACTACCTGGCGGGATACGCGGTAGAGTGTGCCCTGAAGGCATGCATTGCAAAGAACACGAACCAGTACGACTTCCCGCCGGACCGGAATATTGTGAGTCGAATTTACTCGCATGACCTGGAAGGTTTGTTAAGGGAAACGGGGCTTGAGGCTACTCGCAAGAGCGAAGTGTCCCTCAATTGGCAGCTCGCTGAAAACTGGCGCTGCGTGATAGCATGGTCGGAAACTGCCAGATATAGACCCATTATTGTGCGGCGGTATGCCGAAGAGTTAGTCTTTGCAATAGCCGATGAAGAGAACGGAGTATTGGCATGGTTGAAGAAATTCTGGTAAAACCCTGTCTTTCTGAAAGAGTGATTGAAGCGGGAAGGGAGGTACTTATCGAGCTGACAGAAAACGGATTTTCTCCGTACTCTGCTGCGTGGGTCTTTTCTTTGGAGCGATCAAGGTGGTTACTGGTACTTGCTTTGGAAAACGAGGACGGATCAGGAGATAAGGAAGCCTACAGGGTATTCTATGACTTTGCGAAGAATAATCCAGATATAGAATCGAAAGTAGGGTTTTTCGGGATATCCTTCACTAATAAGAGGGATGTGCTGGCCCAGGCTTTTCGCAAAATTGCTGGAACGTTGGTCAATGGCACAGGCACAAGCTTCGCTGGGCCTGTGAAGAACGGCCCATACGTCGAAGATTCCTACATCTACCGCTTGCCTTAATGTCAGGCCACGTCTTTGATTGGGGTTACTATTTGACCAGGCCACATGCGGGTAACCCGTACCCAGGGTAAGGAAATTCGTACCCTTCCGGCAATGTTTTGGCTTGACCTGCTGCTGAAGGTCGTCCTGATTGGCTTGCTTGCCTTTGGGGCCTTTTCGGGGCTCCGGCAGTTCTAGGGCAAGGGGTTTTTCTGGCGGCTGATCACTTATCCTGTAGCCATAATGGTCGTGCCGGCAGCCTGGGCGGCGTGGCGCAGGCAGTCGCCGTACCCCTTTGTCGCGGACATCCTGATCACGCTACCGTTTCTGATCGACACCGCTGGCAACTCGCTGGACCTTTACGACACTATAGAGTGGTGGGACGACGCCAATCACCTGGTCAACTGGGCCCTTCTCGCTGGCGGCGCCGGGGCTTTATTGCAGCGAATCAAGCAGGGTTTTGGGGTTACAATGGCCCTGGTAGTCGGATTTGGCGCAGCTACTGCCATCCTGTGGGAGATTGCCGAGTACTTTGCCTTTATCCGGGTCTCCCCCGAGCTGGATACGGCCTACGTGGATACCCTGGGCGATCTGACCCTGGGCCTGGCGGGGTCAGTCCTGGCCGGCATGGCATCCGGGCTGGCGGCGCGCCGTAATACACATATGAATCTGCCTGGGGCCTGATCCGGTCCCGACAAGCCCCCATATCCAAGGTGAAAACCTATGCCCAATTCGAAACCCTTCTCCCTGCTGGCAGTCCCCGACGATGAACCGCCGGCGCTGGCAGGCACACCCCTGGAAGCCCGGGCGCGGGCCCTGGCCAACCGCTCTGAGTGGTATACAACCCGTCCGTCTAGCAACCAGGAAACAATCGACCGGATTGCCGAGGCCGACGCCATCATCAACATCCGCTCCGCCGTGCCATTCCCTCGCGAGGTGCTGGCAGCCTGTCCCAACCTGAAGTTGCTGTCGGTGTGGGGCACCGGCGTTGATCACGTGGACTTGGAAGCGGCCGAGGCACTGGGGATAACCGTCGCCAACACCCCCGGCTACGGCGCTCCTTATGTATCAGAGCACGCCCTGGCGCTGGCCCTGGCCGTCTCGCGCCAGATTGTCCAGAACGACCGCCGCATCCGCGAGGGTGGTTGGGCCGCCGGCTTCATTGACGAACTTTACGGCAAGACCCTGGGCGTGGTGGGTACCGGCGCCATCGGGCGGCGCATGGTGCAGCTGGGACAGGGCATCGGGATGAACGTGGTTGCCTGGACCTTCAATCCCACGCCGGAACGAGCCCGGGAGTACGGAGTGGAGTTTCTGGAACTGGACGAACTGCTGCGCCGCTCTGACGTGGTGTCCCTGCACGTGGCACTGACGCCAAGCAGCGCGGGAATGATCGGTCGCGAGCAGCTTGCCCTGATGAAGCCCACCGCCATCCTGGTCAACGTGGCCCGGGGCGCCGTGGTGGACGAAGCGGCCCTGTTGGAAACTTTGCAGCAGGGGGCCATCGCCGGGGCCGGCCTGGATGTGTTCGAGGTAGAACCCCTGCCCCCGGGGCACCCACTAACCAAGCTGGACAACGTTGTCCTGGCGCCCCACGCCGGCAGCATGGCCTACAACGGCACCATGCGGGGCCTGGAAATGTCCATTGAAAACCTGGAGCAGTTCGCCGCCGGCTCCCCGGTTAACGTGGTCGCCCGGGGCACCCGCATCTAGCCATGTTCCCCTTACCGCCGTGGCCAGGTTTATTGGACTGCTGGTTGTCGCAGCCATTCTCGCCCTGCCCAGTGGCGTCTACATGAACCTGCTGGAAAGTCTGGAACGCCAGTTCATCTTCTTCCCCATGCCCCAGGTCGAACGCACTCCCGCTCACCTGGGAGTTCCTTTCGACGACATCTACTTTGAGTCCGGCGATGGGTACACGCTCAACGGGTGGTTCATACCGGCTCCGGCCGGAAATACGGCCACCGACAAGGGCAACGCCGACATCACCCTGCTCTGGTTCCACGGCAATGCGGGCAACATTGGGCACCGGGTGGACGACCTGGCCCTGTTTCACCACCTGCTGGGCGTCAACGTCTTCATATTCGACTACCGGGGCTATGGCAACAGCCATGGCAAGCCGTCTGAAAGGGGTGTTTACGAGGACTCCCGTGCCGCCCTTGCCTACCTGGCCACCAGGGAGGGCGTGAATCCCGACCGGATCGTCTACTATGGCCGCTCCCTGGGCGCGGCGGTGGCGGTGGAACTAGCCCTGCACCGCAGACCCTATGGGATGGTCCTTTATTCGCCCTTCACGTCCCTGGCCGACATGGGGGCGGCGCTGTACACCTTTTCGCCGGTGCGCCTGCTGGCGGGCGACCGCCTGGATTCCCTGGCCCGCATCAAGCGGTACGACGGGCCCCTGCTGGTAAACCACGGTGAATCGGACGAAATCATACCCATTGCGCAGGGCCGCGCCCTGTACCAAGCCGCCGCTGGCCCCAAATCCTTCCACCAAGTGCCCGGCGCGTACCACAATGACAGGCTTGGGGATGCTGGCCCGGGCCTGTGGTCGGCCTTGCACCAGTTCATCTCATCCCTTCCGGAGGGCGCTCCCGCCAACGAAGCGGCAGCGCCAAGTGATGGTCAGGCGGCGGAGTGACCTGAGTCGCCCTGCCAGTTTTAAGTCATGCCGGCCTTAACCGTCCTTTCCGGCCTCACACTCCCGAAATCAGCTCCACCTGGTAGTCTAATACCTCCAAATCGGGCCTGGACTCCTCCACAAAATCGGCCACCTGCGCAAGCATTTCGATGGCATGAGAGCCGTCGTTGCTGGCAGCGCAGACAAGCAGGTCCAACCGCTGCCGGAAGTCGTTATCCGCATCCTCTGCCACGGTTACGTTGAACTTGTTCCTGATGCGCGCGGTAATTGAGCGGGCCACCCGCCTCTTGTCCTTCAGGCTGTGGGAGTCGGGAATATACAGGGTCAGGCGGCAGGCGCCGATATGCAAGATTTCACCTCGATGCGATTGCTGGCGGTCCTGGCATGGCCGGGACTGTCCTTTCAGGTTACGAGCATAGACCGGCAAAGTACGCCTGTCTTGACGCAATACCGACGGCATTATAGATTGTATGATACAAAGGCTAATTTATCACCGTCGGTATAGTCAGGATTCCTGTCAATGACGCATCAGGAGTCTCGGCTGTTGTGGTTTCGTCGTTAGTTTTCGTAGAATTCGTGAGGCGCAAGGGCCCAGCGCATGGCAACCAACTTTGAGCAGGATATTTCCGGTCGCCCCGAGGTACCCGACGTTGTAGTTAGTCGGCTGCCCCAGTACGTGCGTACGCTGAGCCAGTTGCTGGCCGAAGGGGTGCAGATTGCCAACTCCCAGCAGCTGGGCGAAAAGCTGCAGATAACCCCGGCCCAGATAAGGAAAGACCTCAGCTACTTTGGTCGTTTCGGGAAGCAGGGACGGGGCTACAACGTTGACCATCTGCTGGAGGAGTTGAAGCAGATCCTGGGCCTTACCGTCACCTGGAACGTGGCGGTGGTCGGCGTGGGCAGGCTGGGAAGGGCCATTCTCAACTACCCGGGATTCAGCCCCGACGGTTTCCAGTTGGTAGCGGCCCTGGACGACAATCCTGAAGTGGTGGGCCGGGACGTTGGTGGGCTCACGGTCCAACCGGTGGACCAACTGGGCGAGGTGATCGACCGGTACAATGTCAGCATCGCCATTGTCGCGGTGCCCATAGCCTACACCCAGAAGGTAGTGGACCGGTTGGTGGATTGCGGTATCAAGGCCATCCTGAACTACGCCCCCATCATGCCCCAGGTGCCGGAGGACGTGAGCGTTCGCAGCATTGACCCGCTGCTGTCCCTCCAGTCGATGACCTACTACCTGGCCAACGGGGCGGCCCAGGAATAGGGAATCATATTGATGGGTGCGTAGGACGATGAGCGTCGATAGCAATTTGTAATGCTCTACGTGCCTTTTTTATCTTCATGATTACGACGAACAAGAAAATTAGAGGTATCAAACCTGGTATTAGGAGCGGTATATAAGATGTTTCCATCTCCTCCAATATCTCTGTTAGATCGACAAGATGGACAGGTGAATAGCATTGCCCACCTACACAATCCGTTGAATCAACCACAACCCACCAGTCGGTGGACTGCGCACATATAGTCCCTGTCTTTAACGGCCTCGGTTGATCGCATTTGGACGCTTCTACTTCCTCTATCACGCTTGTACTTAAGACTTCTCTCTCTGAGAATTGGTTTTCCCAACGCAGGTCTTGGATAATCCACTGGAGGGAACCAAAGAGGGTTAACAGCCCCAAAATCAGAGGAATCGCCAACATCCAGATTGTATTTCTGAGCTCCGTAAATGCCTCAAGAACATTGCTGGTAGAGGAATTTTCCATAGATTCTCTCAAATGATTGTCCAAAGTAGACATGAGAAATCTTCAAACAGTAAAGGCGCTGCGTCTACGCCCAGCGCCTTACTTTCATTCCGGATGAAAGGAAATTGTGACCGTCACGCTTATGTAGGTTGACCCACGGTGGACCGCATATCTCCCCGGGGACGTCGGCGGCGCACCACGTTCAGCCGGACCTGGGCCCTCCGGAAGGAGTGCAGGGCCTCCGCCAGTTCGGCCTCGGAACCCTGGTTACGGATTCGTTCCTGGGCCCGTTCCATGGCCGCCTGGGCCCGTTCCTCGCTGATCTCCTCGGTGTATTCGCAGGTCTCGGCCAGGATGGTTACCTTGTTGGCGATTACCTCCATGAACCCGCCGGACACTGCCAGGTAGGAAGGTTCGCCCTCTTTGCGGACCAGGATTTCCCCGGGCTGCAGGGCGGTCATCAGGGGCGCGTGGTGGGGCAGAATTCCTAGCTGCCCTTCCACGCCGGGCGCCACGACGATGTCCACGTCGTCGGCATACACCTCACGCTCGGCGGTGATGATTTCCAGTCGCATGGGGGCCATTATCTTTCGCTCCTTACTTTTGGCGCCGGGACCTAACCCACGGCCGCCATCTGCTCGGCCTTTTCGATGGCCTCGTCGATGGTGCCCACCATGTAGAAGGCCTGCTCGGGCAGTTCGTCGTGCTTGCCCTCCAGGATTTCCACGAAGCCGCGCACCGTCTCCCGCACGGGCACGTACTTGCCGGGCTGGTTGGTAAAGGCCTCGGCCACGAAGAAGGGCTGGGTCAGGAACCGCTGAATCTTGCGGGCGCGGAACACGGCCTGCCGGTCTTCCTCAGACAGTTCTTCAATGCCCAGAATGGCGATGATGTCCTGCAAGTCCCGGTAACGCTGGAGCACCTGCTGTACGCCGCGCGCCGCGTTGTAATGCTCGTCGCCCACGACGCGGGGCTCCAGAATGCGGGCGAAGGAGGCCAGGGGGTCCACCGCCGGGTACAGGCCCTGGGCCGCCAGGGAGCGCTCCAGCGACACCACCGCGTCCAGGTGGCCAAAGGTGGTTACGATGCCCGGGTCGGTGTAGTCGTCGGCGGGCACGTAGATGGCCTGGAAGGAGGTGATGGAACCGGACTTGGTGGAGGTAATCCGCTCCTGCAGCGCGCCCATTTCGGTGCTCAGGGTGGGCTGGTAACCCACGGCAGACGGCATCCGGCCCAGCAGCGCGGACACTTCCATGCCGGCCAGGATGTAGCGGTAGATGTTGTCGATGAACAGCAGCACGTCCTGGTTCTGTTCTTCGCGGAAGTATTCGGCCATGGTAAGGCCCGTCAGGCCGATGCGGGCGCGGACGCCGGGAGTCTCGTTCATCTGTCCGAAGACCAGCACGGTGCTGTCCAGTACGCCGGAGTCCTGCATTTCGTGCCAGAGGTCGTTGCCTTCGCGGGAACGTTCTCCTACGCCGGCGAAAACGGACACTCCCTGGTGTTCCGCGCCGATATTGCGGATGAGTTCCTGGATAATCACGGTCTTGCCGACGCCGGCGCCGCCGTAGGCGCCCACCTTGCCGCCCTTGGGGAAGGGGGTAATCAGGTCGAAGACCTTGATGCCCGTCTCCAGAATTTCAATTTCCGGGTTCTGGTCGTCAAAGGCGGGAGCGGGACGGTGGATGGGCCAGCGCTGACCGGCCTCCACCAGGCCCAGGTTGTCCAGGGGCGTTCCCGTAACGTCGAACAGGCGACCCAGGGTTTCCGGTCCCACGGGAACCAGCACCTTGTCGCCGGTGTCGGTAACCTCGATCCCGCGGGCCAGGCCGTCGGTGGAACCCAGGGCCAGGCAGCGGGCCCAGTTGTTGCCGATGTGCTGCTGAACTTCCAGCACCAGCCTCTCGCCGTTATTGTCCAGTTCCAGGGCGTCGAACAGGTTGGGCAACTGGTCCGGCGGAAACTCCACGTCCACCACGGTACCGATTACCTGTACGATTCTTCCGGGCATAATTGTGACCTCCCGTGGCCTCAGGTTGTGCGGTCGGGGCCCAATTCCGGCGCCGGCCCCTAGCCCTCCTGGGCTATCTGGCCGCCCACCAGGTCCAGCAGTTCGTTGGTGATGCTGTCCTGGCGCAGCTTGTTCATTACTAGTGTCAGGTCGTCGGCCAGCGACTTGGCATTGTCGGTGGCGTTGCGCATGGCCACCATGCGGGCCGACTGTTCGCTGGCTATAGATTCCAGCATGGCGTGGTACACTTCCATGTCCACGAACTGGGGCAGGAGTGAACCAAGCACGATCAGGGTGTCGGGCTCGTAAATAAAGCCGGAACGGTCGGTAGCTGACAGTTCCGCCGGGGTTACGGGCAGGAGTTTCTGCACCACCGGTTCCTGGGACATGGTGGAAACGAACCTGGTGTAGACGATATAGACCTCGTCCATCTCTCCGCTAAGGAAGTTGTCGATGAGCATGCGGGAAATGGGCAACGTGTCAACCACCAGGGGCCGGTCGCCCAGGTCGGCGAAGACGGCCAGCAAGTCCTGGCCGTAGCGGGCCATAAAGTCGCGGCCCTTGCGTCCCACCGCAATGCTGCGGGTGGGTACGGACTGGTTAAGGATAAACTGGGCCACCCGCCGGTTGATGTTGGAGTGCATACCCCCGGCCAGGCCCCGGTCCGGGGTGATGGCCAGCAGCCCGATGCGGTTGATCGGCCTTACCTCCAGCAGGGGGTGCAGGGCTTCGCCGTCCTCGTCCGGCTGTGCGGCCAGGTGGGCGATTACTTCGTAAATCTTCTCGGCATAGGGACGCCCCTGCAGCACCGAGTTCTGAGCGCGGCGCATCTTGGACGCGGCAATCAACGACATGGCGTTGGTCACCTTGCCGGTGTTTTCCACGCTGCGGATTCGCCGCCGTATGTCCCTTACGCTTGGCATAGTTTTCTTTCTTCAATCCACGAATGGACACGAAGGCCCACTAATAGTCATTGGCAAATCAGCGATTATTCGTGCCTGTTCGTGGTTTCAATTTAACTGAATGTTGCCTTGAAGTTGGTGATAGCCTCGTTCAACTGGCCGGTTACATCCTCGGGCAAATTGCCGCTGGCGGCGATGGACTGGCCTATTTCCGGGTGAGTGCTGCCCATGTAATCAAGAAGCTGTTCCTCGAAGGCCAATACCCGTTCCAGGGGCACATCATCGGTCAAACCGGCGTTGACGGCGTAGAGGATTATTACCTCTTGCTCCAGCCGCAAGGGCCGGTACTGGGGCTGTTTCAGCGCCTCGGTGGAAAGCTGGCCCCGGGCCAACTGGGCACGGGTAGCCGCGTCCAGATCCGATGTGCCGAACTGGGCGAAGCTGGCCAACTCCCGGTACTGGGCCAGGTCCAGGCGCAGGCGTCCCGCCACCTGGCGGATGGCCCGGGTCTGGGCCGCGCCGCCCACGCGGGACACGGACAGACCCACGTTCACCGCCGGGCGAATACCGATGTTGAACAATTCCGGCTCCAGGTAAATCTGGCCGTCGGTAATGGAAATCACGTTGGTGGGAATGTATGCCGACACGTCGCCGGCCTGGGTTTCAATGATGGGCAGGGCGGTGATGGAACCGCCGCCGTGTTCCTGGTCCAGCTTGGCCGCGCGTTCCAGCAGGCGGCTGTGCAGGTAGAAAACGTCGCCGGGGTAGGCCTCGCGGCCCGCCGGGCGGCGCAGCAACAGGGACATCTGGCGGTAGGCCCAGGCGTGCTTGGTCAGGTCGTCGTACACCACCAGCACGTCCTTGCCCTGGTCCATGAACTCCTCGGCCATGGCGCAGCCGGCGTAGGGGGCGATGAACTGCAGGGGCGCCGAATCAGAAGCCCCGGCGTTCACCACGATGGTATGGCCCATGGCGTCGTTCTCTTCCAGGATTCCCACCACCTGGGCCACCTTGCCCTGCTTCTGGCCGATGGCGACGTACACGCAGATAAGATCGCCGCCCCGCTGGTTGATGATGGTGTCCAGCGCAATGGCGGTCTTGCCGGTGGAACGGTCGCCGATGATCAACTCCCGCTGGCCGCGGCCGATGGGAATCATGGCGTCGATGGCCTTGATACCGGTCTGCACCGGAGTGTCCACCGACTGGCGGACCACCACGTTGGGGGCCACCTGTTCCACGGCGCGGGTGCCGCTGGTGTTGATGGGGCCCTTGCCGTCCAGGGGTCGGCCCAGCGGGTCAACCACCCGGCCGATGAGGGCATCGCCCACGGGAATTTCGATAATCTGGCCGGTGGAACGGACCTGGTCGCCCTCTTTGACAGTAGTGGCATCGCCCAGAATGGCCGCGCCAACCAGGTCGGATTCCAGGTTAAGGGCCAGTCCAAGAATTTCGTTGCCGAAGTCCAGCAACTCGTTGGAACGTACCCCCTGGAGACCCTGGATGCTGGCGATACCGTCACCCACCTGGACCACGGTACCCACATCCACCATGCTCAGATCGCCGCCAAATTCTTCGATCTGGCGCCGGATTAAAGATACGATTTCCTGACCCCTAATTGCCATTGGGGACTCTCCTTAAGTACCAAATGAACACCGGGGCCGTTGCCGCCCTCACTACGCTGGCCCGGACAAGAGCCGGACCGCCGCTTAATAAGGGTGCGCCCAACTGCTCGTCAGTTGAGCGCGGCCTCCGTGCGTATCTGCTTTCGCAACACTTCCAGCTTGGAACGGGTGCTGCCGTCCATAAGCCGGTCGCCAATCTGAATAACCATGCCGCCCAGGATGGACTCATCCACCCGGGTCGTCATCACCACCTCGCGCTGGATCAGACCGACAACGAACTGGCGGATGCGGTCTGCCTCGTCCGGTTCCAATTCCACCGCCGTGGTAACTTCGATTCGCTGACGTCCGAGGCGGTCGTCCACCAGGCGGCTGTACGCCTCGGCCACGTCGCCGATGGAATCCACCGAGTTCCGGGTTACCAGCAGCGAACCCAGGTTGCGCACCATGGGGTCGATTTCGGCCAGCACCGTCGCCAGGGACTCAATCTTCCGTTCCAGGGGCACCTCGGCGTGCTTCAGGAACAGGTTGAACTGCTCGTCCTGCATCGCATCGGCCAGCAAGGCCAAATCAGAAGCCCACTGGTCCATGGCGTCCTTCTCCACCGCCAGGTCGAAAAGGGCCCGGGCGTACCGCTGGCCTGCTACCTGCTTGGCCATGGTTCCCTAACCTCGCCGCAAGCTTTCACCCTCTTCCAGGACCTGGGTGATAAGCTCTTCGTGGGCCTGTCGGTCCAGCGAGCGACGGATAACCCGCTCTGCGGCGGTGATTGCCAGGTCGCCGAAGCTGGCCCGCAACTCATCCAGCGCGGCATCCCGCTCCCGCTGGATGTCGGCCCTGGCCCGTTCGGCAAAGGCCTCCGCCTCCTGGCGGGCGCGTTCCATCTCGGACTCCCGGAACCGCTGGGATGCCTCCCGCGCCTGGTCCAGCAACCGCTGCCCCTCGCGGCGGGCCTCGTTAAGCTGTTCCTCGATGGCCGCCTGGGAACTGGCTGCCTCCTGCCGTGCCTGTTCGGCGGCGGAAAGGCCTTCCTGTATCCGCTCCGAACGCTGGTCCATGGCCGCCATCAATGGCTTGTAGGCGAACTGGTACAGTATCGCCAACAGGATGACGAAGGTTACCAGGTAGGCAATCAGCAGGGGCAGGTTGATTCCTAGTTCAACCATAACGCTAGACCACGAACAGCAGGATTACGGCAACGATCAGGGAGTAGATACCCAACGCTTCAGCGAACGCGATGGCCAGAATCATGTTGGTGGTAATGGAACCGGCGGCTTCCGGGTTGCGCCCGATAGCGCCCATGGCGCCCGCGCCCAGGATTCCGATACCAACACCGGGGCCAATTACGCCGATGGCAATGGCCAGGCCGGCTCCAAGGAACTTGGCCGCTTCGGCCTCCAGCGCCAAAAGAATCGGTAGTAGCTCCATTTCTGCTAGTCCTCCAAGTTGTGTAGTCTGAAGCCCTTAATGGTCCGGCTTCCCCATCCGGCGGGGAAGGTTTATCCAGCGAATTGGGGATGGTCATCACCCCCATTCCATCCTTCCCCGGTCAGGGGGGAAGGGACTTGGTCCGCGCTGGTCTAATGCTCCTCGTGGTGCACTGCCAGGGACAGGAAAACCAGGGTAAGCCCGGCGAAGATCACCGCCTGGATCAGCCCCACCAGCAACTCCAGCCCGAAGACGAAGATGTTGGCGACGAAGGGCACCAGGAAGGTTATCATCACCACCAGGATTTCACCGGCGGTCATGTTGCCGAAGAGACGGAAGGTGAAGCTGACTATCCGCACCAGTTCGCTGATCAGCTCCAGGATTCCCACGAAAACGTCGATCAATCCGCTGGGGCGGCCCCGCAACAGATTGCCAAAGGCGAAGAATTTCTTGAAATAACCCAGGCCCAGCACCCGTATGCCCCAGTATTCCACGAAAACAAAGGAAATCAGGGCCAGCGCTAGGGGCATGTTAATGTCGGTACCGGCCGGGCGGATCAGGTGGGCCTTCAGTTCAAAGTCCCACAGGCCGCCGGAGCCGAACCCCACCGCCTGGTAAAGGGGCACCAGGAACAGGGCAATCCAGGCGTTGAACAGCACGAAAAAGAAGATGGTGGCGACGACAGGGAAGGCCTTGCGGGCCATATCCCGGCCCAGCACGCTGGAGGCAAAGCTCAGCACCCCTTCAAAGATGCTTTCCACCACCGACTGGAAGCGCCCCGGCACCATGGCCCGCTTCCGCGCGCCCAGGACAAAGAACAGGATGATTACGATGCTGGTAACCCACGCCGATAGCAGGGTGTTGGTAACGGCGAACTGGGTTATGCCCAGGGGAGTGAAGTGGTGTTCTTCCGCGCTCTCGCCGTGGTCACCGGCCTCAGCGGCAGGGGGATGCTCGGCCTCGGCGGCGGGTTTTTCCTCGGCTTCCTTGGGATAATCGGAGTAGCCGAGGCTTTCCTTAACGGCGGAGAAAGGGAAAACGGGCTGGGGCGGGAGATGAATTGCGGGTTGGGCCAGGAACCTGTCCACGCCAAACATCTGAGACCCAATGGCGCCAACTACAAATCCTGCTATCAACAATGCCACCATGACCAGTCCGGCCAGCAGCATTACTCTCTTGGCGGCAGCACCCGACGGCACTATTCGTTTCTCCCTTGATTGGCGGCATCCGGATTACGAGATCCGTAAAGAACCGGCAGAATCATCTTGTAAACACCCCAGAAAGCCAGGCCGCTTCCCAGGACCACCCCGATTATGGCGAACAGTGGAGAAAGTCCGGTTAATCTATCCACTACTATTCCCAGTACAATTCCGGCCACCACGCAGAAGGCGATGTACCAGCCCAATCCGGTCAGCCGCAGGGCAATTACCCACCAGGCCATGCCGTTCACCAAACGCACAGGATATTAACATCGGGATTACGAAAAGTCAATTTGGCGGGAAGGGTTTTCGGAAAATTGCACGTCAGGTATGTCCTGCATATTTCAGCGTCCTTTCGCATTAGCAGCACTAATGGAGGACTGAGAATGGCCATTGTTCGCCCGGCGACCGTCCCACAGTTTCATGACCGTCATTCCGGCTTTCGCCGGAATCCTCGATGGTACGGGGCCGAGTCGGCAACGGGTTCAATCCAGCTATATGCCAAACAGGCTGCCGTGCCATGCGGGGGTCACTGACACGGGGCTACTCTCCCCATAATGACCTTCCCGCCCCCGTCATGCAAAAAACCCCGGCGAGGGAAGCCGGGGCACTATGCCAGCATTGCTCATGTCCTGGAACGCTTCATTGCTACCGGCCCTGCTGCTCCCCGCCCAGGCCCTCCAGGTCCAGATCGTTGATAAAGTCGGTGAAGGCGGACATGCGCCGCAGTTCTTCCTCGTTCACCTCGCCCGTGGGTTCGCCCACTTCTCCCTCCCTTTCCGGGGTTATGGGCTTACCAGTTTCCTTGTCCAGCAGAATGCCCGCCTTGTCCATTACCGATTCCTCGGCAAAAATGGGCACCTGGGCCCGCACCGCCAGGGCCATGGCGTCGCTGGGGCGGGAGTCGATCTCCTTGGTATCCCCGTTAACGTCGATGACGATCTTGGCGTAAAAGGTATCGTTGTGCAGGTCGCTGACCAGGATATGCACCACCGACCCTCCCAGGGTATCAATGACGGTGCGCAGCAGGTCGTGGGTCAGGGGACGGGGCACGCTCAGGTCCTGAAGCTTCACGGCAATGGCGTCGGCTTCCGCCGGCCCGATCCAGATGGGCAGGTAGCGGTCGGACTCATTCTCTTTAAGGATGACAACCCGTTGGTAGTTCATGGGGCTGACCCTTATGCTGTCGATAGACATTTTAAGCATACCCGCCGCCTCCGTGTGATACCCTTTGCGTGCCAGAATATTATGACCCCGCCAAAAATAATGTCAACAGGAAGGGCAGCCGGGAACATAGGGGTTGAGCAGTCGATACGGGCTGAATGCGGTGGCATTCAGGGACCCGAGAACACTTGCCTGGGCAGGTGAAAATGGGGGTATGCCGTCGAGGAAGAGGGCCAAAAGTAATGTCATCCTTACTTTGTACAATGGCCATTATTGAAAAAATGCTCAAAATCTACTCAAGAACCAACTGGAAAGTACCGCTGTAGTGTGAATTATAATGTCCCCCATCAATAATATGCGGGTGGCGGGAGGAGTGGCCAAGGGCCATCGCCTCAAGGGTGCGGTTACCTCGGGTGTGCGACCCACCTCGGAGAGGGCCAGGGCCGCCATATTCAACGTCCTCCCTCCCTGGATTCTGGAAGAGGCCCGTGTTCTGGACCTGTTTGCCGGTACCGGCAGCCTGGGCATCGAGGCCCTGAGTCGAGGCGCCGCCTGGGCCGACTTCGTGGAGCGGAACCGCCGCCAGCACCAGGCACTACAGGCCAACCTGGAGACTACCGGCTTTCGCCAGCAGTCCCAGGCCTATTGCGCCGACGCTGCCAGGATTCTCGGGAATCTCCCGGGCCCCTACCGGCTGGTGCTGCTAGACCCGCCTTACAAAATGGCAGGGCTGGACGAGTTCATGGCTGCCCTGGGAAACACCTCGGGGTTGCTTGATGAGACCGGCATGGTAGTGGTTGGCCATTCCAGGCACGTCAACCTGGCAACTGAATACGGAGACCTGACGCTGGATTCCAACCGGCGTTACGGGGACAACCTGGTGGACTTTTACCGGAGAGGAGGCAATTGATGGTAACAGCTCTCTACCCGGGGAGCTTTGACCCGGTAACCGAGGGGCATACGGACGTCGCGGCCCGGGCCGCAGCTCTTTTCGACAAGGTAGTTGTCGCCGTTTATGCCACGCCCTCGAAGAACCTGCTGTTTAACACCGAAGAAAGGGTGGAGTTGTTCCAGGACGCCGTCAGCCACCTGCCTAATGTGGAGGTCCGGCAATTCCAGGGGTTGGTGGTGCGGTTCGCTCAGGATATCGGCGCTGCGGTGATCGTGCGCGGCCTGCGGAGCGGGTCGGACTTTGAGTACGAATACGAAATGGCCTTTATGAACCGCAAGCTGGCGCCGGACGTTGACATGGTGTCTTTCATGACATCTCAGGAGCACATGTACGTCAGTTCCAGCCTGCTGAAGGAAGTGGCCCGCCTGGGGGGCGATATTACCGGCATGGTAACGCCCAGGGTGGCCGCCGCGGTATACAACAAACTCGGGATTCCGGCCCCGTAACGGGAAGCACGGAGAAAGGGGGACATCATAGATATTATAAATACTATTGAACGATTGGAGATCCTGATCAATAACAGCAAGGTAATGCCCATCACTGGAAGCCTGATGATGGACAAGGCCAGGCTGATCGAATTGGTGGACCAGTTGCGCCTCGGCGTACCCCAGGAAGTCAGGGCCGCCGAAGAGGTCCTTTCGCAGAAAGAACAGATTATGAACGTAGCCATGGCCGATGCCCGCCGGGCCAAGGCCAAGGCCGAGGACGAATTCAGCAAGCAGCTGACCGATTCGGAACAGCACCGCCGCGCCGAGGAGATCCTGCACGATGCCCAGGAACGGGCCTCCCGGATTCTCCAGATGGCCGAGGCCGAGGCTGAGTCCCGCCGCACCGAGGCCGACGCCTACGCCCTCAGGACTCTCCGGTCCCTGGAACGGGAAATCAACGGCATCGGCGGCAGCGTGCGCAAGGGCATAGACATGCTGGCCGGCAGCACCCTGGCCAGCGCCGCCATGGCCAACAACAACGGCAACTCCGATGTCCTCTAGATACCCGGGCGGAACCTGACCAACAAGTAGGGGCGTGTGCTGGCACACGCCCCCGCCATTTCAATAAGCTGCCGACCGACCTCGGCCGGGTTTACATCACCGACTTGTACCAGTCCAGTATCTCGCTCCCCGTCATGAACTCGACCCCTTCAAAGCGGCTGATGTAGTCAAAAATCTGCTCGTAGTACTTGATGCGGTGCGCCGCCCCGGTAATGTAGGGGTGGGTGGAAACGCAAAGAATGCGCGCGCTCTCCTCCCCCTCGGCGTAGAGCGTGTCGAACTGGTCCCTGGCCCGGTTGAAGATCTCGGGAGACTGGTGGTGCTGCACCATGTAGATGGGAATGTCGTTCAATTCCACCGTATAGGGCACGGAAATCAGGTTGCCGCTCTTTACCTTCATGGGATAAGGCTGGTCGTCGTTGCACCAGTCGCAAACGTACTCTATGCCCTCCTCCGCCAGGATATCGGGGGTATCGAAGGTCTCGGCCAGGCCCGGTCCCATCCAGCCCCGGGGAGCAACGCCGCTGAACTCCCGAATCGTGTCAATGGTGCGGCGGATGGCGTCCCGTTCGTCGGGCTCCCGGTTTATAACCCGCTGGATATAGCTGTGGCCCATAAGCTCCCAGTCCGAGTCCAGGCAATCCTGCACCAGGAAGGGGTAGCTGTTGCACACCGATGCGTTCAGGCTGACGGTGGCGCGAATTCCCCGCTGGTCCAGCGCCCGCTTCATCCTCCAGAACCCCACCCGCAGGCCATAGTCAAACCACCCGAAGTTGGGAATGTCGGGAATGACTTCCACACCCTGGGGCGTGGGCAGCACGGTGCGGGCCATGGGCTCGTTGATGTCCCACTCCTCCACGTTGATGACCACCCAAACGGCCACCCTGGCGTTGTTGGGCAGCTTCAGCGGGGGTCGGTGGAATATGGGCGAGTATTCGGCGCGGGGGTTTGCCATGGTTCCTCCGTTATGTTGTGGGCGTCGGGCTGTTGACCAGACTACCGCCCTCGGTGGTACGGACTGGATAGTCCGTTAATATTCCGATGGATGCGCTGCTACAGGCCCATGGCCTGCACCCCAAGCCGTGCCAAGTCCTCATCTTCCTGGGAACTCAGGCCGCTGACACCAATGGCGCCCAGCACGGCTCCGCTCCCCGGATGCAGGGCGACTACGGCCCCCTGGGCGGACACCAGGCTGGGGTTGCCCATGTCGGACACGGAGCGGCCCTGGCTCTGCAGCCGTTCGGCGTAAACGGCCGAGTCCGCCCCTGACATGGCGGAAGTGTAGGCCTTGCGGATGGCAAAGGTCTGGGGATTGGCGCGGCAGCCATCCATCCTGGCATAACTGAGCAGGTTGCCGCCGTCGTCCACTATGGCAATGGCCACGGGGCGATGGGGTTCCTGGGTGGCCTTGTCCAGCATTGCGTCCATGGCCTTGCGGGTCTGGTCCAGGCTAAGCATGGGCTTGTCGTACATAGAACGTCTCCCTTCAGCTTTGAAGTTTGGGTAATTCTACACGGGGGTTAAAGGGGTTACAAGGGAAGTCAGTACATAGGTATCCGAGTCAATTGACACCAATGCAGGGGGTGATATAAAGGGATGCAAGGAAATGCCAGGGAGAATCATGGCCTCAGTACCCTTCGACACACTCAAAGCCTTCAAGGACCTGCAGGAGGCCGGCTTTGATGAAGCCCAGGCCGAAGCGGTGATAGCTGCCGTCGGCCAGGCCTTTACCGGCGAACTTGCTACGAAAGAAGACATCCGCGAAATGGCCACTAAGGCTGACCTCCATGCCCTGGAAGTAAGGTTAATGGTCCGGTTGGGCGGACTGATGCTGGGCGCCGCGGGACTAATTGTTGCCGCCATCAGGCTGTTGTCCTGACATCAGTTTGCACTGGACATATCCGCCCTGGCCGGCCGCTCTTTGAAGGGCGGTTTTTCTGTTGGATGCGGCCGGCAAGCCCTTAGCCCGAGCGTGGCCCTGCGTTTGCCCTCCCGGTTTAACTCCCATACAATGCCCCTGCCGACCTGCCGCATTAGCCAATGCAAATGGCGGCCCAACTCCGCTACTCACTAACTCTATTGAAGGTGTAGAAATGGAAACGATTGGATTTATCGGTTTGGGCAACATGGGCGGGGGAATGTCCCTCAACATCCAGAAGGCCGGTTACCCCCTGGTGGTCAACGACCTGCGGGAAGAGGCCGCATTGCCGCTGCTGGAGGGCGGCGCCCGCCTGGCCAACACCCCGGCCGAGGTGGCGGAGCTGAGCGATATTGTCTTCACGTCGCTGCCCGGTCCGAAGGAGGTTGAGGCGGTGGCTA
This sequence comes from Dehalococcoidia bacterium, assembly GCA_034428635.1. Classification (GTDB taxonomy): domain Bacteria; phylum Chloroflexota; class Dehalococcoidia; order Lucifugimonadales; family UBA3495; genus Bin22. The sequence continues at coordinate 36,015 of DAOUHR010000042.1, forward strand.
TGGGGGATTCGGGAGTCCTGGAGGGTATCCGGCCCGGGAGCGTTTACGTTGATCTTTCGTCCAGCCGGCCCACCCTCATTCGAGAGATAGAGCCGATTTTCCGCCGAAAGGGGGCCCACGTTCTGGACGCTCCCGTGAGCGGCGGCAAGACGGGAGCTTACAGTGGCAACCTGGCAGTCATGGTGGGCGGCGACCCTGAAGTCTACCAGCGCATCAAGCCGGTCCTGGACTCCTTCGGCGACAAGGTATTCTATGCCGGGGAAATCGGCGCGGGTTCCATCTGCAAGCTGGTGCACAACATGGTGGGGCACAGTGTCCGGCAGGCCATAGCCGAGGGCCTGACCCTGGGCGTCAAGGCCGGTGTGGAACCGGAAGCCCTTTGGGAAGGTATGCGGCGCGGTTCCCTGGGCCGGATGCGCATCTTGCATGAGGGCCTGGTCCGCACCATGTTCCGAGGCGAGTTCGAGCCGGCCAGCTTCGCCCTGGAGCTGGCCCACAAGGACATTTCCCTGGCCACTGAACTGGCTCGCGAATACAGCGTCCCCATGCCCATGGCAACGCTGGCGGAACAGGTAGCCATGCAGGCCATAAACCGGGGCTGGAAGGACCGGGACAGCAGCGTAACCGTTCTACTCCAGGAGGAGCAGGCGGGGGTTGAAGTGCGCGCGCCCCACATAGACCCGGCCAGGTCGGCCCGCTTCATTTCCACCCATCCAGACGAAGAATAGACTTAAGCGCAAATATAATGGGAGAAACCAGCGCCCGGTGTCTCGCCGGAAACTCCACCAGGACGAGGCCCGGGCGTAGACTTTTGCAAGGGGAATCCATTTGAGCCTGCTTTACCTCTGGGTCGCCCTGGCCAGCGCCGGAGTCATGGGGTTTGTCACCGTTCTGGACAAGCGACTGACCTCGTATAACATGCCCAACCTGCCCTCCCTTTACGCCGGAATGGCCGTCTGCCTTATCGCCCACGGGACCTTTGCCCTGGTGATTACTGGCATTCCCACCGACGCCTCTATGAGCGCCATTGGCTATGCGGTTGCCTCAGGGCTGTGCTGGGGCGGAGCGCTGGCGATGATGTTCTGGGGCTACACCATGGAAGAGGCCTCCCGCTCATCGGCAATTATTCACACCTTCCCGGTTTTTGTGGCCTTCATGGGCGTGTTCCTGCTGGGAGAATCCCTGTCAGTGGGCCAGTGGGCGGGAATTGTCGTCGTTGTAGGTGGGGCGTTCCTGGTCTCTATTTGGGGAAGCAGGGGTGGCCTTGCCATTCGAATCAACTGGGCTTTGCCCATACTCATAGGCGCCAGCATACTCACTTCCCTGGCGATAGTCTTGGGGAAGCAATCGTTGAATGAACTGCCAGTGCTGTTCGTGTATTCGGTTCGGAACTATGGAATGGGCCTGGTATTTCTCACTCTGTGGAAACCAGGAGCCTGGGGAGATTTCTTTTTCGCCATGCGGGACAAGCAAACCCTGTTCCTGCTGTTCGGCGCGGAGTTTACCCTGGCGCCCCTGGGAGTCTGGCTGAACGTGCTGGCCATAAACCTGGGTCCCGTGTCCCTGGTCGCTACGGCCACCGCTACCCGACCCCTGTCGGTGTTCCTTTTCAGCACCCTCTGCAGCACGCGCTGGATTCCAATACTTGAGGAGCCGCTGCAGTGGCGGACACTCTCGGTCAAGTTCGTGGCGGTGGGCATGGTGGTGGCCGGGATCGTCATGTTGACACTGCTCTAGGGCCCACGCCCACCATTGCCGACTGCCTACCCTAAGACTGAGTTCCGGAACCGGCGCTGATTACCTTTCTCCCGTTTCTCGCCTGTATAGGCCGGTGGTTGAACCCGTTGTGCAGGGCGGCAATGCGGTTGACCTGTTCCTGGGATATGGCCTTCGTCTCCTTTAACACGTACCAGTCCACCTCTTCGGTGCAGGGCGGGGTGGTCAAGGAACCGGCGTAATGGTAGTAGCCCTTATCTGAGGGCACGAAGTCGGCGGCGTTGAGCGTGTAGCCTGAGTGGACGGCCTGCCCGGGATCCGGGTAAGCGTCAATCAGGGCCTGGACGACGGGGTCCGGTTTGCCCAGCCGGTAAAGCTGGCCCACCACGCCCAGGAATCCGCCTTCCTTCCGGTGGACCAGGTGCATTTCGGCGGGAAAGAGTTGCCCGTCAACCTGGTGCTCCGCGTGGACGTGGATGTGCATTGAGAGTAGTTCATAGCGCCGGTCGCCAACTGTGAGAGTGTTGCCGTGCCCGTACTCCACGTGGGCGACCTTTCCGTTGTGGTTGACTTCTCTGGCGTCGCCTCCATAGGCAAAGGCCAATTCGGGGGCATTGCCATCTTCTACATACTCGGACAGGTCGATGGGCGACTGCTCAATGCCGGAGGCGCAGAGGGCAAAGTCGGGAGACAGTGCACCCCAGTTATTGGGGGCGCCGGGTCCCCAGTAACCCCAGTCCACCGGCCGGTCTGGGGGCGGCGCGGCTGGCCCCGAGTTGGAGATGCACAAGCCCGGCATCACGGGCAAGATCAGGGAATACCGTATAGCGCGGGCAAACCTGGAATTGGCGGCGTGTGGAAATCTAAGAGGCATCCAATAACTCCAATCATATCAGGTGGCGCCTCGTGGTGGCGTATCTTGTTTAAGCCCCACCACATTTGGAGTAAGGGAAAGCAGGGCAGGCACACGGCAATGAAGTGTGGGAGGCCGAAGAATGTGACCTCCCACAGTACGGGAGTCTAGGCGTCGGGCAGCCGAAGCTCGATTCCCGACTTCTCTTCCTGTAGCTTGGAGACTGCGTCGGAGTCCTCGGGGCCCCAGCCCCGGAACATGGCCTCGACGTGGCGCATGTCCACCAGGTTGGCCAGGTCCATGGGCACTCCGTACTCGCGGCCCAGGTCGGTGCCCAGGCGCACGTCCTTGGCGGCCAGGGCGGTGGCGAATCCTGGCTCGAAGTTGCCCTTGAAAAGGTACCGGGGGAACTTCTCCACCAGGCGCCGGTTGCCGCCGGAACTGTTGGCGATTACGTCGGCCAGCACCGACAGGTCAACCCCGGCCTTGACGCCCAGGGTCAGCACCTCGGTCAACAGTACGCCGATGCCCATGCTGAGGGTGTTGTTGCAAATCTTGCAGACCATGCCGTTGCCGATGGGCCCGCAATAGACCACGTGGCTCCCGATGGCGTCCAGGGTAGGCTTCATCCGGTCGAAAATCGCCTCGTCGCCGCCCACCATCACCGCCAGGGTGGCCGCCGCCGCGCCGTACACGCCGCCGCTTACGGGGGCGTCCAGCACGTTTACGCCCTGTTCGGCGCAGACGTCGTGAATGCGGCGGATGGCCGTGGGCGAATTGGTGGAAAGGTCCATGTAGACGTCCCCGGCCGTTGCACCTTCCAGGATGCCGTTCTCGCCGAGGACTACTGCCTCCACATCCCGCGGCACGGGCAGGGACGTCAAGACAACGTCGTTGCCGGGAACACAGTCTTTTGGAGTGTCGGCCCACTCGGCGCCCAACTCCAGCAGATTGGTGGCGGCTTCCCGCCGCAGGTCATGGACGGTAAGCTGGTGGCCCGCCTTGATGAGGTTGGATGCCATGGGGTTTCCCATGTTGCCCAAGCCGATAAATCCGACTTTCATTGCTGTCGCTCCATACGATAAGTACCTATTCGGATGATTGCAGCGAATACGCGGCTAACCCTATTGCCGGCGTCGCAGCTCTTCTTCCAGTTCTCTTATCCTGACTTCCGCACTCTGACGGGCTGCCTGCTCCGCCCGCAAAGCAGCCTGCGTATCGGGCAGGTTGCGTAGGTACTCCGCGGTGTCCGGGTTGAAGAAGGTCAGCATATCGTCCTGCCGGCACAGATACAGCCGCAGCAGCGGGCTATATCCCTTCAGCACTCCGTCGGGTTCCGTCGTAAGCTCAAATCGCCGGTACTCACCATTTACCAGTTCTTCCCCCACCAACGGTTCCCCGTAGTATTCTCCACCGGAGGGGTCGAACCGCCAGTACTCGTCAACTCCGATTTGGGCGTAGATTTCCCGCTTGTTGCCAACGTCCTCCCTGCCGGTGCTGGGCGAAGCAATCTCCAGAACGAAGTCCGGCGGTTTCCCTGCCTCCCAAGGCAGGTACATCAGGCGTCGTTGGATGGCCTTGGCTTCCACGTCGAAGGCCACGTAAAAGTCGGGGCCAACCCTGACGTTCAGGTTATTGGGATTGTAGCAGATGAAGGTGTTGCTGCTGCGGAATATAGTTTCCGGGTCGCCCAGGGTATTGAGGTGGGCTTCCAGAATGCCAAAGATTTCGGCGAAAACAGGATACTGGTACATACCGTCGGGCAGAGGCTCCGGATCGTCGGGATTGAAGTCCAGCTTGTCGTATTCAATGTAGGACTTGATGGTGTAGGGGTGTGTGGCTTTGGTGGTCATTGGGAGACCTCCGGGATATACGATAGCAGTTCCGGACGGAGAACCGACACTGCTGATAATAGCATACCGGGGCCTGAGCTTGTTGCTTCAACACACAGGAGCAGGTGCACACAATGCAGAGAGAGCCCTGCCCCAGCCCGTGCTCCGTCGTCATTTTCAGCCGATCATCCAAATAGTCGGGGGCGGGTATTGTGGCCCGCCCCCGATATCACACCCTGTATCGCTAACCTGTAAGAAACAGTCTCAAAATTGTTCAAGGCAGAGTATTGGGCAAAATGCGACTGCAAGACAGGTTGCTTTTCACCCTCATCCCAGACCTCCCCCTTGACGGGGGAAGGGACTTCGATACAGTTTCTAAATGTTCGTAACCACGTTCAGGAAGGGCCGGGTGCGCAGGTTCCACTTGTTGTTGGCCGCATCGAAGGTGGAATTAACGAAGACGCGCCAGTTCGCGTCGTCCAGATTGGGGTAGTCGGCGCGGTAGTAGTAGCCGGGCCAGCGGGTTTCCTGCCGGTGCAGCAGGTGGCGCATGTGGGCCTCGCCCACCCACGTCCGGTGGACCACCTCCCAGCAGCGCAGCAGTTCGTGGCGGTTGCGGGCGGCCAGCTGCGTCAGGTCTTCCCGCAGCATCTCGATCAGGGCTATGCCCCGTTCCAGGGTAGGGCCATTGGTGGTGTACCAGGACGATGCGCCGCCAGCGTACTCGTCCATGATTTTCTGCAGGCGTACCAGCGCTTGTGACGGGTTAATGTAGTTGGGATTGACCTCTTCCGCAGTGGAAGCTCCCTTGTATTTGTCGAAGGTATCCAGCGGCGCCCAGATGGACTGGTGAAGCTGGCGAACCTGGTCATCATTGACGGTGGGGGTATCGCCGCTGTCGCGGACGAAGTTGACCGCCGCCTTGGCCGCCAGCCTGCCCTCAGTAAAAGAGCCGGAGGAGAACTTGTGCGGAGCGGCGCCCACGCCGTCGCCGGCAGCGAACAGGCCGCGGACTGTGGTCATCTTGTTGTAGCCCCAGAAGTATTCGGGAGGAGCCAGGTCCTCGGGGCCGCTGACCCACGCGCCGGCCTCGCCGGAGTGGGAACCCATGATGTAGGGCTCGGCCAGGTTAACCTCGGAGGGCGTAACCTCGGGCTCAATGTTCTGGGAAGCCCAGGTTAGGGCCTGGGCGATGGTCATGTCCAGGAAGTCCTCCCAGGCCTCTTCCCGTACCTTTTCCATCTTGACAGGGTCACCCTCCGCCAGTTTCTGCATGGCCTCTTCCGTGCGCATGTACATGGGCCCCAGGCCGTCCTTGATGTCCAGGAACATCTGGTGGTTGCGCAGCGGGGTGGGCGTGGGGACGGCTCGGCCGTAGGGAGGGAACTTGTCGAGTTCGTCGTCCCGGGTGACGGTGTAGTCCTCGCCCAGGGCGTTGGTTACCCGGGCGTGGAAGTATTGGAACCACATGCCCACTGGGCCATACCCGTCCTTGAAGCGGGTGGGGACAAACCGGTGCTCCATCTGGGTCATTTCCGTGCCGATGGGAATCATCAGACCGTAGGCGGAACCGGTGGCGAACACCGAGTACCAGGTGCGGCCGATGCCTTCGTTGACGGAGCGGGGGCGGAACACGTTGGAAGCCCCGCCGGTGGTGACAATGACGGCCTTTGCCTTGAAGACGTAGAGCTTGTCTTCCCGGACACCGAAACCCACGGCGCCGGCAATGCGGTTGGAATCGTTGGCGTCGGTCAGGAGGTGGGTGATGGACACCCGTTCGTAGATGTTCTCCTGGCCCACGGCCTTGCGGGCGGGCTCGGCGGTAACGGGCTTGATGGACTCGCCGTGGATGGGAATCTGCCAGCGGCCGATGCGCTCGTAGGTGCCGTCGTCCTTCTTCCAGATGGGGAGGCCCCACTCTTCCAGCAAATGGACCGAGGAGTCCACGTGGCGGCCCACGTCATAGACCAGGTCCTCGCGGGCCAGGCCCATCATATCGTTGACCACGTAATTTACAAAGTCCTCGGGGGTGTTCCAGCCGTAGCGCTGGCCCATGTAGCAGTTGATGGCGGAGAGGCCCTCGCCGGTGGCGCCACTGCGCTCGATAACGGCCTTCTCGGCGATAACCACCTTCAGGTCGCTGCCCCAGAACTTGGACTCGAAGGCGGCGCCGCAGCCGGACATGCCGCCGCCAATGATAAGAATGTCACATTCAACGGTTTCTACTGTAGGCGTTGCCATTTCGCTAGTGGCCTCCTTTAATTGCTGGCCTGGACGGTGGGCAGTTTGTCCACCCCCAGCCACAGGGATTCACCGGCCAGCCCCTGGCCCTTCAAGTCGTCCACCGGGTCTTCAGTAAAATTGCGATACGGGTCGCTGGAGCCGACGGGAGTGCTGCGGGACGGGTAGGTGAACTCCAGCACCTTGCCGTTGCGGAAGGTTACCGTCCAGGTCAGGCCGCCCTCCACCCGCCGGGGCTGTACGGAGGCGCCCAGGGGGATGAAGTCGGAATAGCCGCGGACTTCAATGGCTTCCTGGGGGCACAGCTTGACGCAGGCGTAGCACTCGGAACAGAGTTGCGGCTCCTGGTTGAAGCCCTTGTTGGCCTCTGTGTCCATGGCCATCAGGTCATTAGGGCAAATGTAGACACACAAAGGCCCCTGGTGTTCACCGGCGCAGGCGTTACAGGCGGTGGGATTAACAAACGTGGGCATGGGTTCCTCCTGTTTATGAATAGCTAGGACAGATGGTTAAATTCCCGCAGCAAGCTATCAGCACTCTCGCTGTTGACCCAAAGTTGAGCCTATCGCCCCTCCAACACCTGGAAGTATCAGGTTGCCGAGGAACGACAAGAGTACCTCATCGTCAGACTTCTTTGCGTAACACTCCAAAGCAGCATGCTGCTTCTGGACTATCTGGCTAGCATGAATCAGATCTCTATTTAGGCGCTCAATTTCTATTTTGGCCGATCTGATTTCTTCGTCCCTTTCTCTAATTATGCTGTTGCCCTTATCGATTTCTGTGCTGGCTTGTTCTAACCTGACCAAGCTTTCTCTTAGGTGGCTTTGCTTGATTTCGGCCTCGCTTTTCCAAGCCGAGCAAGACCAAGTGGAAATGAAGGCAACAGCAAGCAAAGCTACTATAGTAGCCCAGTAGAATAAAGAGGCTCCCTTGAAATGCTCTTTCTCAGGACTCAACATCCGATTATGATTCCAAGACAAGGCCCCCGTCTATAGTAGGCGGGGGCGCACTTATACCATCATATACTGCTGCTACAGGTACAACTGGCTTCCAGCTCGGGCATGGACATTACCGGCGTGCGGTTTTCCAAGTAGTTTTCCTCCACGAAGGGAGACCCAAAACCGTACTTGTCGGCGCATTCCCGCACCACCGCCAGCACTTCAGCCCGCAGAGTGGTGGGGGTCGGTTCCTCGCCACCCTGGATGATGCGACGGATAAGAGTGCCAGCCAGGTCCTGCTTCTGGTCCCGGTGGCCGCACAGGCCCTCGTAGGTAACGCTGCCACAGACGGGGCAGTACCACCACTCCAGGGTCAAGACGGACTTTATGCCCAGGTCAGGCAGGTCGTCAAAGATGCGATGGGCGGCGTAGGTGTCGTAGTAGCTGCCCACCCCGGCATGGTCGCGACCGAACATGTGGTGCGTGCAGCCCAGGTTCTTGCGGACCAGCGCGTGGAACACCGCCTCCCGGGGACCGGCGTAGCGCATGTCCCACATCAGGGTGGACGTCAGGTGTGTCCCTTCCCGGAAGAAGCCCGCTTCCCTCAGCAGGTCGTGGGTAAGGACGATGGCCTCGTCAATGTAGTCCCCAGGCTTCTTTTCGCCGATAACCGCGCTGACCAGGACACCGTCGGCCTCCGACGCAAACCAGGCGCCCTTCATCAGCCATTCGTGGCCGGCGTGGGGGACGTTGCGGCTCTGGTGGGCCACAACCCGGTCCCAGCCCTTCTCGGACAGGGTACGGCGCAACTGCCGGGGCGTCTGCCAGTACCGGTCGAAGGGCGGGTTGACGGTAGGCGGATTTACCAGCGTGACCTTGCCGGAAACAAACTTGTCCTCGTAGGCGTAGGTGCGCTGGACACCCGGGTGGGCCTCATCGTCGGTGCCGTACACCTGCCGGGCCAGGAACCGCTTGTCGTAGGAGTAGATTTCCTCAACTTCCAGTACGGCCAGGGGCTGTTGCTGGTAGGTAAGGAGGACGGAATCCCCGTTTTTCAAGCCAAGGCGGGCGACTTCCGCTTCGGAAAGGTCGAAGACGATGGGAATGCTCCAGATGTACCCGCTTTCCAGGGTCATGTTGCGGGCCACCGAGTCCAGATCAGCGGCGTCCATGAAGCCTTCCAGCGGAGAAAAGAAGCCGTATGCTATGTTGACGCATTCCCGGGCAACCTGGTCGCGGACGGGGATGCGGGGGAAGTGGGAGATACGGTCGAGGTCGCCCGCCTGGAATGGGGCAACTCGTTCGACCAAAACTCCACCGTGGGGGGAAAGGCTGTTATCTACCAATAGTATCCGGCGCTAGCCAATAGATTGATTGCGGTCTTTGATAACGAGAGAATGGGTTTT
>DAOUHR010000042.1:50000-80040 GCA_034428635.1 Dehalococcoidia bacterium
TTTGCCCAGCATAATGGCCCCGGCCCCCTTAAGCAGGGCCACCGGGGCGGCGTCGTACTCCGGCACAAAGTCCTGGTACACGCGGGAGCAGGCGGTGGTGGGAATACCGGCAGTGTAGTAGATATCCTTGACGCCCACGGGTATGCCGTGCAGGGGCCCTGGCGCTGCTCCCTGGGCAATTGCCCGGTCTCTGGCCTCCGCCTCGGCCAGCACCGCGGCCCGGTCCAGGTACACCCACGCCTTCAGATCTGGTTCCAGGGCTTCAATACGGTCCAGCAGGGACCGCGCCATATCCACCGCCGACATTTCCCGGCTGCGAATAAGGCTGGCCGCTTCGGATACGGTAAGTTCGTAGGGTTGGGGCATATTAGTTGCTCCTGTTGGCCTTTTTAAGGCAATTAACCGTAACTAATTTGGCCGCCCAAGGCACGGATCTCTTGCCCCATGATAGCAGATAACTTACGAAGGTCGGGGCGTTCAATCCCTGGCCTGGTGCGGCAGCTAAGTGCGGGAAGACTGTCAGATGATTATTGACTCCGCATAGTTCATGCATTAGATTTGCCGCAATGCAACTCGGGGAGGGACTTGGATGAAATTTCGTGAAGGTTATATGCAATGCGAGGTGGGGCCTGGTCCCTTCTATCCTGACGAATATGCTATCGAGATTCCCATGGGAGAAGACGGCACCGCCTGTGCCTGGGTTTCTCATAGCAATGTAGTGGGCATTTCCGGCGAGGTCAGAACGGAAAAACTGAGTGTTGAAGATCTGGTCGCCCAATGGGAGAATCTTAATCCCAACCCAGCCAAGGGCTGGGCGAGAGTCATAGTAATGGAAGAAGGCCCCGAAGGCCTGCTGGTAACCTTGCCTTACGACACCATGAGCGGGCAGCGCACCTTCTTGGTCCGCCCCGACATGGTGGATTACAGTCCGGTATGATTCTCAGTCGAGCCGAAATACGGCGCGCAATTGAGAATCGCTCCATCATCGTAGAACCGGAACCGGGAAGCGGACAGTATTCAACAACATCGCTGGACCTGAGGTTGGGAGAAGGGTTCCAGTCCTGGGATAAAGAAAAGATGGCCGGACTGTCGCGAGCCGGCATTGACTACTCCCTGGATGCCTCCAGGATTGAGAAATTTTCCGACCTGTCGGGCGAGTTTCTGGTTCCTCTGGAGGCCGATACCGAGGGTTGCCTTATTATTCAACCCGGTGAGTTCGTTTTAGGAATTACCTATGAGTGGGTTGAATTGCCCCTTTCAGCCGGCATAGCCGCCCGCGTTTAAGGGCGTAGTACTCTTGCTCGTATGGGATTGGCGGTTCACCTGACCGCCCCCACCATCCATGCCGGTTGGGAAGGCAAGATCACCCTGGAGATGGTTAACTTGGGCGGTTGGCCCATCAAGTTGCGGCCCGGAGAGTTAAGAATTTGCCAACTGGTATTTGAGCGGGTAGGAGAGTTTCCCGATTCCGAAAACGATTCCGACTCGCCTCCTCAATTTCAAGGTCAACGATCTCCGGCTGGGTAGAATCCATTCCCCCATCCCTAACCAGCGTATTTTACCCTGCCCCTACCCACGCCCCACCGTCTCCTGCAAACACGAAAAAAACCGGTCCAGCAGCCCGCGGGCCACGCTTTCCATCATGCGCTGGCCTACCCGCACAACGGTGCCCCCGGCCTGGGCCTGGGTCTCCACCCGCACCGTCGTCCGGCCGTCAGCCTCCTCCAGGGTTACCAGGGAGTCGCCGCTGCCAAACCCGATGTTGCTGTTGCCGCTGAGAGACAGGCGGTAAGACTGAAAAGGGTTGGCCTCGGTGATGGCCACCTTAGCGTTGAAGTTGCCCCGGACCGGGCCGACACCCACGTTTACCACCGCCTGGTACTCGTTGTCGCCGGTCGGTTCCAGGCTCTGGCAACCGGGGACACACGCGGCCAGGGCCTGGGGGTCCATCAGGGTATTCCAGACCTTCTCGGCCGGAGCGTCAAAGACGTAGGTGGCGGAAATGTCCATGTGCAAAACCTCTTTTTATCCACGAATAAGCACGAATATTCACTAATATGGATTCCGGCTTTCACCGGAATTGCCATGGCCTTGAACAGGCCACATAAGGGAATGAAAATGGCCTATTTTCATAGTAATGACCGTCATTCAAATATTCATTAGTGAACATTCGTGTTCATTCGTGGATAGATATTAAAGCCGGGCGTCGGCCATTAGCAGCATGTTCAGCAAAGCCTGGGCCCCGTTGGCGCAATCGGCCGGAGCGGTGAACTCGTGGGGCGAGTGGCTGATGCCCTCCACGCTGGGCACGAAGACCATGCCCGACTCGGTGATGGCAGCCATCGCCTGGGCGTCGTGGCCGGCGCCGCTGGGCAGCGACTCCCAGGCCAGACTCGCCTGGTCGGCCGCTTCGGCTACCAGGCCCTGCATCCGGGCCGGCATGGGCACCGCCCTCGCGGCCTCCACCTGGGTGATGTTTACGGACACCCGGTTGGCGTCGGCGATTTCGGCGGCGTTGCGGCGCAGGGTGGTCTCGGCGGCGGACAGGGCGTTGGTGTCCACATCCCGGAACTCCACCCCCAGGGTTACCTCGCCGGGCACCACGTTGACGGCGTTGGGCGTAACCTGGATATTGCCCACCGTGGCGACCCGGCAAATCTCTGCCTCGGTGGCCAGGCGCTGGGTGGCCAGCACCAGGTGGGACGCGGCGGCCAGGGCGTCGTGTCGCTCGGGCATGGGCGTCGTGCCGGCGTGGTTGGCTGTCCCCTGCACCTCCACCCGGTAAACGAAACGGCCCGTGATGCCCGTTACCGCGCCCAGGGGCGTCCCCGCCCGGTGCAGGGTCGGGCCCTGCTCGATGTGGAGTTCGAAGTAGGCGGCCAGTTCACCGGGGTACCGGCGGGCCTGGTCAATGCGGGAAAGGTCACCGCCAACGTCCGCTAACCGCCGCTCGATGGAAACCCCTTCGTCATCCACGGCGTTGTAGTCCTCTGGTTCCAGCAGGCCGGCCATGGCCCGGCTGCCCAGCAGCCAGCGGTGAAAGCGGGTGCCTTCCTCGTTGGTAAAAATGATGATTTCCAGGGGATGGCGCAGGGTATGGCCACTTTCCGCCAGCGTCTGGGCCACCTCAACAGCCCCCATCACGCCGAGCGCGCCGTCGTACTTGCCGCCATTGGGCACCGTGTCGGTGTGGGAACCCAGGGCAATGGCCGGCAGGCTGGGGTCGGCGCCGGGCTTGCGGGCGATGACGTTGCCGGCCGGGTCCACCCGAATTTCCAGCCCCGCCTGCCGCATCAGGCCCATGGCATACTCACGCCCCTGCAAATCGTAGGGAGAATAGGCCAGGCGCATCATCCCGCCGGGAGTTTCGCCAATGCGCCCCAGTTCGGCCAGGGTGCGGTTCAGGCGGTCAGCGTTGATGTTCAGCGATGCGGTCGTCATGGTGAAAGCCTCTTGCGGGAGTGTTTCGGAATGGCATCAATCACTAACCCAGGCACTAACCCAGGGTAATTTCCAGCAGCCTGTCCGCCAGCGCCAGGCCGCCGGCCTTGTCCAGGGGCTGTTCGTATGGAGAAAAGGGGAGGAGACAGTAGATGCAGCCTGCGGTACATCGGCAGTTCCTGGCCACGCTGGCGCCCAGCCTCAGGATGTCCTGCCAGTGGTCGAATACCTTCTTGACTATACCCAGGGATTCGGGGCTGACTTCTGCTATGAAGGTAGTGGCCCCCTGGGAGTAGGTGGCGAGGTCGTACTTGCCTACGGGGAAGGTGAACCTGGCGCCCACCCGGAACATCTGCTCCAGGGCAGTTATGACCTGAGCTTCTTCCGAACCCCCGGCATTATCCGCGCCTGAAGCGTCGCCACCGGCCAGTTCTCCCGAGTCTATCCAGAAAGCCGGGGAGTTCATGCTCCACGTGGCTTCTTCATCCGGCGCAAAGGTGGCCGTCACCAGTTCCTGATTATCCGGGCTATCCCCAGTTTCGCTGTCCAGGTCGGGGCTGCCCGTTTCATCAATTACGGCAACGTTGACCAGGGCTTCTTCCACCGCCACCTTGCCCAGGTGCAGGGAGACGCCCGGCGCCAGGGAGAGACACAGGGATTCTTCCTGTACCGCGACTGATTGGGAAAAGCTGGGTACTGTCCTCAGGTTGGCCAGTGCTTCTGCGCCTTCCAGCACAATGGCCCCTGGCCGGTCCTCTCCGTCACCGGGGTCAATTGACGCCACCCGGTACTTCCTGCCGTCCAGCGCAATTACACTGCCCGGGTAAATCTCCCGAAACCTGCCATATGAAGACAGGGACGAAACCTGTTGGCCTTCAATCCAAAGCCTCCAATCCTGCTGGCCGGAAGGATGCAGGTCTACTGCCAGGGTTGCAGACTTCTCCCCTGAACCCAGAGACGCGGCCTCCCGCCGCAGGTCCCGGAAAACGGCGTCGCCCAGCGCCTCACGGGAGAAGGAGTAAATGCGGCCTTCCGCCTCATGGACCAGGGCCGGCAGGTGGGGACTGATAATTTCGGGGATGTCCGGGTCCACCACTATCTGGTCCGGTACCTTGCCCAGCAAGGTATCGAAATTGTGAACTGCAAAACGGCCGTCAATGTCGTTTGCACCATAGAACAGGGCAAAGGACTCGCCTTCCCCCGTCCCGCCGCCCCCGTTCAACAGCTTCAAAGCAGTACGAGAACTGGAGAGGTTTCCTGCGACTATGACACCTTCAAAGTTGCCGGGTGGGGTGTCGGCCTTATGGCTGGTAACCGCGAACACGGCGCGGGCCTCCGCAGGGTCGCTCCCTTCCCCGCTGGCGGGGTCTGGCGCAGTGGGTGGGGTCTCCGTGGCTAGGAAGAGGACGCCTCCGTCTATATCCGAGTCTTCCTGTATTTCCCGGGCCCTGTTAAGCGCCGTCTGGGCCAGGCTCTGCCCCGGACAGCATACCAATACTGACCTGCCCGTTCTTACGCAGGCCAGGGCCGCCCGGGCAATTCGGTCGGGCAGGTCCACCTGGCCGGTCCCGTCCGGATCCAGTGGGCTGACCGCAATGTAGTGGCGCCTTTCAGCCGGAGTTTCCAGACCGGAAACTGCCTGGAAGTATTGATTGGTCAAATTCCGGGCCAGTTCCATGCCATTGGCACAGCCCTGGGCCAGAACAAAATGCTGGGGATTTGATCCCAGCACGGCCAGGCGGTGGGCTAGTCGTCGCATTAACACGGCTGCATTCGCCCCGAAGTGACCCCGGTACTCCTCGGCCCGATATACAGCGATGATTTTCAGGTCCTTCAGGAGGGATTGCCACTCCTCCCTCAGGGAGGCAAGGCCCTGGTTAAGGGTGTCTACTGAAGCCACCAGGACAGTGGGCGGTTCCGCCTCACGCAATTCGTCTGCGAAATCAGTCAATTCCTCGGCATCGGCCATTACCCGAACCCCCGCAGCCGACAGCACGGCGCTCAGGTTCTCAGTCAGCGCCCCGACCAATTCCTCCTCCGGGCAAAGGACCAGCCCGTGGCAGCCAGGATTTCGCAGCAGGGATTCGGCCAGAACAATAGCCAGCGTAAAGGATTCTTCGGCGGCCCATCCGGCCTCCAGGACCACGTTGCTGCCGGCCAGGATATGCGACAGCGCCTCCCACTGGTAGCCCAGCATCCGTTGCACGCCTCGCTGGTCAAGGGCCTGGGCCAGGGACGGATTAAGTTCCTGGACAAGGGACTCATCGGCGTACTGGGCCTCGATGCTGGCTCGGACTGCCCGGGCCAGAGAATCCTCTTCCCGCAGGGCCCCTGCCTCCCTCAGGGCACGAAGCAGGTCTGCGGCGTAGGGCTCTTCGCCGGACGCGGTTACCTCTCCCTCACCGGCTTTCACCAGGACGTCCGCCTCCTCGTCAGCGGTGGCGGGCAGGACCTCAACGGTGTCCTCCCCTTCGGCCGAGGGGACTGAAGTTCCGGTGGGCAGGTCGGAGGAGGCCGGGACTTCTCCTTCCTCAAGCTCAGTCGCCTCTATTTCAGATTCAAGGCATTCCCTCTTGAGCATGTCCAGTTCCAGGGTGCTGGGAGATGACATGGCCGCCAGCAACCGCTGGACGGCGTTCAACGCCTGAAAGGCGCTTTCGGCGCTGAAGGTATTGCGCCCGGCCCACGACTCATGGGTCAGGGCCACTTCCCTGACCAGGCCCGGTTCAATGCCGCCCATGGCACGGTCGAAGACGTTCCACCAGGAAGCCTGGATCACGGCCAGCAAGTCCTGGGTCTTCATGTTCCGGAATGGGTTTTGGGAGTCGCGGGACTGGCCCAGAATCTGGTTAAGAACTGTTTGAGTCTGGTCCTCGTGGTGGTTGGTAAACTCCCTGGAAACAAAGTTGTCCAAGTCCAGCTTTAGCAGGTAGAGGGCCCTGGCCACCCTGGCGTTGTTGGAAATCACGTTCTGCCTCGAATTAATACCAGTATGAAACGCAAATTATAACTGATTCCCCTCAAGTTGGTGATGAGGGGGCGAATCCACCCCAGGGCCATCGCAAAGTTCCCTCGCCCCAAGTAGAAGCCGGCTAGTGGGTGTAGCTTGAAACGACGTGGACCTCACCCCCACCCTGGCCTTCCCCCCATCAAGGGCCGCCAAGGGTGGGCATTTGCCACAGGGTTCCCTTTCACGGAATCCTGCATCGATACCTGGAAGGGATCCTGGGGAATATTGGCTACACCATTACCTTAAACCCGTAACCGGTGCTGTTCAGGTCGCCCTCGGCGAATCGGGACATGCGGAGCGGGGCAATGTCTATGGAAGTAGCCCTGCCGTCCAGCATCAGTTCAGCCACCAGAACCCCAACCATGGGAGAAAGTTTGAAGCCGTGGCCGCTGAAGCCGGTGCAAACGTACAGGCCATCTATGCCCTCAACGGCATCAATGACGGGATGGGAGTCGGGCGTGGAAGTGTAGAGACCGGCGTAACCCGTGCTGAACTCAGCGTCGGCCAGCGAGGGAATGCGGAGGGCCACGCGGCTCCATATATCCTGGATGAACCCGGGGCTGGCCCGCTGGGCAAATATTTCCGGGTTTTCGACCACGTCCTCCAGGTTGCCGTTGCCCACCAGGGTCAGATCGGCGCCCTCGGGCCGGAAATAGATCTGGTTGATCAGGTCGCCCCCGCCGGGATGGTAGTCCGGCCCATCAGGTCCCCGGCGCAGGTGAACCACCTCGTGGCGGGTGGCCTCCAGGGGCAGGTCAATACCGTGATCCAGCAGGAACTGGCGGCTCCAGGGCCCGGTGGCGATTACGGCGCGGTCGGTGGCGACGCGGCCTTCGGCGGTAACCACGCCCGTAACCCTGCTTCCCGCCACCTCGACCTTGACGGCCGGGCATCGCAGGATGGCCCGGGCGCCCCGGTCCCGTGCGGCCTGGGCGAAGGAGGCACAGGTGGCGGAGGCGTCGGCATATCCGCAAAGGGCTTCGTAGGCGATGACCCCGCAGTCCTCCAGGTTGAAACTTGGGGCCAGTTCACGCGCTTCTTCCCTTGAGACGAGCCTGGTATCAATGCCCGCATTCTGCTGCATGGCGACATTGGCCCGGAAGGTTTCTGCATCCTTTTCGGCGCCCATGATCAGATGTCCGGTACGGGTGTAGCCGCACTCGCCCCCCACAATCTCGCCAAAGTCGCGGAACACCTTGAAGCTCTCCCACGCCATGCGGGCGTGGACTTCGGTGGAGTAGTGCATCCGGATGGCAGAGGATGAACGTCCGGTGGAGCCCGCGCCCAGCACGTCCCGTTCCAGCAGCAGGGTATTGGTCATTCCCCGCACCGCCAGGCTGTGCAGGATGCTGGCCCCCATTACGCCGCCGCCGATTACTACCGCTTCCGCCGTGGCAGGAACTGTGGTCATAGTGTCACCTATCGGCGGTCGTTGGCCCGGCGCACCTTGAATCCGCCGGCGCTTTTCTGCTTCCGCACCCACCTGAGGTAGCTGTTAACCTGGGGATTGGCCCGGAGGAGGGCAATGGAGTTCAGTTCCTCAGCCAGGGTCGCTTCTGTAAACATGGCGTGAAGCTGGCGGTGGCAAGTGGGACATAGCTTTGCCTTGGGGCCAAACCGGCCACCCCTGGCCCTGGGCACCAGGTGGTGGACGGTGTACCGATCCACCTCCCGCTGGCAAAGCTCACATTCAGTTGCTTCGTCCCTGGCGGGAAGGGGCTGTGCATTAGTGCGCTGGGTCTTCTTGCGGGCCAAGGTCCGGCTATCTCCGTCTCCGCTGCTGGGATTCCGATAGGACGCACTGACGCCGCGCCGGGGGCCTAGTTGTCCAGGAAGCGCCACCCGGGCAGGTCCACCTGCCACTGCCCGTCCTCCAGCAGCATGGGAATAACCAGGCCGGACATCATGCGCCGGCGGGTAACGGTGCTTTCATTCTCAACAACGCCAAAGGGCAGGAAGGCGAAGGCGTGGGTGTCGTCGATGAAGTTGGTGGGGGCCACGCCCAGGTCGGTCAGGTCCTCCAGCGGCCACAGGCGCAGCACCGTGTCGCGGAAGTCCTTCATCATTGAAGGACGCATATTGTGGTCCATGTCGTAGGCGGCCCGGTAGGCGTTCTGCATGTCCACGTTGTTTCGGGTAGCCCATACGCCCATACGCATGCCGCGGGTCTCCTTGGACAGCATGGACCAGGCCAGGTTCATATCGCCATCGCGGACCGCCTCGGCAAAAACGCCGGCCCGGTTGCCGATGTCGTCAGGTTCCTGGCTTCGCTTGTTTCCAGGTATGCGCATGGTGTTCTCTCTTTGGTCGCCGATGCAAAAAGGGCTAAAGGATAAGTTTACCACCCCACAGCATACCCGTCCCGCCGCGGGTCGGCTCCGCCGTGCAGGGCGCCGTTCTCCGGATCTACCTGGATCATCATCTCGCTGCCGGTGGCTTCCCAGCCGCCCAGGACGTTGAGAACGTGGCCCTTGTCCCGCAATCCCTCCAGCACGCCCCCGGAATAGCGCGACTCCACCAGCAGTTCGTCGGGGCAGGTGTGGGGGACGTAAGACTCCGTGGGGTTCTGGGTGTTGCGCCAGCGCGGGGCCTCCACTGCCTCTGCCACCGTCATCCCGAAGTCCAGGACATGGGAAATGACTTGCATGTTGGTCTGAACCTGCGTGTCGGCGCCGGGCGTGCCCAGCACCAGGGAAAGCAGCCGCCCCGTTCCGTTGCCTGAGGCTTCGGAATTGCGGAAGACCATCACCGGATTCATGGTGTGGCGCACCCGCTTGCCTGGCTCCAGGCAGTCCACGTGGTCCTCTTCCAGGTGCCAGTAGGTCATGCGGTTGTTCAGCAGGATGCCCGTATCCCCGGCGATGAGGCTGGAACCCCACGCGCTCTGGATGCTCTGCAACTGGCAGATGGCGTTGCCCTGGCCGTCCACCACCACGAAACAAGTGGTGTCCTCCTGCTCCTGGCCAGCGCCCACCTTGGGGGGGCGTTCCTGGCGCTGGGCCGCCTGGTAGGCCCAGGGGTTCCCCGCCTTGACGTCATAGGCTGCGCGTTCCGGATCTATCAACTTGGCGCGTTCCCGGGCGTACTCCTTGGACAGCAGGCCCTCAATGGGCACGTCGATGTACTCGGGATCGGCCACGAAGGCCTCCCGGTCAATGAAGGCCAGCTTTTTGGCCTCCACCATCAGGTGGATGCTCTCGGCGGTATTGCAGCCCAGGCCTTTCAGGTCAAACCCCTCCACCAGGTTCAGTTCCTGGAGCAGGACGTGGCCGCTGGAGTTGGGGGGCGCTTCGTAAACGGTGTGGCCGTGATAAGTGACGCTGATGGCTTCCTGCCAGCGGGCCCGGCAATCTGCCAGGTCCTGCAGGGACAGGATGCCGCCCTGCTCCTCGCTGAACTTGATAATAGCTCGGGCGATTTCGCCCTTGTAGAAGGCCTCCCGCCCGCCATCCACGATAGTCTGAAAAGTGCGGGCCAGGTTCTTCTGGTAGCAGATTTCCCCGGGCTGCAGTGGTCGCCCGCCATTGGGGGCAAATACGGCCTGGGAAGTAGGGAACTGGCACAGCAGGGGATCGGCGGCAATGGACCTGGACAGGACGTGGGTGACGGGGAAACCGTTGCCGGCCAGGTCAATGGCCGGGGCAAAGCACTCAGCTAAGGATAGAAGGCCGTGCTTCTCGTGAACGTCCAGCCAGCTATTGACCAACCCCGGCACCGACACGGACATAATCCCCTTCATCGGGATGCCTTCGGGAAGGTAGCGTTCCCGTGTAGCGGCATAGGGAGCGGCGCCGGTTCCGTTGCATACCTCCAGCAAGTCCGTGTCCTTGCGGTAGACCATGATGAACCCGTCGCCGCCCACGCCGGACATCAGGGGTTCCACTACGTTGAGTGCCGCCGCCGTTGCCAGGGCCGCATCGGCAAAGTTGCCGCCCCGCTGCAGCATGGCAATACCGGCCTGGGAGGCCAGGGGATGCCCGGAGCAGACCATACCATTCCGCCCCATAACAACGGGGCGGTAGGAGTCATAAGTTATGCCGTGGGGGGAGTTGGGCATTATGGGGTCTCCTTTTTGAACTTGTCCCTGCTCGACGGTTCGGTATGTTCGTTGGCTTCCATGTAGGATTGGAGGACTGCGCTCAATTGCATCCTGAAGTCTTCACCCAAGTCACGAAACCATGCCAGGGTATCGGGGTCAATATTCAATAGGACCAGACCCCTGGGGTAAAAGAACATGGCACTTCTCTTAGCAAACTCGGGAGAGTCAACATCTATAGGGGGATTGTCTGGGTCGGAAAGTGCGTTCGCCTCAATTTCCTTTTCGGTCATGGCCTTGAGCCTAGCCCAGTCAGTACGAGTATCTTTGGGAATGTTATCCCTGGAATACCTGACGATATTCTCTTCGTTCATCTCTCCTGGCCGATATGATACGCAATATGCCACCGCGCCACGTATAGATAACAGCGAACAGCTCGTTGTCCACTATTCCAACGCATCGGTATCTTTTTTCACCGTAATCCCGACGGTCGTCCTCAAATTGCCGGATTGGACTTTCAAACACCTGAGAAGCCCTTTCGTAATTCAACCCATGCCTTTCTACGTTGGTCCGATTCTTGGACTCATCCCACTCAAATCCCTCTGGGTGGATATCCTCAATGGTTGTCATTCCCGATAGCTTTGCCCCTCAGACTTCCGGCGGGCAGTTTCGTTCTCCACGTACTCCCGCAACACAGCGTTCACCAAATCGTGGATGCCCCGCTCCCTGGAGATGTACCAGGCGCTGGCCTTGGCGTCCATAGGCACCCACACCGCCTTGCGGGGCGCGTCCCGATACGCATCTACGATGTCATCTTCCCAATCCTTCTTAACTGGGTCGAAGGGGACTCCCGGGATTCTGACGATGTTTTCCTCAACCATGTCTCGGAACCTCCTGAAGTGAAAGCGATTCTGTGGGATAAGCTTCCCTACCCCCCTGTAACCGCCTGCCGCCGGGCAATGGCAGCCTCGGCCCTGGGGCTGATAGCCCGCTCCACCACCACGTTAACCAGGGCTGGCTTGTTGGCGGCGAAGGCCCGTTCCAGGGCCGGCTTCAGGTCCTCGGGACGCTCCACGAATTCGCCGTGGCCTCCCAGGCCCTGTACCACCAGGTCGTAACGGGTCTGGAGCAGGTCGGTGGCCACGGGACGGCCGTACAGGCCCAGCTGAATCTGCCGGTCAATGCCCCAGGCCGAGTCGTTCCCCAGGACGGTTACCACGTTCAGGCCGTGGCGCACCGCCGTGTCGAACTCCATGCCGTTAAAGCCGAAGGCGCCGTCGCCGGTGAGGTTGATGACCCGGGAGTCGGGGTAAGCCACCTGGGCCGCCAGGGCCGAGGGCAGGGATGATCCCAGCATGCCCAGGCTGGAGACATAACTCCACTTCTTGGGCATCTGGGCCGGCAGCAGGGCCCGCCCGAAGTGGCAGTAGTCCCCGCCGTCGAAAGACAAAAAGTCGTCGGGCCGCAGCATGGACTCCAGCGTCTTGTGGACGTACATGGCGTGCATGGGCGTTTCGGCCACGGCCAGTCCCTCGGCCCATTCGGCCTGGGCGGCGCGGGAGGCCCGCAGTTCCTCCAGCCAGGGCAGGTCCTGCCAGGTGTGTTTGGAGGCTTCCTGAGTAAGCTGCTGGACCACGCTGGTCACGTCGCCGACGATACCGACGGAGACGCCCCGGTTGCGGCCAATCTCGGCAGGCGAAGGATCAATCTGGATGATCTTGGCGTCGGCGGCCACGTTGGGCGGGCGGCAGAAACCGATGGTGTAGTCCTGCTTGCGGCCCAGCATCACGAACACGTCAGCGTTGCGCAGCATGGTGGCGGCCCGATTCAGGCCCCGCTCGAAGAAGCCAAAGCCGTAGGGATGGTCGTCGGGCACCAGGCCCCGGGCCTGCCCCTCGGTCAGTATCGGGACCCGGGCAGTTTCGGCAAAGTCCATCAATGCCTGTCCGTCCTGGGTGTAACCGGCGGCCTCGCCAGCTATGACAAAGGGACGCTGGGCCTGGCGCAGCAGGGCAATGGCCTGCTCTATCTGGGCCTGGGGCCCGAGGATGGCCTCGCTAGCGCGGTATTCGTCGGGATTGAAGAAGACGACCTCGTCTTCGTCCAGTTCCTGTTCCTGCACGTCGGTGGGGATGGTCAGGTGTACCGGACCGCGACGGCCGCTGAAGGCCAGCCGCACCGCCCTGGCGATGGTGTCGGGAATGCGCCGGGCGTCGTAAATCATCAGCGATTCCTTGGTGGTGGCCGCCGCCATTCCCACCTGGTCAATCTCCTGCATGGCGCCCCGCCCCAGTTCCGACAGGTCGGCGGAACCGGCGATGGACAAGAGGGGACTCTCGCTGTGCATGGCGTTGGTCAGGCCGGGGATGGCGTTGGCAAAGCCGGGAGTGGTGTACATACACACTCCCAGCTGGCCGGTAATGCGGCCATAGGCATCGGCCATGTGCACCGCCGCCTGCTCGTGGCGGGTGTCGATAAAGCGAAAATCGTCGTCGGCCATTACGTCCAGCACCGGCAGCACGTGGTCGCCCGCTAGGGTGAAGATGTTGTAGACGCCCTCCAGTTTCAGGGCCTTGGCAATCAGGTGACTTCCGGTGACTCGGGCCATGTTTCCTCCAAAGTTAATGCTCGGTTTTTGAGAGATTTGGGAAGAGGGTACCAGACGGCCGCATAATCGGGCAAAGGCTGTCCAGGTGGCTTGATTATGGTGTGGCGCTGGTGGAGCGTCAAGGTTGGGGTATTGTAGTTCGAGAGGTTGGTGCTTTCCTTGCCCTGCTCACGTACGAAGTTTACAATTGACTGGAAACCCTCCTAAATGCTCACCACAGCGGAACTTCATTCAGAAGGAGGCTAATTGTGGCGACATTTACTACCCATGTAATTGTCGGTGATGATGGTACCGTGACTGTAAATGGTCTTCCCCTTCAATCAGGGGAGAAGGTGCAAGTGGTCGTCAAGACCGTGACGCAACATCCCGATTTGACAGACCCATATCCTTTGCGCCATCTATCGAAAGGGTACTATTACTTCGAACCCTTCCGCAGTGTTGCCATTGAAGATTGGGAGTGCCTTCGGTGATAGTACTGGACACCCAGTGCTGGATCTGGTGGGTAATGGGCAATAACACCAGGTTATCAAACCAACAGGTAAGAACGATTTCCAATCACGAGTCCGATCAAATCGGCGTAAGTGCCATTTCCTGTTGGGAAGTAGCGAAGTTAGTAGAACTGCGTAAGATCCAATTGCCTTTGGAAATTACGGAATGGGTCAGCGCAGCCTTGCAATATCCTGCGATTAGCCTCTTGGAATTAACCCCCGAAATAGCCATCGAATCAACTCGCCTGCCTGGCAATTTTCACAGAGACCCTGCAGACCAGATAATCGTAGCTACCGCAAGAGTACTTGATTGCCCTTTGTTAACAACCGACGAAAGAATTCGCTCATATCCTCATGTGGTAACCGTGTGAAGAATTGACTCGATCCCGTTGGGCATTGGGCTTGCCACTGCCACCACAAAGGGCAGGACTCTAAGCGTAAGGAGCAGCACCATGAAATTTGGCCTCGCCTACGAAATGCAGCGGCCCACCCTGGACGACCACGCGGTCATAGAAGAAACTATTGAACAGTGCGTCCTGGCGGATGAAATGGGGTTCGATTACGTCTGGTTCGTAGAGCACCATTTCCTGACCACCTTTTCCTCGTCGCCCTGCCCTGAGGTCATATTCGGCGCCCTCAGTCGGCTGACGAAGAACATCCGCCTTGGCTTCGGAGTGGTCATCCTGCCCTACCACCATCCCGTGCGCGTGGCCGAACGGGTGGCCATGGTGGACCACCTGTCCAACGGGCGTGTCGATTTCGGCACCGGCCGCTCCGCCCCCTACGAGCAGATAGGCATGGGTATTGACCCACGGGATTCCCGAGACATGTGGGAGGAATCCCTGTCCATGGTTCCCAAGATCTGGGAGTCGGACCACTTTGAGTGGGAAGGACGCTTCTGGAACGTGCCGCCCCGCCAGGTGCTGCCCAAGCCCTACCAGAAGCCTCACCCGCCCATCTGGGTGGCGGCTTTGCAGCCCACTACCTACCAGTTGGCCGCCCAGAAAGGAATCGGCGTCATGGCCCTGGGGGTCAGCGCCCCCTCGGTGCTGGAACCCCACATCCAGGACTACCGGACCACCATCAAGGAAGCGGACCCGGTGGGTGGCTTCGTCAACAACCAGTGGCTCAGTTCCATTTTCGGCTACTGCGGCGAGGATAACCACGAGGCCCGGGACCTGTGCGCCAAATCCCTCAAGACCTTCTTCGGCCCGGGGCGACCTTATGTCCAGGACCAGAAGGACATCTATTCAAGGCTGCTGGAGCAGTGGGGCGGGATTCCCGAGCACCTGGTCCACAACTTCTCCCGCTACATTGACGTCAAAGAGGTGACCGACGAGGGTGCAGCCACCCAGTTCGACCTGTCCGGCGGCAGCGCCCTGGCCCAGAAAATCTGGGAGGAGATGGACTCGGATACCCTGGCCGAACGGGGTGTCATCGTGGCCGGAGATCCGGAAAGCTGCATCAACGCAGTCAAGCTCCACGAGGCCACCGGCGTCGACCAGGTTCAGTTCCTCATGGCCACCGAGACCATCGGCCACGAACAGGTCATGAAGTCCATAGAACTGTTCGGCAAGCACGTAATTCCGGCGTTTAAGTAGTGGGCGTCTAAAGGCCAGCCCGCCAGGCTGCCCGGAAATCAAGAGGGGCCACGGAGCTCCTCAGGCTGGTACTGCGGACCTCCGTGGCCCTTGAATCGTGGCGCTAAAGAAGGTTGCCGGCTTACCCCCGCATCGTCTTCAAAAAGTCATCTCCCCCGGCCCGTATCATGTCCTGGGCCCCGATGGACATCAACTGCACTCCCCTGCCGGCAAAGTGCTGGAACCGCGGTACGTTGTTAAGGGACATTCCCGCCCCGGCCACTCCTATTGCCTTGCCCTCCGCCCTGGTGCCATCAATCACCTTGTCGATGGCTGCATCCAGTTCCGCCGGGCTGGCCATCCCCATGGTCTGGGTCAGGTCGCTGCTGCCCACCAGCAGGGCGTCAACCCCGGGAACCGACGCAATCTCCCGCACGTTCTCCACCGCCTCCGGCGTCTCAATCATCACTATCACCAGCACCTCGCGGTTGGCAGAGGCGTAATACTCCGGCGTGGACAGTCCCGCGCCGAATCGATTCGTCCGGCCGCCGGTGGCGCTGCTGCGGTCGCCGTCGGGGTAATGGTGCGATGCTCGGGCCACGCCCTCCGCTTCCTCCCGTGTGGAAATGTGCGGCACTATCAACCCCTGCACTCCCCGATCCAGGAAGCGCAGGATGGTGGAAGGGTAGGCGTTGGGTATGCGGGCTATGGGTGTCAGGTCGTAGAGTTCGGCGGCCCGAACCATATTCTCGGTCTCCGAGTCGTTGGAAGAACCGTGCTCGCAGTCAATCCAGACCCAGTCGAAGCCCATGACGCCGTAGAGTTCCACCAGGCCCGGGGCATAAAAGTTAATGCTGGCGCCCAGGGCCACCTGGCCTTCGTTAATTTTGGCCTTGGTCAAGTTAGTTCGGACCATTTCGTCTCCTGATCAGGGGAAAAGATTGGGGACAGCCGGTGGCATCAATTGCCCTCCAGCAGCGCCTTCAGGGAAATTGGTTAGTGGAGAGGGCCGGACAAAACCTGTAAGCCGGGTTCTGTATTCCGCCGGCCTGTCGCCGGTGGGACGGTGACCATCTATCTAGCCCCCCGCAGCATGCCCCGAGGGACAACCGCGGGTCGGCGCTCCATTGGCGCGCCGGACGACGTTACCGTCGGGGTCAAGCAGCCAACCCGGGGACGAGCCGGACTCTCATAGTCCCCCTATTCGGCCTTGCTCCAGGTGGGGTTTGACCGTCGCTGTGTCACCACAGGCGACCGGACGCTCTTACCGTCCGATTTCAACCTTACCGCCGGTATTACGGCTGCCACTCAGATGAATGACCGCCGGATACTTCGGCCGGCGGCGGTATGTTTCTGTGCCACTTTCCGTCCCCCGAGGCAGCGGTTAAACCGCCCCGGAAGCCTGGGCGTTACCCAGCACCCTGTCCGGAGGAGCCCGGACTTTCCTCCCCGGCGGGGTATCCCCCACCGCGGCGGTCACCCGGTCTTGCCTGGCCTCTCCAAATTCAATCTAGCATACGCCCATAGGGGGGTCAAGGAACGCGCAACAGGGGTAAGGTTTAGTTTCAGGTGGTATGGACAATCGGAACGGTAGGGGCAGACCTATGTGTCTGCCCTGGTCTCAGAAGTGAAACCACCTGAATCTGAACGCCACTGCAACGGGGATACCACGCGAAGAGTATCCCCGGCACCCTGTTACAGAAAAAACTACCCCCTGACCAAGAGTCAGGGGGATATGATCTCTTCCATCCCAATGGGCATTGCCGACCGCCATACAATTACAGGCTGCCGGCATTCCCTATCCTGGCAGAAGTATTCGACCGCAGTTATTGCAGAGAACTACCTGCCGGCCATTACGTACTCGCTGCAACTGTTGGGTGGGCAGGGACATCCGGCACGCCTGGCACAGGCCCCGCACTACCTTGGCGACGGCCTGTCCGCCCTTGTTGCGCCGCAACCCCTCGTAGCGGTTAAGCTCCACCGAGTCCACATCCGATGCCAGGCTCGTCCGGTCCTTCTTGAGGGCTTCCTGACGGTCGGTAAGTCTCTCCAGTTGTTCCCACAACTGGGCCTGGCGAACTTCCCACGCCGACTGGGTGTCCTTAAGTTGCTGCTCCTGCGCTGATATCTGCGACCGGACGTCTTCCGCCTGCAGTGAAAGCTCCAGCAGGCGAACGTCCATCTGCTCCAGGGTGTGCCGGACGTTGTTCGATTCCAGTTGCAGAGCCTCCAGGTCCCGGGGGTTATCCAGGTCGCCACCGTAAAGCTGGGTTTCCAGGTGCGACGATCTTTCCCGCTGGCTCTCTGTTTCCAGCTGCAGTTGCCGGTGGGAACTCTGTATTTCCTGCAGCCTGGTTTTTGCCTCCTCCAGGGATTCTTCAATCTTGTCCAGGGACAGTCTCCCCTCCAGCTCCCGCTCCACCTCAGTTATCTGGCCATTTACGCCATCCAGGTCCAGATCGACTTCCTGTAGACAATACAGTTGCTTGAGAGTGGTCATTCGGGCTCGCCCCTATACCAATATGACAAAATATGGCCTCGTTGGTTCAACGGGCCTTTTTGATTCTATTGAGGGGTAGCAGAGTTGTCAATGACAACTATAATTACAATATATAGACCAACTGTTTATTGTGCCTGGGAATAACTCTTGATTTGCCAATTGCACTACCCTCGCCGGCCGAGAGTAGTTTGATTCACCGGGGGAACATTCAGGGCAACACCCCTGCAATCAGGACCGTGCCGAACCGGTAACAGGGTCAACCAGGATTCCAATACATTTGGCCGGCTCTTTCCGAGCAAAGTTCCGGTTCAGGTTGTTTGCGGCGTGCAGGGGCAGGTTTCAATCCCGCTCACACTGTCCTGCAGTGCTTTGTCCGGCCCATACCGCCCTAATTGGACGCTGCCTTTCCGGACCCCAGGGTGATCGCTCATCAGCTTTGGGGATAATCCGTCGTTCCCGCGAAGGCGGGAACCTCGAACTTAGGGCAGTTCCGTTCCACCTTTGGATGAGAAGGCGGCACGGGTGAACAATTCCCTACGCGATTGCCCTGTTCCGGGCCCCGGTGTGCAACATCAGGCCCATTCAGGTACAATTCCCTAATAACATTGCTCAAATGCATCGCAAGCGGCGATGGCCGGACTAGCTCCCATACCCGGTAACGGGACAGCCGCTCCGGCGTTCGGCACACATCCATTCCGCTTGCTTCATTCGTGCCCCCGGCTGCGGGGCGCTTCCTCAAGGTGGTGGCATTATATGGTTACTTTGCTTCGTAAGATAATTGGCGACCCTGGCGAGAAGGCCATCGACAAGCTCGCCCAAACCCTGGTGCCCGAGATAAACGCCCTGGAAGCAGGGATGCAGGCCCGTTCCGACGAGGAACTCTACGGCCTTACCCAGGAGTTCCGCCACCGGCTGGACCGGGGCGAAACCCTGGACGATCTTCTTCCCGAAGCCTTTGCCGCCGTGCGGGAGGTGGCCAGGCGCAACCTGGGCCAGCGCCACTACGACGTCCAGCTAATTGGCGGAATTGTCCTTCACCGGGGCCAGATTGCCGAGATGCGGACCGGCGAAGGCAAAACCCTGGTGGCCACCCTGCCCGTGTACCTGAATGCCCTCACCGGCCGGGGCGTCCACGTGGTAACCGTTAACGACTACCTGGCCCGCCGCGACCCGGTATGGATGGCCCCCATCTACCACAACCTGGGACTTACCGTCGGCTGCCTGCAGCACGACACGGCTTTCATTTACGACCCCACGGTCGAAAAGGGCCCCAACGGAATGAAGTTCCTGCGCCAGGTCTCCCGCCAGGAAGCCTATCTCGCCGACGTGCTCTACGGCACCAACAACGAGTTTGGGTTCGACTACCTTCGCGACAATATGGCCCTGGAACCGGAAAACCGGGTGCAGCGAGAGCGCCACTTTGCCATCGTTGACGAGGTGGACAACATCCTCATCGACGAGGCCCGGACCCCCCTGATCATTAGCGGACCGGCCGATGAACCCGTACAGCATTACTACACCTTTGCCAAGCTGGTGCCCCGCCTGGAAGCGGAATCCGACTACGCCATAGACGAGCGCACCCAGGCTATCTCCCTCACCCAGGAGGGCATCGAAAAGATGGAGCAGTGGACCCGGGTCAACAATCTCTATGACCCGGAGAATTACCACCTGGTCCACTACATCGAGAACGCCCTCACCGCCCAGGTCCAGAAGGTCAGGGACAAGGACTACGTCATTCGGGACGGCGAGGTCGTCATCGTTGACGAATTCACCGGCCGCCTCCAATTCGGCCGCCGCTGGTCCGATGGTCTGCACCAGGCGGTGGAGGCCAAGGAAAGCCTCAAGATTCAGCGGGAAAGCGTAACCTACGCCACCATTACCCTGCAGAACTACTTCCGTATGTACGACAAGCTGGCGGGCATGACCGGTACCGCCGCCACCGAGGCCGACGAGTTCTACAAGATTTACGGGCTGGAAGTGGCCGTAGTCCCCACCAACGTGCCCATGGTCCGCGAGGACGAGGCTGACCTGGTGTTCCAGGCCGCCGACTCCAAGTGGCAGGCGGTGGTGGAACACATCGTTGATATCCACGAAACGGGCCGTCCTATCCTGGTGGGCACCACCTCCATCGAGGCCTCAGAGGCTCTGAGCGAACGGCTCAAGCGGCGGGGCGTCCCCCACCAGGTCCTGAACGCCAAGATCCACGAACAGGAGGCAGGCATTGTGGCCCAGGCCGGTCGCCTGGGAGCCGTAACCGTCTCTACCAACATGGCCGGCCGCGGCACTGACATTGTCCTGGGCGGCGCCAACACCGGCGATCCGGGCTGGGCTGAAGAACACGCCCGGGTGATTGAGCTGGGCGGCCTGCACGTCATCGGGACCGAGCACCACGATGCCCGCCGTATCGACAACCAGCTTCGGGGCCGTTCCGGACGCCAGGGCGACCCCGGCAGTTCCCAGTTCTACGTGGCCCTGGAAGACGAATTGATGCAGCGCTTTGGCGGCGACCGCATCAAGTCCGTCATGAACTGGACCGGAATGGACGACGAGACCCCTATCGAAAACAAGCTGATCACCAAGTCCATTTCCAGCGCCCAGGTCAAGGTGGAGGGCTACCACTTCGACATCCGCAAGCACCTGCTGAACTTCGACGACGTCCTGAACACCCAGCGGGAGATCATTTACACCGACCGGGAACGCATCCTTAACGGCGATAACCTGAAGGAAAAGATCCTGGAAATGCTCCGCCAGCAGTTTTCCGACCTGGTCCGTAAGCACCTTCCCGACCGTCATCAGGACAACTGGGACGCCACCGGACTTATTTCCGAACTCACTCTGATCTGTCCTTTGCCGCCCGAAATGCGGGATGAGGACGGGCTATACGCCCACAAGCTGGAAGACGTTAGCCGAATCCTTTCCGACTACGCCGAAACCGTTTATGACGCCCGGGAGGAGGAGCTGGGTTCTGATCAGATGCGCGTCCTGGAGCGCCTGCTGCTGCTCCGGGCCATTGACCTGCACTGGGTCAGCCACCTGACCACCATGGAAAACCTGCGTACCGGCATTGGCCTCCACGCCTACGGCCAGCGCGATCCCCTGGTGATGTATCGCACCGAGGGCCACAAGACCTTCCAGGAATTGCTCCATCGGATGCAGCAGGACGTGGTCCGGTCCCTGTTCCACGTTGTCGTCAACCAGCGTCCGGCCAGCGCCCCGGTCCGGCGTCCGGCCGACACCGCCCCGGCCAGTCCCATGCAGAAGGTGGTGGGCAACAGTCGCCAGGCCGTTGCCGGAGGGGCCAAGATCGGCCGCAACTCCAGGTGCCCCTGCAACAGCGGCAAGAAATACAAGCGCTGCTGCGGCGCCGCCGCTGCGCCATCGCTTGGATAAGGATCGCAGGCAAGGGAGGAGGGGAATGAATTGAAGACCTGGCTAAGGATTGCCCTGCACGTGGTACTGGCGCTGTTGGCCGTGGTAATTTTCTACGTTGGCCTGGGAATTGGTCTTGCGCTTAATCCCACCATCGGCACCATTCTCTGGTTCGTATCCGGAGCGCTGTTCGTGGGCAACCTGTTGTGGCTGATCCTGTTCCTGAACAACCGGCGGGAGGCGGCCCAGGGGTAAAGGACGCCTGCTACAGGGAATAAATGAACAAGCCCATTCGCCTCTAGTGGGAAACCGGTGGTGGGATCAAAGAGCCTCACTATAAAGCTGTTTTCCCCGGCCCCGCCTCCCATCAACGCCTTCAGAAGCCCCTTCGTCTCCACCCTCCAACCGTTGCAAAGCCGTCCAAACCGGAACGCCGCCCCTTGACGCCCGCCCCTTGATTCGCTGGATAACACTTCCCTAACATAATTCCAGTGCCCCCTTGCCGTCCTTTCGTATGCGGGAGTGGGCACGTCTTGAGGCGGTGAGTCAGCCGTTGGGCCTCCAGTCAATGATCCAAAACCGCCCCAACCTGTCCCATCTGACCCACTCCGTGTCCCATCTTCTATCTGTCGAACGGACCAATGGTGATCGAAGTAGTGCCGCCAAATCCCGGCAGACAAGTACGAATAGCTGGAAAATGGGACAAAATGGGACAAAATGGCACGGAAACAAAAAAACTTGGCTGGTGTACCCGGGGATAGCAGCAAAATTGCCTTGCTAAACAACCCAATTGCCAAGCCCCGGTAGCGGTGGCACAATAGCTTATATGAGCGTTCAGACTCCCCTGGCTGTCGGTGTCAGCCGCTTCATCCCCTCTTCCATGCGCTATGGCCAGTTTCGCTACTACTGGCTGGCCCTGCTGACCGGAGTAACCGGCCACCAGATGCTCTTCCAGTTCACCCTGGGCTGGCTGATGTTCCAGTTGACGGGCGATGAGGGTTACCTGGCCTACTTGGGCCTGGCGATAGCCCTGCCCGCCCTGGCCCTGAACCTGGTGGGAGGCGTTCTGGCCGATCGCCTGGAACCCAAGGTGCTGGTGGCTACTGCCCAGAGCGCCTCGGCCACGGTGGTAGTGGGCCTAGCGGTACTGGTCCTGCTGGATCGGGTGGAACCCTGGCATATCCTGGTCGCCGCCTTCATCGCCGGGGTCGGTCAGGCCTTTGACCAGCCCAGCCGTGCCAGCATTTTCCCCCGGCTGGTTGACCGCGAGCACATAGTCAACGCTGTGGCCATGGAGTCTGTGGTCTGGAATGGGGTGAGGGTGCTGGCTCCGGCCCTGGCGGGAATGGTCATCGCCCGCCTGAGCATCGAGACCTCCATGCTCATTAGCGCCGCTTCCTTCTACGTCCTGGCCGCGGTGATGTCGGTACTCCGCCTTCGCGAGCGGCCTCCGGCCCGGGGTGGCGTGGCGCAGCAGATTGGGGAGGCCTTCCGTTACATCGGCCGCAACCCCATTTTTCTCTACGTTATGTTGATGACCTTCTGCAACAGCCTGTTTGGCATCTCCTATATTCTGTTGATGCCCTCCCTGGCGGAGAAGTGGCTGATGGTGGGAGCAGAGCGGGTGGGCTGGCTGCTGGGCGCGGCCGGAGCCGGGGCCATAATCGGCAACTGGATCATCGGCAGCATTCCCTCCTACAGTCCTCGTGGCCTCATCATTCTGTTCGGTGCCATGCTGTACGGCATCTTCCTCATATTGTTCTCCGTAACGGCCTGGCTGGGCCACTACTGGATATCCATGGGCATCCTCTTCGTGGCCGGCATAAACTTTTCCCTGTACCTGGTGGGAGGCCTCAGCGCCCTGCAGGAACTGGTTGCGGACAATATTCGCGGGCGGGTCATGGGCCTGTACGGGGCCACCTGGAGCCTGGGGCCCCTGGGCATGGCCCAGGCCGGGTTTGTCGCCCGCTACCTGGGCGCGCCGGTGGCGGTGGGCATTGGCGCCGTAGTAGTCCTCCTGGTGGCCGTGCTGATCTTTGTCTTCCGGTCCGACCTGCGGAACTTCCGTGGCCTCCAGTCCGAACCCGCCGCCGCGGAACCCGCCAGAACGTGAATACAACCATGGATTTACAGGATAGGACGGATGGTCTGCAGGAGGCTTGTCCTGCGCTATTAGTCCATAGCTCTTAGTTCGAAATTGAGGAGGCAGTCATGGCCAGCAACTACAACCCCCTGAGCCCCCAGGAAAAGTACATCATCGAATTCAAGGGCACGGAGCGGCCCTTCTCCGGTGAATACGACGACTTCTACGAGGACGGCACCTACATCTGCCGCCGCTGCAACGCCGAGCTTTACACCTCCGAGGACAAGTTTGACGCCCACTGCGGCTGGCCCGCTTTTGACGCGGAAATCCCCGATGCGGTCCGGGCGCTGGCAGATCCGGACGGCTTCCGGACGGAGATCGAGTGCGCCAATTGCGGCGGCCACCTGGGTCACGTCTTCTTCGGCGAAGGGTTCACCCCCACCGGCGCGCGCCACTGCGTCAACTCCCTGTCCATGCGCTTCGTACCGGCGGAGGAAAAGGAGGACTAGGGAGTCTGGCGCTTCCATTCCGTCAGCCAATTTCCCTTGTTACCGCCGGCGCCAGCGTGGTATCCTTACCTGGCAGCGAAAGAGCGTGTCCCCGTAGCTCAACGGATAGAGTGCTGGCCTCCGGAGCCAGAGATGAGAGTTCGACCCTCTCCGGGGATACCACCTCCTTTTAGGCTTTTCACTTGACATCAGGCAACCACTTTTTCACCCATTGAACGGGGCGTGGCCCAGCGGCAGGGCGCCTGGTTTGGGACCAGGAGGTCGGCAGTTCGAATCTGCCCGCCCCGACCATCCCTGTGGGTCGTTGCGCGGTCCGTAACGGTCCTGCCCTTCCATCCCAGCTCGAAGGCGGCAATAGACTTTGCACGCCCTTTCCAATAGACTACTCCCCAACAATCCACATCCCCGGAGGTTCGTGCCATGCCCGTCTTTACGCCTGACTACCTGCACAAAGTCGCCTACCACGTCTACGTTGCCAAGGGCACCCCTGAAGAAGAAGCGGAGATCGTCGCCACCCACCAGGTCAAGTCCAACCTGGTGGGCCACGACTCCCACGGCATCATTCAGCTGCTGGAGTACTCCAGCCGCATCGACCGGGGCCACATCGTCCCGGGCGCGCCCTTCGAGGTGGAGCGGGAAACCCCCAACACCGCTGTCATCAACGGCAACTGGGGCTTCGGCTTCGTCCAGACGGAGAAGGCCATGCGCATGGCCATCGACAAGGCCAGGGAACACGGCGTGGCCGCCATGACCATCCACCACCAGAGCCACGTTGGGCGGGTGGGCGACTACCCCACCATGGCCCTGAACGAAGGAATGATTGGCCTGGTTACCGCCGACTCGGGCGCGGGGCCCAAGAACGCCGCCCCCTTTGGCGGGCGGGCCCGCCGCCTGGGCACCAACCCCATCTGCATCGGCGTCCCCAGCGACCTGCCCGGGCCGGTGCTGCTGGACATGGCCACCAGCGCGGTGGCCATGGGCAAGATCAACCTGCAGCGCAGCCGGGGCGAGTCGGTGCCCCTGGGCTGGATTGTGGACAAGGACGGCAAGCCCACCACTGACCCCAACGACTACTTCGCCGGCGGAGCCATCCTGCCGGTGGGGGCCGACCAGGGACATAAAGGCTACGGCCTCTCCTTCATGGTGGAGATGTTCTCGGGCCTGCTGACCGGGCTGGGCTTCGGCATCGACCCGCAGGCCCGCCACAACGACGGCGTCTTCATCTCGGTCTACAACGTGGAGCACTTCCGGCCGCTGGATGACTTCAAGCGGGAGATGCGGGAGTTCGTCGAGTTCATCAAGACGTCACCCCCTGCCGAAGGCTTCACCGAAGTCCTGTACCCCGGCGAGATCGAATACAACACGGAAATGAAGCGCCGGGAGGAAGGCATCTACGTGGAGGACCAGACCTGGGAGGGGATAGTGGCCCTGATGGCGGAGGTGGGCGTAACCGAAACAGTTGGAAGCCCGTAAAAGGCGTCCACTGCAGCATTTGAGATGCCTGCTTTAGTATGTGACCAGTGGGCTGCCATATTAACGTTAGCGTTTAATATGGCATCCACTTCGTTCCATATTAAAGGCCAAAAGCAATGTACTCAAAGCGAGCATTCTAATCGTGGTTTCCAAGGTCTGACGCCGCCTCCGTTCCGTCCGCAAAAATGGCGATGTAGGGAGCATAGCCAATAACGCGGTTCCGACGGTTTCCTGTAGCTTCTTGCAATATCCCGATGTCCTCAAGACGTGAGACGAGGTTATTGGCAGCCTGATAACTGTTTCCAGTAATGGTCTGTACACTTGAAACAGTTACCAAGGGCGTTCTGAATAGACTTTCAAGCACTCGGTGGCCGTTACCGACTGAACTCCCCAATCGTTCAGTTATGGTGGCGCGGTGTTCTTCGCGCATTGCCAGGATGCGCCGAACAGTCGTATGGGCTTCGACACTCACTTCCACAACGCCCCGAAGGAAGAAAATGAGCCACCCTTCCCAGTCCCCTGAATCTCTGACAGCTTGCAAGCGGTCGTAATACTCGTTCCTGTACTTCTTGAAGTAGTACGAAAGGTATAATACGGGTTTCAGCAGCATCTCTCTTTGACACAGCAAGAATGTTATCAAGAGCCGGCCCATCCTGCCGTTACCGTCAAGAAAGGGGTGTATGGTCTCAAACTGGGCGTGAACCAAACCTAGTCTAATGAGTGGTGGAAGACCGTTGGCTTGGTGTAGAAATAGTTCCAGATCACCCAGCGCTTGTATAAGATATTGTGGTGGCGGCGGGACGACCACGGCCTCGTTAATCGTGCAATTGGCAGCGCCTATCCAGTTCTGAGAAGTACGAAGCTCCCCGGGCTGGAGGCGAGACCCACGGACCCCACTAAGCAGTTTCTCGTGTATTTCCCGAATTAGACGTATCGAGAGAGGCAGGTCGCGAATTCGTTCCAGCCCGTAGTTCATTGCCGCCACGTAGTTTATTACTTCGTCGACGTCATTGGGCTGAAGCTGCCTGAATATACGCGCTTCAGCATTCAGAACATCTTGCAAAGAACTCTGAGTGCCCTCGATCTGACTGGAGAGTACCGCTTCCTTTCTCACGTACATGAATACAAAGAGATCGGAATCTGGCAAAATCTGTATAGAGCCATCCAGTCTGCCCAAAGCCATTTGAGCTTCAGACAATGTGAGCAGCAGTTCGCCGGTCAAGTCCACTGGGGGGTCGGGAGGCAGAGATTCTGGTATGAAGGCCCTGTATCCGGTTGGCTGAGTAACGTACTTCCCAGCCCTTTCTTTAAAGGTAGTCATATTGGAGCCTGACAGTAATATATTCCCAGAGCGGCTCTATATTATACTGTGGCTTTAATGTGGACTGAAAGATTTACGTTATTAAAGGAGAACTTTAATAACAGATGAGTCGTTTAGAAAGTCTCGCCGTTACTTAAGGAACTGCTGTACAGGTTTTCCTCTGCTCGGCGATACATAACTCCACCGGAATCTAAAATCTATAGACTGTCCCCCTGGTTTCCGGGTCGAGTCCGGAATAACGTTGCTCAGGAGAAACTTAATGAGGACCTTCTCCTACTCACCCGGCCTCTTCCCGTAAATTCGGCAACAGTGCGGTGGCGGAATTCTGCTGCTAGTCCGGGCATTTCCAGTAGGGGTACTTGGGGTGGCGCAGGCTGGACAAATCTTCAACTCCAGCCACCTTCCCCCTTAACGGCGGAAGGTGGCTGAAATAGTCACTTAGCGGGTGGTTCTTCCGCCGCTGTTGCCGAGGAAACGCCGGTCGGAGATACTTCCGCCGCCGCCCCGGTTGCCGCCCTGGCCGCCGCCACGGGGACCACCGCCGCCGCCGCGATTGCCGCCGGGCCCGCCGCCGCGGGGTCCGCCCTGGCCACCGCCGCGCGGTCCGCCACCACCACCGCCACGGTTGCCGTAGCCGCCACCGCCACCACGGGGACGGTCGCCCCGGTCCTGGGGCGGGCGGGCAGGCCGCGGGGGCCTGGGACCGCCTTCTTCGTCGCCAAACAGGGCGCGGCGGGACACGTTGACCCGGCCCATGGAGTCAATCTCCTGGACCATTACGGTGATTTCCTGGCCCACCTTGAGCTCTTCTTCCATGTCGCCCAGGTCCTCGTTGCGGACTAGGCCATCTTTGCCAGGGATCAGTTCCACAAAGGCGCCGAAGCTGGCCAGGCGGTTGACCTTGCCGGTCAGGATATCGCCAACGACCAGCTCACGGGTCAGGCCCTCAATCCTGCTGCGGGCCAGTTCGATGGAGGTCTGGTCGGAAGAGCTGAGGGTTACGCCGCCATCGTCAGCCACGTCAATGGAGGCACCGGTCTCCTCGATGATGCCGCGGATTACCCGGCCGCCTGGGCCGATGACCGCGCCAATCTTCTCCACCGGTATCTGAATGCGGATGGTCTTGGGAGCGTAGGGACTCATCTCGGTGCGGCCTTCGGTGATGGCCTCGGACATCTTGTCCAGGATATGCAGCCGGCCCAGCCGCGCCTGCTCCAGCGCCTGCCGAAGAATCTCTTCGTCCAGCCCCTTCAGCTTAATGTCCATCTGCAGGGCGTTGATGCCGGCCGCAGTGCCAGCCACCTTGAAGTCCATGTCGCCCAGGAAGTCTTCAATGCCCTGGATGTCGCTAAGGACGGCATGGCGGCCGTCGTTGTCGGTTACCAGGCCCATTGCGATCCCGGCCACCGGGGCCTTCATCGGCACACCGGCGTCCATCAGGGCCATGCTGGTGCCGCAGACGCTGCCCATGGAGGTGCTGCCGTTGGAACTGAGCACCTCTGACACCACGCGAATGGTGTAGGGGAACTCGTTCTCAGGGGGCAGAGCGGAAAGGATGGCCCGTTCCGCCAGGGCGCCGTGACCGATCTCCCGCCGGCCCGGGGAACCCACCCGACGGGCCTCGCCTACAGAATACGGCGGGAAGTTGTAATGGTGCATGAATTGCTTGGTATCGTCGGGGGACAGGGTGTCCAGGTTCTGTTTCATGCTCAGGGGGCCCAGGGTAGCCGCGGAGAGCACCTGGGTCTGGCCCCGGGTGAAGAGACCCGAGCCGTGGGTGCGTGGCAGGACGCCCACCTCGCAGGCGATGGGGCGAATTTCTGACAGGCTGCGGCCGTCGGGGCGCACGCCCAGGTCGAGGATGCGACGCCGAACCTCGCCCTTGACCACGTTCTTGAAGCCCTCGGCTACCTTGTTGCGGCCGAATTCCTCGACCAGTTGCTCGGACACTTCATCTTCAATCCGGTCCAGGCCCTCGTCCCGTTCCGCCTTGAAGGAGTTCTGCTCCAGGATCTCGGTGACACGGCCGTTGACGATGGCCTTGATCTGGCTGTCCAGTTTGTCCTCTTCTTCGGAGTGTTCTTCCACCTCGAACTTGGGCTTACCGACCTTGGACACCAGTTCGTCGATCAGGTCTATGGTGAGCAGGTTGGCCTGGAAAGCCTTCTGGATGCCCTCCAGAATCACCTCTTCGGAGACTTCGTAGGAACCGGCCTCCACCATCATTATGGCATCGCGGGTGCTGGCCACCACCATGTTAAGCTGCCCGTCGGCAATCTCGGCGTAGGTGGGATTGACGATGAAGCCGCCGTCGTTGTAGGAGACGCGGCAGGCGCCAATCGGGCCGGCGAAGGGCAGGTGGGAGATGGACAGGGCCGTCGAGGCGCCGATCATGCCCAGGATTTCCGGGGGGTTCTTCTGGTCGGCGGAAAGGACGGTGAGGATTACCTGGATTTCGTTATGGAGTCCCTTGGGGAACAGGGGGCGGATGGAACGGTCGGTGAGGCGGGCGGAGAGGATGGCATCCTGGCCGGGGCGGCCTTCCCGTCTGAAAAAGCTGCCCGGAATCTTGCCCGCGGAATATAACCGCTCTTCAAACTCCACTGTCAGGGGTAAAAAGTCGATGTCGGCTCTGGGCTTGTCAGCCATTACGGCGGTGGCCAGGACCACCGTGTCGCCGTAGGTCAGGACGGCGGAACCGTGGGCCTGGAAAGCCAGCTTGCCCGACTCGATTACCAGCTTTTCATTGCCGATAACGCGTTCTACTACAGTAGCTTCAGGCATAGGAAATTTACGTAACCTCGCACATTAAAAACTAATGGAGAGGAGATAAACGCGAAGCAAGCACGTTTTGCAAACGAGCGGCCTTTACCGGGGTAACGATGTGGCGTGGCAGGTCGGCCCTGGACCGGAAGGGGACGCGATAAGCCTAGCGGCGTAGTCCCAGCCTGCTGATCAGGGTCTGGTAACGGTTAACGTCTTCGTTACTGAGGTAATTTAGAAGCCGGCGACGTTTGGACACCATAGTGACCAGGCCACGGCGGGAGTGGAAGTCCTTCCTGTGGGTGCGGAGGTGGTCGGTTACCTGCCGAATCCTTTCGGTCAGTATGGCGACCTGTAGCTCAGTGGACCCGGTATCGTTGTTGTGGGTCCGGTATTCCCGCGTTATTCGTTCCCGTACGTCAGCATCCAGCATTACTAATGCAAAACCTTCTATCTCATCTTCTCTAACATCGTCGGGAATTATAGCACGGGGGAAGGTGGGGTGCAATGATGGGGGTACCGCACCAGGGTCTTTCGATTATTCCCGGCAGCCCCGTTAGACCGTTCGTGATGAGCCGGTCGAGCCATCATTGGGTGGCCCTTCGACATGCTCAGGGTGAGCGTAAGAATTAACTCCGCGCAGATAATCGAAAGACCCTGGTACCGCACGCAGGGTCTTTCGATTATTGGACGGGAGCACCGACCAATGAGAGGGAACGGGAAGGTCTGGTGGCGCAGCGACGTAGTGCGGCGGCGATGTTGGGTTCCTTTTCCAGTCTCAAGAGACTGATGACCAGATTGCGCAGTCCTGCCATTATTTGCGGGGCGGAACCGGTTCTCACCTGGCACCGGTCTTCAT
>DAOUHR010000043.1:0-5091 GCA_034428635.1 Dehalococcoidia bacterium
ATGAGGCCGAGGGCGTCGCATAGCTGCCCGTTGACGTCGTCGCTGACGAACCTGGTCAGGTCAATGGCTTCCTCCCAGTTGGGGGCGTGGCCCAGGTCGGGGTAGATATCGTACACTGCCTGGGGTATCTCGTATTCGGGAATTTCGCACCCGGAGTAGGGAAGCCAGTTGGGGCCGCCCCACATCAGGCCCCAGTGGACGGAGACGGGTCGGGCCAGGCGGCGGGCCTCCTCTACGGAGTCGGCGATGCACGTCCTCACCGCGAACATAATGTCCAGGTCTTCCAGGGTGCGGCCGCTCTTCCGGGCGCCGGTTTCCAGGTGGTCCAGGGCCTGCTCGATGATTCCGGGGGTGTAACCCACCAGAGCCAGCGCGCCGTCGGCAACCTCGCCGGCCAGTTGCAGGGAACGGGGGCCGGAGGCCGCCATCAGCACGGGGACGCCAGCCCCGCCATCGCTGCCGGCGAAGTCCAGGCGGTTGGTCATGCCGTTGTATTCCACGTTCTCCCCGGCCAGCAAGGCCTTAACCTCGGTGATGCAGCGGCGCATCTGCCGCAGGGTGGCGGGACGGCGGCCGATGGTACTGGCGGAAGTGTAGCCCGTGCCGATAATGACCCGGGTGCGCCCGGGGGCCACTTCGGCTACGGTCTGGGCCGCGCCGGCCATTACCGAGGGGATCCGTCCGAAGGGATTGGTCACCGCGGGGAAGAGCCGCAGGGTGCTGGTGGCGCCGGCCGCCAGGGCCAGGATAACGAAGGTGTCCCGGCAAATCATCTGGCTGTCCAGAATTCCGGCGCCGTCAAAGCCGGCCGCCTCGATTTGCCGTATCATGTCCAGCAGTTCCGGCATGGGGGAAGTTCCGGGTACGCGCATGGAGATTTTGATCGGCTGGGCCATTGCAATTACCTCCACAGACAAGGTGACTTTGGCAGGGCGCCGCCGGAAAGTATAACAGCACCAGATAAGCATGCCGGACAGTCACGGCAAAGGTGCGATCCCGACAGTCTCCCCAAAGGTACTTCCCGGTCAACCAGTGATTGATGTCGCGACAACTGCCGGTGGTCGGACTCCTCCGGTCTGGGGCGGAACACCGTGCCCTCGCCCTTCCTGGAAATGAAAGGGCACCGGTTGAGCCGGTGCCTCTGGTTCATCCTGTCAAGTTTTCCGACGGCGAATCGTTACTGGCCCACAAACCCGAACTGCTCAAACTGGCCGTGAACAATGGGGTCCGGGTCCAGGCCCAGCCACCGGTCAAGGATGGTGGCGTACGTGGAGCGGAAGTCGGTAGTGTAGGCCAGGTCCCCTTCGGAGAAGTCTGCCTCGCGCAGGGACGGATACTGGCCGTATTGACCGCCCTGTATCGAGCCGCCGAGGACGAATGCCACGCTGCCTGAGCCGTGGTCGCAGCCCGTGCCGTTGTCCCGAACCCGCCGACCAAATTCAGACCAGACCAGTATCAGGGTGTCCTGCCAGAGCCCCTGTTCTTTAAGGTCATCGGTAAAGTCGGTGATGGCGGACGAAAAGTCCCGCCACAGCTTGGCGTGGGTCTGCAATTCGTTGCTATGGGTGTCGAAATTGCCGTGCTGGGCATAGAGGATGCGGGTACCCAGGTCAGCACTCATCACCTGGGCGGCGCCCTTGAGACTGTTGGCAATGGGAGTGTCGCCATATTCCACGGTGGAGGAATAGCGTTCCGGGGCGGTCCGGAGGACATCGGCGCCCATCAATGCCTGGGCCCCGTTTTCGCTGAGGGCCTGGGCCACGATATCTCGGCCGCCGTCGGGGCCGTACATCCGGCCCAGGGCGTCCAGGGCATGTACCCGCACGTTCTCGTCGTCTATGTCTGGCAGCAGGCCGTAGGTTTCCAGGTTGCCCACCGACGCAACGGGAGCGCCCTTGCAGACGAAGGCCCGGGGCAAGCCCCGGCCAAAGTTGACGCCGGTCAGGACGTTTTCGCCCCTGGGATCCAAGTCCCTTATGGCGGCCCCCAGCCACCCCTGGCTGCCGATGGTTTCGGGCTCGGCAGTGTACCAGATGTCCCGGGACCGGAAGTGGGAACGGTTGGGCCGTGGGTAACCGATGCCCTTGATGACGGCCAACTCGCCGCGGTCCCACAAGCTCTTCATCTCCCGCATGCTGGGATTGAAGCCCAGATGCCCGTCTATGGGCAGGACGTCGTGCTGGGGAATGCCAATGCCGGGGCGGTTGTCGTAATAGAGGCCGTCGCCGTAGGGGACCACGGTATTCAACCCGTCGTTACCCCCAACCAGTTCGATGACCACCAGGTTGCGTTCCTTGTTGGTCGATACCATGATCCTGCTCCTTTAATCGTGATACCCTGGCTTGTCCGACATTGTGAGCGCCCGGCTAACCGCCCCTGCGATATACCTGGATGCGGTGCCGGTTGGTCTCCGTAACGTAAAGATTGCCCCGGCTGTCCAGCCTGACGGAGGAGGGGCACCAGAAATATTTCTCGATGTGAGACGATTCCTCATGGGGATCGTCAATTACGTAGTTAATGTCCATTTCCAGGTTGGCGGTGGCGCGGGCGGCGGCTTCTTCCCGGTTGATGCTGAGGAAGTTGGCGGCCCACTCGGAAATTGTCCCCTCTCCCCGCAGCTTGATCACAAATTCGCCGTTGGCGTCCAGCACCTGCACCCGCTCGTTGCCCCAGTCGGCTATGTAGATGTAGCCATCCTGGTCAACTGCGACCGACGCGGGGCGGGTGAATTGGCCGTCGCCACGGCCCGACTCCCCAAACCTGGCCAAAAACTCGCCCTGATCTGAAAACTTCTTCACGCAGTCATTACCGAAGTCAGCCACGTACAGGTTATCCTTACAGTCAATGGCGAGGCCCCAGGGCAGGCTAAGCGCCCCACTTCCTTCTCCGCCGATCACCCGTATGAAGTTCCCGCTGGCGGTGAATTTCTGGACCCGGTTATTGTAGGCGTCGGCGACGTAGATGTTATCGGCGCTGTCAAAGGCCAGGCCGGATGGGGTATCCAGTTGACCCTCACCGGAGCCTGCCGTGCCCCAGTGGAACAGGTAACCGCCATCAGGGCTGTAGGCGGTTACTCGGTTCAGCCGCTCGTCGCTAATGAAGTAACGGCCCTGGCTGTCCACCGCCCCACAGGCCGGCCAGACGAATTGCCCGCCGTCGAAGCCATAGCCGCCAAAGTTGCCGAAGTACCCGCTGTCCAGATCGCACATGGTGACCCGGATACCCCGCGCCGTCTCCTCCTTGCTGCGACTGATGACGTAGAGGCGGTCCCCTGTGCCAGCTACGGTATCTACCGGATAGTAGAAGCCCTTGCCCTCCATGACGGTCATGCCCAGGGTGCGGTCGTAAACGAGAAAATCGGTCTGCTGTGCAGTAGTCATAGCTGCGCCTCGACGAAATCTGGTGAATCAGCCTTCGAAGAAATAGTTGTCATTAAGCCCTTTGGAACTCCTGGGTTGCCGCCACCATCTTGAGCAAATCCGCTATTTGCTGGCGGTCAATATTGTCCCCGCCTCTTGACGAGAAATCCACCAGCACCCGGCGGGTATCTTCGTCTACCTGCAACGCGCCCACCTCTTCCAGGCATGAGTCCACCAGGCGCTCGGGGGATGTGGACTCGCCCAATGCGGCGCTTACGCGTTCCACCATGTTGCGAATGCCCGGCTTGGTAGCGTCGCCGACCTGTTTGCTGGCGAAGTTGATTCGTTCCACCAGCGTGCCGCTGTTCAGCCAGTCGGTGCCGGTGTGCCAGCCCTCCACGCTGGGCGGGTTATTGAGTATCTGTCCCATGTAAGAGGCCTGGCTGAAGTGCTCCAGAATTTCGTAGCGTGGACGGTCGAACTCGCCGGTCAGGCGCAGCACTCCGGCCACCAGTTCCACCGGACTCTTGACCTTGCGGTAGCGGGTCTCGACCGACTTGAAGAAGTCCGAATTGAAGAGGACTCGAAGCATGGCGCCGATGTTGTAACCGCTGTCAAAGTACGCCTGGGAGAGCGTGTCTATGGCCTCCTGGTCTGCCGGAGGAGTGTAGGGCCATTCTGGAACCGGTGGTTCATCGGCCACGAAGAAACTGTAGAGGTGGCGGGAGATGAAGCGGGCAGTGGCCGGCTGCTGGCAGATTATGTCGACAATGTCCTCGCCGTTGAAGTTGCCCCGCTCGCCCAGGAACTCCTTTTCCCCGTCGTCGTGGTCTTCCGGATGGTACTCGAAGTGCCAGGATATCCGGCCGTAGGGCCAGTCGGAGTCTCTCTGGGACCTCAGTTCCATGTACTCCCGGTT
Organism: Dehalococcoidia bacterium; assembly: GCA_034428635.1. Classification (GTDB taxonomy): domain Bacteria; phylum Chloroflexota; class Dehalococcoidia; order Lucifugimonadales; family UBA3495; genus Bin22. Next base: position 4,279 of record DAOUHR010000043.1, read on the forward strand.
GGCGATGGTCCAGCCGGTGAAGGCCCGGGCGCATTCCTTGATGTCCTGTTCGGAGTAGTTGCCCACTCCCATGGAGAAGAGTTCCAGCAGTTCCCGCCCGTAATTCTCGTTAATGGCGCCCTTGTGGTTGTCCTGGTTGTCCAGCCAGATGATCATGGCGGGGTCGCGGGAGAGTTCCAGCAGCAGGGTACGGAAATTGCCCATGGCATGCTGGCGGAACATCCTGGTCTGGTCCGACAGAGCCTTGCCGTGGATGACTTTGTTATAGCCCGTGGCGAAAATACCGTGCCAGAAGAGGGTCATCTTTTCCTGCAGTGGGGCGGTGGTGGTGGCCATGCGGTAAAGCCAGTTCTCGCCGGGGGCCTGGGAACCCATCATCCCCGAAAGTTCGGGGTGGAAGCGGCGAATGAGGTAATCACTTAGCCGCTGCTCATCCCTGGGGTTCAGCAGTTCCTCTACCGTGGCTTCGTAGCCTTTGACGGCATGGGCTTCCAGTTCCTCCCGGTTTGCACCGTAACCGGCCCGCCGCATCAAATGCGCAATCAACTCTATATTAGCATCCAGCATCAGTCCTCTCCTGAAGAAACAATGCTACCGATTTATTCGCATTCTACCATTTGTGGGAAAGATTGCGTCAAAAAAAACAAAGAAAGGTTGGCAAGCATTTACGATTGAACAGGCATTAGTGTGTACTACTACTCTGTCAGCGCTTATCTGTTATTGCCGTTCGCCGTTGGGAAATGCTTCGCTCCTTACTGAAATTCAGTTGTTGCTGATGGGGCCCATACCCTGGTGGCCCCGTCCCTTGAGGTC
>DAOUHR010000044.1:0-6165 GCA_034428635.1 Dehalococcoidia bacterium
AAAGCTACCCCGGGGATAACAGGCTTATCTCGCCCAAGAGTTCACATCGACGGCGAGGTTTGGCACCTCGATGTCGGCTCGTCCCATCCTGGGGCTGAAGGCGGTCCCAAGGGTCCGGCTGTTCGCCGGTTAAAGGGGTACGTGAGTTGGGTTCAGAACGTCGTGAGACAGTTCGGTCTCTATCCGCCGTGGGCGCAGGAGGCTTGAGGGAACCTCTCCCTAGTACGAGAGGACCGGGAGGGACAGACCTATGGTGTTCCAGTTGTTCCGCCAGGAGCAGCGCTGGGTAGCCATGTCTGGCAGCGATAAGCGCTGAAGGCATCTAAGCGCGAAGCATCCCCCAAGATGAGGCCTCCCTACCCGATTAACTTCGGGAGTAAGACTGCAGAGAGACTATCTGCTTGATAGGTCGGATGTGTAAGGCTGGCAACAGTTTCAGCATACCGATACTAACCGGTCGAGAGATTTGACCCACGTTATGGACTCCAGACGCAGTGATATCGTTTTCAGGGCAATTACTCAGGGTTTCTTGTTTCGGTGCAACTTCTTTTGATTTCCTTGCATCGCGGGGTGGAGCAGTGGCAGCTCGTCGGGCTCATAACCCGAAGGTCGTAGGTTCGAATCCTACCCCCGCTACCAAAAACCAAATGGTTAGTGATTACAGCCCCCGGTGAATGCCGGGGGCTTTCCTATAATTGACCGCAATACTGAAGGAGAAAACACTTCTATGGCCGAACGTTCGAAGAGTCCGAACAGATTCACGGTTATCCTTGAACAGGAAGAAATGGGTTTCTCGGGCTATTGTCCCGCTCTGCCCGGCTGCGTAAGCCAGGGCGATGATCGTGAGTCGGCCCTGGAAAACATCGTAGAGGCCATTGAGTTGGTGCTGGATGTGAATTCTGAACCGTTACACACTGTGGTATCTGCCGCATCACTGGCGAATGAGATTCAGGAGATCATGGATGGCCGTAAAGAGGATGGATTGCCCTTAACTGGCATTTCCATAGTTGAAGTTGGGCATGGTGGTCAAGTGTGTCGGTAGGTAGAGCAGGGCAATCGTATCTTAAATTAGCTGTCATTCTGAACGGAGTGAAGAATCTAAATTCCATCCCACAGGCCGACTGTAGGACCCGTAACCGGGCTGACATGCAGGATTTCAGGCCCTTCGGCAAGCTCAGAGCGACCTGTCTTATCTCTGGCGGATGTCTGCCAACTATAGTCTGAATCTAAAACGCGATTGCCCTGCTCTCCGCCCCAATTAGTGAACATTAGTGCCTATTCGTGGATAAATCTTCTCGATACCCGTATGGTACAATGCCCCCATCAAGTCCAACTCCCTTAAAATTCCTTGATTGAGAGGGTTATCTATGTCCAATATTGTGCTGTCAAATACTGATTACAGCGTGGTTGGGACTCGCCCCGTCCGCCACGACGGTACCGACAAGGTTACCGGCCGGGCCAAGTACGGCGGCGATTTCCACATGGCCGGCCTATTGCACGGCAAGGTGCTTCGCAGTCCCCATGCCCACGCCCGCATTAAGTCCATCGACACCAGCAAGGCCGAGGCCTACCCCGGCGTCAAGGCCGTAATCACCGGCAAAGACCTCCCCGTGGCCAGCATGGAAAACCCCGGCCGTGGCGTCCGCTTCTCCAGCGAGAATATCCTCGCCCAGGACAAGGCTCTGTACCGGGGGCATGCCGTGGCTGCCGTGGCTGCCGCCAATCCCCACGTGGCCGAAATCGCCATTGGCCTGATCGAGGTGGACTATGAAGTCCTTTCACCGGTAATCAACGTCACCCAGGCTATGGAAGACAACGCCCCGTTGGTTATTGAAGACCTGACCACGACGGAACTCGGTGAGCGGACCGACAAGCGCAGCAATATTGCCTCGCATTTCCGCTACGAGATGGGAGACCTGGACCAGGGCTTTGCCGAGGCCGATGTTATTGTCGAGAGAGCCTTCCGGACCAGCACCGTGCACCAGGGCTACATCGAGCCCCAGAACGCCGCTGCCCTGTGGAATGCCGACGGCAAACTGACCGTTTGGACCAGCACCCAGGGCGCCTTCGCCGTCCGCGATTCTATGGCCCAGATCCTCGATATGCCGGTTTCCCAAATAAAGGTAGTCCCCATGGAAATCGGTGGCGGTTTCGGCGGGAAGATTCCGGTTTACCTGGAGCCCATGGCCGCAATCCTTTCCAGGAAGACCGGCCAACCGGTAAAAATGCTCATGTCCCGCACCGATGTCTTTGAAAGCACGGGCCCCACCTCTGGTTCCACAGTGTGGGTCAAGGTCGGCGCCACCCGGGATGGCAAGATAACGGCCGCCGATGCGTCGCTGGCCCTGGAGGCCGGCGCCTTCCCGGGCTCACCCGTAACCATGGGCGCCCAGTGCATGTTTGCGCCCTATGATATAGAAAACGTGCGCGCCGAAGGCTACGACGTGGTGGTCAATAAGCCGAAAGTGGCCCCCTACCGTGCGCCCGGCGCTCCCATCGGCGCCTTCGGTGGCGAGCAAGTGATGGACGAGATTGCCCGGGAGATCGGGATGGACCCCATCGAGTTCCGCCTGCGTAACGCTTCTAAGGAAGGCACCCGGCGGGTCGACGGCCCCGAGTTCCCGGCAATTGGCAACATTGAATGCGTCGAGGCCGCCAAAGCCACCGAGCACTACAACACTCCGCTGACCGGCCCCAACCAGGGCAGGGGCATCGCTTCCGGCTTCTGGTTCAACATTGGCATGCAGTCCAGTTGCAGTATCGGCGTTGCCGCCGACGGTACCATCAGCCTGGTCGAGGGTTCCACTGACATCGGTGGTACCCGCGCATCCATCGCCATGCAGGCGGCGGAAGTGCTGGGCATTCCCGCCGAGGATGTGCGCCCCAGCGTGGCCGATACCGACTCCGTCGGCTTCACCTTCCTTACCGGCGGCAGCCGCACCACCTTCGCCAGCGGCTGGGCAGCCTACGAATGTGCCCAGGACATCAAGAACCAGATGATCGACCGGGCCGCCACCATCTGGGAAGTTTCCGCAGAGGACGTCGAATTGGAGGCCGGTGTTTTCCAGCACAAGTCCGACTCCGACCTGAAGATGACCTTCAAGGAACTTGCCGCCCAGCTGAACGGTTCCGGCGGGCCCATCTCCAGCCAGGTCAGCGTCGACCCCAGGGGCGCCGGCGGGGCTTTCTCCACTCACATTGTGGACGTCGAGGTAGACCCGGATACCGGTAAAGTAGATATCCTCCGCTATACCACCGTTCAGGACGCCGGCAAGGCCATCCATCCCAGCTACGTGGAAGGCCAGATGCAGGGCGGCGTCGTCCAGGGCATCGGCTGGGCCCTCAACGAAGAGTACTACTTCAGCGACGATGGCCAGATGGTGAACTCCAGCTTCCTGGACTACCGCATGCCCATCAGCCTGGACCTGCCCATGATCGACACCGTCATCGTCGAAGTGGCCAACCCCGGCCATCCCTACGGCGTCCGCGGCGTGGGCGAGGTGCCCATAGTGCCTCCCATGGCCGCCATCGCCAACGCCATCCACGACGCCATCGGCGTCCGCATGGAAAGGCTTCCCATGTCTCCCGGCGCCATCCTCGAAGCCCTGTGGGAGAAGAACGGAGAGAACGTGCAGCAGGCTGCCGACTAGGCGCAAACCTTGGCATCAGATGTACCTGGACAGCGCTTTGGCATCCCCAGCATACGCGGGGGTGCCTTGCGCTGGTTTTACGGACTCTTCGGCGGCGGTACAATATACCTGACCATTACCAATACATTGAGTGAATTGGCAAGGTCCAACGCTGGCGACTGGCTCCATATTCAGTCCATCGTAACCGAACAGATTGTACGCGCCGCCGGTGCATCCCTTATCGTTTCCTACATCATCGCTGACGGAGGGGACATGGTAATTTCCGCAATACTTCGAGAGCGCAACCGCCTAAAGGACTTGGAGGCTCGAAGGAAGGCGAGGGAAGAAGGCCTTATGGAAGGCCGCGAGGCAGGCCGTGAGGCAGGCCTTAAAGAAGGCTATGCCGAAATGCAGGCCAAGTGGGAGGAATGGAATAGCCGTCGTGAAAAGGCGGAAAAGCAAGGCGAGACCTTCGACGAACCACCCCCAAGCTTGAACAGCCGCAACGGAACATCCGACTGAAAAATTTGCCAACAGGAGAAGTCAAATGGCCCGAGTGCCTTTCGCCACTAGGGAAAACATGGATGCCGCCGGGCAGGCGGTTTGGGATGATATCCAAACCAGTCGGGGCGGCGTGCAGCGCAACTATGCCGCCCTTTTGAACAATCCCCAGGCCGCCGCGGCCTTTGCCGGCCTGGGCGGGTATGTCCGGTTCGAAACTCCGCTGGACCCACGGGTCAAGGCGGTGGCGATTTTGACGGCGGCCCGGGAAGCCGGCGGCCACTACGTCTGGACCGTCAACCAGCGGGGCGCAAAGGAAGCGAATCTCAGCGACGAATTGATTGCCGCCATCCGCGAGTTTCGCGCTCCCAACGGCCTCGACGCCGATGACGCCACCGTAGTTCAGTTCGTTTTGGAACTGCTGCGCCACCACCGCATATCCGACGCCACCTTCGAGGCCATGCGCTCCATCGTGGGCGACGCCGGTATTGTGGACGTGCTGATAGTGGTGGCCTACTATCACGGCCTGGCCCACAGCCTCCAGGCCCTGGCAGTGGAGCTTCCCGAAGGAGTGGAGACGGACTTGACCTACTAAACCAAAGCCATGATGGAATGTACCCAGGGATGACCTATTGGGGCAAGACTGTCATCCTGTTGAGGAAAGACTGTCATCCTGAACGAAGTGAAGGATCTAAAATCCAGGCTGCCAAATACGTTCCCGACCTTCAAAAGTCCGGACCAGGCGCTGCCTTCAGATTTACAGTATGGCAGTTGGTAATCTTGACCCGTTGCCCGCCCGCCCATTGCGGAAATGCGCATCCCACCCCTGCTTTAGTTTAGTCCTCAACGGTTCGTCGCCAGGCAAGTAAACAGGGCAATCGGCTTTTGAAAGTCTCAATTCCCTGAACTGATGTCATGTCGCCCAGAACTTGCCGAATGACCCGGAACCCTGCCGCCTAGCCCGGCTTGCGGTCCGGAATGCGGCTCGTGAGACAGATTCTAAACCAAAGCCATGATGGAATGTACACAGGGATGACCTACCGGGGAAAGACTGTCATCCTGAACGAAGTGAAGGATCTAAGATCCTGGCTACCGAATACGTTCCCGCCCTTTAGAAGTCTGGATCTGTCGCTTTCCTCGGACTGACAATATGGCAGTTGGTAATCTTGACCCGCTGCCTGCACGCCAATTGTGGAAATGCACGTCCCACTTCGGCCTTGGTTTAGGTTCTTTGTAGCGCCTTACCCTGAGCCAACGCGAAGTGTTCGGAGTGAAATTGAACCGGTGCGCGGACGCCTCAGTTAAAACAGAGTCCGCACCCTATATAAAGGTGCGGACTTTATACTCAAACAACCGTTTGCGCCCTTTTCCAAAAAAGGAGCGACCGGGAGTCGCTGAAGGAGCGGCTCACTGTCGGTCGCTGGCCTCCAATTCTATTCCCCACTGGCTGGGGCCGTCAATGCCCGTGCCGCCGTTATCGTGAATCTCTGTGAGGTGTCTTAACCATGGCAGACTACATCTACCTTGTCCAAATGGACATTCCCGAAGAACTGGAAGCGGACTTCAACCGGATTTACGACACCCAGCACATTCCAAACATCGTCAAAGCCCCCGGCGTCCACAGCTGCACCCGCTACAAGCTGGAATCTACTGACGTTGAGGGAACCGCCCGGTACGCCGCCGTCTACGAGATTGACTCGCCGGAAGTGCCCTTCACTGATGCCTGGGTGGCCGCGTCAGACACTGGCGACTGGGCCCCCATGATCCGCCCCCATACCAGCAACCGCTCACATATCGTCTACCGCAAGGTATAACCCCACCTGGCAATCGCATCTTAAAGAATTGACACCCTGAACGAGCAAGGCTGTCATTCTTGTATGTGTCAGGTAATTCGTTGACAGATGGGTATAAAAAGGAAGTACCGATCTGGAGGCGAATATGCGGAACAACAGCGAGGATCGCACCATTGAGCGAAACCTGGTGCAGAAGTGGCGGTTTCTTATCGGGGAGTTTGAACTGGTCAAGGCCAAGCAGC
>DAOUHR010000045.1:0-4761 GCA_034428635.1 Dehalococcoidia bacterium
AATGGTGACGAGACTGAAGGAAAGGGCTAACCCGTTATCTCTGCCCCCCAGCCTTGACGGTTGAAAAGAGTCCCACGTCTGATTACAGTGTAGCCCAATCAATGCGGTCAAGAGCCGGATAGCGCGCTCGGCATTGTCCGAAGTGCCTGCCAAGGCATGATTTTCCCAACGGGACTTTGGTTTCCCTAAGGCGGAGGAATGCTATGAACTCCATGGAATACGACGTTGTTATTATTGGGGGCGGGATTATCGGCCTTTCCACTGCCATGCAGTTGGGCCTAAGGTTTCCCCAGGGCCTTAAGGTTGCGGTGGTGGAGAAGGAAACGGACCTGGCCAGCCATCAGACGGGCCACAACAGCGGCGTAATCCACTCGGGCATCTATTACCGGCCGGGCTCGCAGAAGGCCCAGTTCTGCGTGGGCGGCGCCAGGGACCTGAAGCAGTTCTGCGACGAGAACGAAATCGAGTACGACCTGTGCGGCAAGACCATCGTCGCCACCGACGAATCTGAGCTGCCCCGGTTGGACAACCTGTACGAGCGGGGCGTGGCCAACGGGGTGCCAGGCCTGGAGATGATCGGCCCGGAACGCTTGAAGGAGATCGAGCCCCATACCTACGGGATAAAGGCATTGTGGTCGCCGGCCACGGGGATCGTTGACTACGTCAAGGTTGCCGAGGCCTACGCGTCCAGGTTCCAGGAGCAGGGCGGCGACGTTTACATGGACACAGCCGTACAGTCCATTGGCGGTTCCGCCGGGGCGATGACCGTGGAGACTACCCGCGGCTCCCTGCGGGCGTCTCACGTCATCAACTGCGCCGGCCTGTACGCCGATCGTATCGCCGAAATGATGGGGGAACAAACCAACATCCGGATTATCCCCTTCCGAGGTGAATACTACACGCTGCGGCCCGAGAGCCAGTACCTGGTGAAGGGGCTGATCTATCCCGTGCCGGACCCGCGCTTCCCCTTCCTGGGAGTCCACTACACCCGCAACATTCACGGGTACGTGGAAGCCGGCCCCAACGCCGTGCTGGCCTTCGCCCGGGAGGGCTACCGCAAGAGCAACGTGGACGTGGGCGAGTCCCTGGGTACCTTCACCTATCCCGGGTTCTGGAAGATGACCGCTAAACACTGGCGCACCGGCGTTTCGGAGATGCACCGCTCCTACAGTAAGTCGGTGTTTGTCCATGACCTGCAGAAATTGATTCCCGAGATCAAGGACGGAGACCTGGCCCCGGGCGGAGCCGGAGTCCGGGCGCAGGCGGTAGCCAACGACGGCGCCCTGCTGGACGACTTTTCCATTCTACAGGGGAGGCAGGCCATCCACGTGCTGAACGCCCCGTCCCCCGGCGCCACCTCGTCCCTGGCCATCGGCGAGCACATAGTCAACCTGGCGGTGGAGAGCTTCGGGCTGGAGCAGCAGGCGTAACCGCCGCTTTGGCTTTTTTCTACTAAGCGGAGAAGAACCGGTGATTGAGAATCGGCGCGACCACAATGCAGGCAGCGCCGATTCTGTTTGCTATCGACCTTCCGGTACCCCTTAGCAGGGTTCTTCCAACAGCCAGGAGCACACTTGTTTTCTCCTAACGCAGCACGTCGCTGGCTTCGGCCTCGGCAATGTAGTTCTGCACGTCCCCGGGGAGGAGGAAGCCGTCGGTTTCGAGCTGGCGGGCGGCTTTTGCCACGGCCTTCACGTAGTAGTCGTGGTTGCCGTAGCGTTCTTCGAGGGAGAGACGCGGGTCGCCGGAGGCCAGGCGTCCCGCCTTAGTAGTGGCGAAGGGGATGTGCTGGCCGTCGCCCTCGCCGCCGTCGTTTTCGCCGAAGCCGGCGCGGCGCAGGGCCCAGCCGGTGGTGGTGGCTACGGGGGCCGCCACGGGCGGGAGGCGCACTCCCGCTACTTCGTTGCCGTCCTCGTCCACTCTTGAAACGAAGACTGGATAGGCGGGCCGGTCAGCCAGGGAGGGTGGAAGGTTGGCGACGATTCCCTGGTCAAAGTCAGGACCATAGTCCAGGCAATAATGGGTGGTGATGACGCCGGTGTAGGTAACGCCGGGGATGTCGGGCCAGCCCAGTTTCTCGGCCGGAACGCAGCCGGTCTCATAGCCAGGGCGGGTAACGGCGAAGGTCGCATTCTCGGCAGCCCGGGGCACCCGACTGGCCGGGGGCTCAATCCCTTCGCTAACCCAACTGTCCAGGGCTAGCAACAGGGCCCGGTGGGCGGCGAAGGGGCTGACGCCGTTGGTGAACTGCTGGTTCTTTCCCTTCCTGGTGACGTCGCCCACGCCGTGGGAGAGGCCGGAGAGCAGGTAGAAGCGCACGTTTTCCGGGTCCGGCAGGTCGTTGCCCTGGCTGTCGGTGTGAAGCTGGGAGCAGCCCTTGACCCAATACTCGCTGGCGGTGTTGATTTCAAAACGCTTAGGAAGGGTGTTGGACGCCTCGCCCTGCTGGCTGCGGCCGGCGGTCCTGCCGCTGAGGTGGTCGGTGGTCACCGGGTGGGCGAAGGGGAACACTGCCTCGGGGTAGCGGTGGTTCTGTCGGTTGCGCTCCGTGCGGTCGGTCTGGGCGAAGCGGTAGTTGATCTGGTCGCCGTTGCCGCCGCCGGTGTGGCTGAGGATACCGTCCAGCGCCCGCTGGCCGTACTCATCCTGGTTGAAGCCCAGCAACTGGAAGTCGTTGAGCGTGCGGGAGGGCTGGGATATGGAGTAGCTATAGGTGTAGTCAACGTGGCCGGCCAGGGGATTGTCCGCCGATGCCGGAGCGTGGCGCAGGAAGGACAGGAAGTCACGGGTGGCGGCCAGGCCGATACCGGACACCAACGGGTCCTTCGCGGTGTAGGTGAACTCGTAGATGTGGCTCTGCTGGAAGGCCGTCCCCTCGGGCAACAGGCGGATCGCCTTTCCTTCATCAGAAGTGTACTCCCATTCAGACGTCGGTATCTCCACCGGCGCGTCGTCCAGTCGTTCCTTCACGGTGAGACGGGCTACGGACTTATCAAGGGTGGCGGCGGCGTAGGCCAGGTCGCTGGTCAGAGTGGTCTCGTTGTCGAAGACGATGTACTCGTAGGAGGGGCCGGTGATGGTCTCACCGTTGTTGGTGGCCACTGGCACCTTGATGGTCATTGAGTCGTGGCCGCTGGCGCTGATATCCCACCCGTTGCCAACAACGGTATAGCCCTTGTCGAAAACAAAGCCCGTACCGGAATCGGCGGCCGTGGTGGGATTGTTGATGGCCCGGGCGCCGTTGAGCAGGCCCACCCGCATGCCGCCCCGGTTGTTGAAGTCGAGAATGACGCGGCGGTTGCCCAGGTCCAGGTTGATGGGCTTGAGGATGAATATGTCGGTAGAGTATTCCACCAAGCCCCGCTCGTTCACCGGCGCCAGTTCAATATCGGTGATGACGGAGTTGCGGGGGTCTGACGGGTCAAGTTCGCCGTAGGCGGTGCCGCGCAGCTTTTCGTACTGGCCGACGCTGCCGAAGGAACGGCCCTCAAAAGTGGGGGACTCGGAGCGTTCGGGGTCGATTTCGATCCGCTGGATGCCCTGCCTGGCGGCGGCGAGTGTGCCTGCCTGGTTCTGTGTCATGGCTGCCCTCCTGGTGGGGGAAACGTTGTATTGGGTTCGATTCGGGGTATTTATGGAGTGATGATACAAAGGACGGGGGTGATGGTCAAACTACAAGCCGGTATTTGGCTGGGCGGCGACCAGGAGGCACAGCCGTGCGCCCCTACATTTTGCCACCTGGAGGGCTCTGCACAAGGAATCCCTTTTGATTCCCGCTCATTGTGCCAAGTCCCTGCTCACGTTCTTCTTCTTTGATGCACCAATGTTTGCCCAGGCTCAGGAAGATCGCCGTTTGCGGCTTATCCTGCTTTTGTTTCGGGTTGGCTCGGTTGTAGCAGCTGGCAGGCTGTGTTTCCTGCTGGCTGAATGGGGGGCGGTTACCTTAGGGTCTTTCCGGCCTTCAAGGGGTCAGATTGGCGGGTCCTGCTGGGCGCCGTTCTGCTCGTCGTCCAGCCAGCCATAGCGCTGGGCCAGGCGGAGCCACAGGCGGCGGGTGGTGGCTGCGTCACGGGTCAACTCTTCCAGCAGCTTGACGATTGCTTCCTGGTTGGCTTGCATGCCTTCCTGGTTGGCCCCCAGGCGCTCCAGGTTAGCTTGCAGGGCCTCCTGGTTGGCTTGCATGCCTTCCTGGTTGGCATCCAGGCGCTCCAGGTTAGCTTGCAGAGCCGCCTGGTTGGATTCCAGGCGTTGCTCGGTGGCGTCCAGGCGCTCCAGGTTAGCTTGCAGGGTTTCCTGGTTGGCCAGGAGTCTTTCCAGCAGTTGGTCGTGGTTTTCGATGATGGCGTCCAGGCGGGCTATGGTTTGCTCGTGCCGCTGGGCGGAGGCTTCGAGGGCGGTCAATCTATCTTCCAGTGGCTGCTGCATGGGCTGTTATCCTCGTGGGGCTGCACTGGGACGTCTGTCCGGTCAGTGTAGCAGTTTTCGGGAGTTGGCGGAAAGTCTGGTTTCTTCCGCTTTAGCGGCGGCTTTGGGCAATGAATCTATTTGGTTCCGATTCATTGTGCAGAATTCGGTTTAATGACCTTTAATTCCGATTCATTGTGGAAAGCCCACTTGGTGAAAAACTGTTTCCCCGATCATTTTCGCTCGTTTCCGGTCATTCCCTATTCGCGGTGGCGAGATATATGGCGGTGTGACCGCCACCGTTGGGACGTAGAAAATTCTTATAATTCGTCCCATTCTGTCTCATTTTGTCCCATT